>NZ_NEHZ01000006.1:0-317629 GCF_002112565.1 Pseudomonas sp. R25(2017)
GGGTGGGTGGTTTCAATGGGGGGAGGTGTTTCTGGGTGTGTGTTCAGGGTTTTGACAGGGTTTGGGGTTGGGTTGGCCTTGGCGGCCTTTGGGCCGACCAGGTTGGGGGTGTTTGGTGTGTATATCCGTTGCTTCGGGTGTGGCGGCTGGCGGTTCCGCCCTTACGGCGGGTCACTTTTGGCAGACGCCGGAATGCCGGCCCAGCCCAAAGTAACCAAAAGGTCTGGCCCCGGCGTACGGCCCCTCGCTGAGGCTCGGGGGTTCTTTCGCTCCGGGATTCATCCGGGGGCATCGGCTACGGTTTGCTTCGCTGCACCTCCTTGCGATGTGTTTGGCTGCGCCAAACGGCGCTGCGCGCCCACCCCCGGATGAACCCCTCCGCTCAGCCTTCCGAAGGGGCCGGCAGATCAAGATCAAAAGCGAGGCGAGCTGACACTCGGCCTTTTGAGAGGCGCGCGATGGCGGACTGACAGCCGACCTGTTTCTGACTGCCCGACACAATTCCCTGTGGGAGCTGCGGTGCGACGACTCGACTTGCCAGCGATGACGGCCTACCAGCCGACCAATCCCTCCCAGACCACCTCAATCTTCTGTGGGAGCCAGCCTGCTGGCGATGACGGCCTGGCAGCCGACCAATCCCTACCTGGCACACCCACTCCCAAAAGGCTTGCAGTGTTCCGCCGCCAACAAAAAAGGCGATGCCCACACCGGGCATCGCCTTTTCCTTATTGCCGCTGACGCTTATTCGGACAGTTTGTAGGCAATCACATAGTCACCCATCTTGGTGCCCAGCGAGCCGTGGCCGCCGACCACCAGCAGGACGTATTGCTTGCCGTCCTTGCCGGTGTAGGTCATCGGGGTGGCTTGGCCGCCGGCCGGCAGGCGGGATTTCCACAGTTCCTTGCCGGTGTTGACGTCATAGGCGCGCAGGTACTGGTCCAGGGTGCCGCTGAGGAAGCCGACGCCGCCGGCGGTGACGATCGAGCCGCCCATGCTCGGCACGCCCAGGGTCAGGCCGATCGGCAGCGGCGAGCTGTCGCGGCTGGTGCCGTTCTTGCGTTTCCACACGACTTTGCCGGTGGTCAGGTCGATGCCGGCCACGTAGCCCCAGGCCGGGGCCTGGCACGGTACGCCGAACGGCGACATGAACGGGTGCATGATCACGGCGTACGGTGCGCCGGTGTTCGGCTGCACGCCGGCGGTCTCGCTTTCGCGCTTGCTGCCGGCGGCGACTTGGGCGCGCGGCACCATCTTCGAGACGAAGGCCATGTAGTTCGGGCTGGTGAACAGCATCTGGCGGACCGGATCCACCGAGACGCCGCCCCAGTTGAACACGCCCACGTTGCCCGGATACACCAGGCTGCCTTGCTCGGACGGCGGGGTGTACTGGCCTTCGTAGCGCAGTTCCTTGAACTGGATGCGGCACAGCATCTGGTCGAACGGGCTGGCGCCCCACATGGCTTTTTCGGTGAGTTCCGGGGCCAGCAGGTTCAGGTCCGAACGGGCCTGGGTCGGCGCGGTGCGGTCACCCTTCACGGCGCCCTGCGGCACCGGGATTTCGCGGATCGGGATGATCGGCGTGCCGTCGCGGCGGTCGAGGACGTACAGGCTGCCTTGCTTGGTCGGGGCGATCAGCGCAGGTTTCACGCCGTCGGCGGTTTTCATGTCCAGCAGGGTCGGCTGGCTGCCGACGTCCATGTCCCACAGGTCGTGGTGGGTGAACTGGTAGTTCCAGCGCACCTTGCCGGTGGCCAGGTCCAGCGCGACGACGCCGGCGCTGAACTTCTCGGCGCCCGGGGTGCGGTCGGCGCCCCACTGGTCAGGGGTCTGGTTGCCCAGCGGCAGGTAGACCATGCCGAGCTTCTCGTCGACGCTGGCCAGCGACCACATGTTGGCCGAGTTGCGGCTGTAGGTCTGGCCCGGCGCCAGCGGTTCGGTGGCGTCCGGGTTGTTGCTGTCCCAGTTCCACACCAGGTGGCCGTCGCGCACGTCGTAGGCGCGGATCACGCCGGACGGCTCGTTGGTCGATTCGTTGTCGGTGACGTGACCGCCCATGATCACCAGATCGCGAGAGATCGCGGCCGGCGAGGTGGCGTAGTAGCCGCCCGGGGTGAACGGGCCGATGCCCTGGGTCAGGTCGACCACGCCGTTTTTGCCGAAGCCTTCGCAGACCTTGCCGGTGTCGGCGTTGAGGGCGATCAGGCGGGCGTCGGCGGTCGGCAGGTACAGGCGGCGCGGGCAGGCCTGGGCAACGGCCTTGCCGGCCTCGGAGATGACGGCGGACGCTGCGCCTTCAGCCTTGGCGTAGGCGGCTTCGTCGTAGTACGACACGCCGCGGCAAGTCATGTGGGCGAAGCCCTTGAAGCCCACCGGGCTCTTGATCTGCGGGTCGAAACGCCAGATTTCCTTGCCGGTGTCCGGATCCAGCGCCAGCACCTTGCTGTGGGCGGTGCAGGCATAGAGCATGCCGTTGGCCTTGAGCGGGGTGTTTTCGTTGGTCAGTTCCACCGGATCGTCGGCGGTCGGCAGGTCGCCGGTGCGGATGCGCCAGGCTTCCTGCAGCTTGCCGACATTGGCCGGGGTGATCTGCTTGAGCGGCGAATAGCGGTCGCCGAACTCGCTGCGGCCGTAGGCCTGCCAGTCGCCTTCAGGCATCTGCGGCGCGGTGCTGGTCATGTCGGCGGTGTCGCGGCCCAGTTCGCCCAGGGTTTCGCCCGGGTGGGTGAACTGGCTGGCCACGGCGCTGGCGCCGGCCAGGACGACGGCCACGCTCAGGGCGCCGGTGCCCAGCGGAGCAGGGCCATCCAGCAGCAGCGGACGGCGGAACCACGGCAGCAGCATGACCACGCCGAGGGCGAACCACAGCGCCAGGCGCGGCACCAGTTGCCACCAGTCCAGGCCGACTTCCCACAGGGCCCACGCGGTGCTGGCCAGCAGCACCACGGCGTACAGGCCCAGCGCCGCGCGGCGGGCGCGCAGCAGCAGGATGCCGGTGACCGCGATGCCGAGGCCCGCCAGCAGGTAGTACAGCGAACCGCCGAGCAGGCTCAGCTTGATCCCCCCGGCCAGCATGGCCAGGCCCATCAACAGAAGCAGAATGCCGAGCAGGCTCGGCAGCAGACGGCTTCGACTCGAGGCACCTTCAGTGCTCATAGTGTGATTCTCCGTGACGTTTCAAGAGACCCGCGCTGTAGTCACTGTAGATGACGATCCGGCGCGGGCATGGTTCAGATAAATCTGTCGGGGTGATGCCTGTTCCTGCAGGGACCGGCCTGCTGGCGATGGCGTCAGCGAGGACGGCTTCCACAGGTTCTTTGCGTGTTCCTCAGAATGACGACTGGATCTTGATCCCGCCGATCAGCGCGTCGTCGACCTTGTCCACGCCACCGGGGTGGCGGATGTACTGCAGGTTCGGGCGCACGGTCAGCCAGTTCGCCAGGTGCACGCCGTAATAGAGTTCGGCGCTGTATTCGGTGTCCTGGGGCGGCAGGAACGACGGGTCGTCGTAGTCGTAGACGGCGCGGGCCTGGTTGCTGGCCTCGGCGTTCTTGCGGTAGGCCGGGTTGACGTGCACGCGGGCCAGGGCGAAGCCGATGTCGTCCTTGGCGCGGGCGTCGAACAAGCCTTTGTAGACCAGGCCGGCCTGCACGTAGTTGTCGATGGCGTTGGTTTTCTTGTCGTGCATCGTGGCGTTGGCGAACAGGCTCAGGCCACGGCTGTTGTCGCTGGCGACGCTGGTGACCTGCTGCTGCGCGCCGAACCACACGCCGTGCTTGCTGGAGGCGCTGCGGTAGGCCTCGCCGCTCAGGGCCGCCGGCTGGCCGTTGCGGTCCTTGTAGGCGTCGGTGGCGTTGGCGCTGCTGTAGTAGTAGCCGGCGCGGTATTCGCCCGGCAGGCCCGCCAGCTTCGGCGTCCACACCAGTTCCACCGGCAGCACGGCGCCCTGGGTGCCGCTGCCGCTGAGCTTGAAGCCGTTGCCGCGGTCCAGGTTCGACGGGTTCTGCTCATAGGCACCCACCTGGGCGTACAGCTCCGGCGTCAGGTGATACTTGACCCGCAGCGCCCACTGGCTGACCGGCCAGTTGTACCAGATGCCGCCCACCCAGTTGCCGACCTGGGAGCCGCAGAACGCCAGGTTCTGGAAGTCGCAGGGGAAGCTGTTGAAGTCTTCGCCCTCGCCGAAGCGGCCGACCTTGATGTCGAGCTTGCGGTCGAAGAACTTCTGCTGATACCACATCTGCGTCAGGCGGGTGGTCTGGCCCCGGCCCCAGACTTCCTGGGCCGAGGTGAAGCCGCCCACGCGCGGGTCGTTGATGCGGTCGTTGCTGATGTTGTTGCCGCTGCGCTTGGTGATCGTCAGCTGAAATTCCGCGTCGTCCCAGCCGAGGATCTTTTGTAGGTCCAGGTGGGTGCCGAGGGCGAACTGGTCGCTGTAGCGCGCAGTGCGGTCGTGGTCGTAGCCGCCGTGCAGGTTGCTGCCCATCTCCCCGGTGTAGTCGAGCTTGAAGTCGTAGCCCTTCTGCGCGAGTTCGCTGCGGGTGCCGTTCCAGTCGCCGAGCATCCACGGCGAGTCACTGTCGAAGGCCGGAGCGGCCTGGGCGCAGGTGGCAAGGCCCAGGGCGGTGCAGCCGCCGAGCAGGCGGAGGGTTGAGACAGCGCTGTCTCTGAGGGGCGGAAAATCAGGCATGAAGAGGTCTTTCTTGATCGTTTTTGGGGATTGGAGGGGCCGCTACGATATGTCGCAGGCAGTGAAGCGATTCAGCGGCCGGGCGGCAGGATAATGTCCTGTTACAAAAACACAAAGCGCTTTTGCTGACATGGATCATTTCGGATTCGGTAACAGTCCGCTAAGGGCGCCCGGCCGGTGGCGCATCACCTACATTTAAGGAAGCCGCGCTTCCCCCAGCCCGAGCCCTCGGCTAAGGTGCGCGGCTTCTGCGTCTTCACTTCGCCCAAAGGCCCGGCATGAACGAACACAACCCCGATCCGCTGCACGGCGTGACCCTCGAACAGATCCTCACCGCGCTGGTGGCCCATTACGAATGGTCGGGGCTGGCCGAGCGCATCGACATCCGCTGCTTCAAGAGCGATCCGAGCATCAAGTCGAGCCTGACCTTCCTGCGCAAGACCCCGTGGGCCCGGGAAAAGGTCGAGCGCCTGTACGTGAAGCTGATGCGCACCAAGCGCCCGCTCTGACATGGACGCCGTGCTGCGGCGACGGTGGGTCACCCTGGCGGCCGTGCTCGGCTGGGGCGGCCTGGGCATTCAGCTGTACCTGATCCTGTTCGCGCGCTGGAGCGTCGGCGCCAGCCTGCTGGGCGGTATGGTGAGCTACTTCAGTTACTTCACGATCCTCACCAACACCCTGGCGGCGACGGTGCTGACCTGCGCGGTGACCCGCCGCGAGTCCGCCGCCCGGCGCTGGTTCCTGCAACCGTCCGTGTGCGGTGCGGTGGCGGTGAGCATCGCGGTGGTGGGGCTCGCCTACAGCCTTCTGCTGCGTCACCTGTGGCATCCGCAGGGTTGGCAGTTCATCGCCGATGAACTGTTGCATGACGTCATGCCTTTGGTGTTTCTGGCGTACTGGTGGTTTTGCGTGCCCAAGGGGACGCTGCGTCTGAAGCACCTGCCGCTGTGGCTGATCTACCCGCTGGGGTACTTCGCCTATGCGCTGTGGCGCGGGCATCTGCTGGGGGCGTATGCGTATCCGTTCATCGATGTGGCGACGCTGGGTTATCCACAGGTGTTCATCAATGCCGGGGAGATTCTGGCGGGGTTTGTGCTGATCGCGTTGGCGGTGATCGGGATCGACCGCTGGAAGGGGCGGGGCTTGCGGGGCCTGGACTGACGCCATCGCCAGCAGGCTGGCTCCCACATTTGTTCTGCGGTGACCGCAAATGCTGCGTCCAACCGAGCTCCCTGCGGGAGCCAGCCTGCTGGCGATGACGACGGCACATCCGGCATCGATGTGTCAGGCAGACCGCCATCGCCAGCCGTTGGGCGTCACTCCGCTTCGGAGCCTTCGGCGCGCCAGTACCCGACGGCCTTGACGAACTGCTCGTCCAGCCCGTGATCGTCGAGAAGCACCCGGCGGATCTGCCGTGAGACTTTGGTTTCCGTCGCGACCCAGGCGTACAGATTGTCCTTGGGCACCTGCAACTGACGCACGGTGGCCAGCAGGTTGTCCTTGCCGCCTTCGCGCAGCACCCAGATCACGTTGACCTGCGCCGGGCTTTCCAGCGTCTGCTGTTCCTTGCCGTTCTCCACCTCGACCACCACCAGGGCCTTGCGGTTGGCGGCCAGGCCTTCCAGGCGCCGGGCGATGGCGGGCAGGGCGGTTTCGTCGCCGATCAACAGGTAGCTGTCGAAGATGTCCGGCACGATCATCGAGCCGCGCGGGCCGCCGATGTGCAGGAACTGGCCGGGCTTGGCCTGCTCGGCCCAGGTCGAGGCGGGGCCGTCGCCGTGCAGGACGAAGTCGATGTCCAGTTCCAGCGAGTCGAGGTCGTAGCGGCGCGGGGTGTAGTCGCGCATTTCCGGCATCGGGCCGTCCTTGCCGGCGCCGAGCACCAGGGTCTCCAGCGCGGCCGCCTGTTCGGCGTTCTGCGGGAACAGCAGCTTGACATGGTCGTCGGTGCCGAGGCTGACGAACCCGGCCAGTTCCGGGCCACCGAGGGTGATGCGGCGCATGCGCGGGGTCAGGTCGACCACCCGCAGCACTTGCAGGTGGCGGCGTTTGATTTCGTGCATGACCCGGTGGATGGCGGGCGCGGTCACTTCAGTCATTCGGTTTTCTCCTGGACGGGTTGAACGGCCGGGCCGTCGACGATGGCCTTGGCGGTGTCGTTGAGCAGGGCGGCGACGCGGTGGATCTCTTCCGGGCTCCAGCGTCCGTGGTGCATTTGCAGGGCATGGCGCAGGTTGTGCACCGCTTCGTGGATCTGCGCCGGGCGGTCATGGCCGCGCAGCGAGCGTTTGCTGACATCGATGCGCACCCGCACGCCTTCAAGGGCGACGGCCTGATCGCTCAGGGACTGACGGCCGGCGTCGGTCACGCTGTAGCGTTTTTTCCCGCCTTCGGCGTCGCCCAGGATCAGTTCGCTTTCCTCCAGGAAGGTCAGGGTCGGATAGATCACGCCAGGGCTGGGGCTGTAAGCCCCGTCGAACATGCCTTCGATCTGTCGGATCAGGTCATAGCCGTGGCAGGGCTGGTCGGCGATCAGCGCCAGCAGCAGCAGTTTCAGGTCGCCGGGGGCGAACACCCGCGGGCCGCGGCCGCCGCGTTCGCGGCCGGGTCGCCTTTCGAAGCCGTCGTGGCCGTTGCCGTGTTCGCGGTGGGGGGAATGATGGTCTCTCATTGGGCTTTCTCTCGTCGTGTTTAGATACAACTTAAGATATATCTTTGAGGTTCTGCAAGCGCGACCGACCGAAGGCGTGGCTGTCGATCAAGGAGGGGTGGCGAAAATGTCGTTTGAAATGGCGCTTTCGTCTCTCTATAAAAAGCCGGATGCGGAGGCAAAAAAACCGAGATTAGTGTTAACTCTCTAAAACATCCGTTTTCGCCTTTATTTATTGAAAGTGTCGTATCCGTCTGACAGAAGTTCCTGAGGCGTTTGCGCAGGTTTTAATTTGTGAAGTGGCTTCGTGTAGTCTGGCTCTTACAGTTGCTCAGTGTTTTTCTGAATTTTCCAGTATTTTTCTTTCTGCTTCCGTGGCACACGGGCTACGCCACTGTGGGAACTTGCCTGCTTACTTCAAAGATGAATTGCTTGAACATTGTTCGGCGTTGGAAGTTCTGCGGAACATAAAACTGCTCGTGACGGTTTTTGTTCTTTTGCAACTTTCAATGAACCGAAAACCTTATAGAGACAGGTACTGAAATGATGTTCAAGAAATTCGCAATCGCCGCTCCACTGGCCGTTCTCGCGCTGGGTTCCTCCATGGCGTTCGCCGCGGGTGAGGCCCGTCATTCGATCAGTCTGGTCGCCCATGTTCCCACCAACGGTTTCTATGTGGTTCCGACCGACTTCGACTTGGTCAACAAGGATCAGGACATGAGCTATCAGCCGAGCACTGGCAAGATGCGCGAAGTCAATGGTTTCTTCGACGTACGCAATAACAACGGTTCGGTTCATGCGAGCCTTGAAAGTGTTCCGCAACTGATCTACGGAAACGAAGTCATCGACCTTAAAGTTGAGTTCAACAATAAAGAGCTCAACCAGACCCCGCAAATGGTGGTCGGTGAGTCCGAATCCGATGTCAACTACCGCGCGCCGCTGAAAATCAGTGCCAAAGGCAACAACTTCCAGCCGGGCGATTACACCGGTGTCGTCGCCATGACGTTTGACGCTGTCCCTCCTGTGATCACGCCTTGATCGGGCGATCTGCGCTGACGGCTCAGTAACGTTTTCGGCGGGACGAACCGACCGGTTTGTCCCGCCGGACTCCAACCCGTTCGAAATCAGAGTAAGCGTTCATGTTCCCGATGACACCCATCGCGGTTGCACTTGCGTTGTTGTTTTGCGGTAGCGCGGCGGCAGCCCCCGTTTCCTTGGGTACGACACCTCGCGGTCTGCTGGCGCAAGCCAAGGGTTTGCCGGCGGATTTCGAGCAGCATTTTTTTGATGTGCCGCTGGCGGTCAGGGTCGAACTCGATCAGCAACCCCTGGGCGAGGCGCTGGTGGTGCTGTCGCGCGACGACCGCATCACGCTCCTTGAATTCACCGACACCAGCGAGAACCGCTACGGCCCCGCCGAGCGGGAGAAGTGGGCGGCCTACCTCAAGGGCGGCGTGTCGCTGGGGGATTGCACCGGGTCTTGTCCGGATCAGGTGCTGGCGGTGCACTACAACCTGCAAAGCTCGCTGGTCTCGATCCTGACCCGCGACGCCGAGCGCGATCTCGAAGCCAAGCGCTACCACGATCAGCCCGAGGAAGGCAGCAGCGGCCTGATGTTGCGCAACCAGCTCAACCTCAACGGCGGCCAGGGCCAGGACACGGGCGGTCGTCTGGGCCTGGAGGCCAGCGGCAGCCTGGGCAACTGGAGCCAGACGTTCAACATGCAGATGGCCCGCATGGGCGGCCCGGACGACAAGCTGTACCACGCCGTGCATGAGCTTTACACCCAGCGCGAACTGCAAGGCAGTTTCTTTCGCCTGGGCTATTTCACCCCAAACTCCGAAGGCCTGACCCGCCAGCCCCGTACGTTCGGCACCAGCCCCGACACGGCGGTCGGTGTGATGTACGGCAGCTCCGACAGTCTGGCCATCAACAGTGCGATGCCCAGCGTCTACCCGATCTACGTCACGGCCAACCGTCAGGGATCGGTGGAGATCTACCGCGACGGCTTGCTGATCAACACCCAATCGGTGCCTGCCGGCCTGCAGACCCTCGACACCCGGCCTTTGCCCGGCGGTATCTATGAAGTGGAAGTGCGCCTGGTCGAAGACGGCCAGATCACCTCCAGCACCCAGGAACTGGTCTACAAGCCGAGCAACTGGCGCAACCTCGACGAGCGCTGGCGCTACAACCTGTTCGCCGGCGAGGAAAGCAAACTGCTGAGCAACTGGGATCGGCAGGCCAGCGGCGACGTCACGGCAGGCGCATCGGTCAACTACCTGGCGCACCCGCGCGTGATTCTCGGGCTGTCGGCACGCCAGATCCGCGAGAAGCTGCAGTACGGCACGTCCATCGACTGGACGCTGGCCGACCGCATCAGCCTGTACGCCAACGCCTACCGGACCCAGGACCACGGCACCGGCCTGGATCTGCAGAGCCTGTTCAACTACGGGGCCGGCAGTGTGATCTTCAGCCACACCCGCAGTTGGCTGGACACCACCGACCTGTACGAAATCTTGCCCGACGGCACGCGGGTGCGCCAACGCAACGTGTTCGTCGGCCAGACCAGCAACTCGTCGCTGGCGGTCAACCACCGGCTCGACCAGCGCAATTCGCTGAACGCACGGGTGTCGCACAGCGAAGGCAACGTCGAGGGCATGGGGCTGGATCTGGGCTGGAGCCGGCGTGCGGTGCTGTTCGGCAACGACGCCAACTGGCGCCTGTCGCTGTTCGACCGGCCGGGCAGCTACAGCAGCGGCCAGGATCGCAACCGGGGCGTGGACCTGAGCCTGAACCTTGCGATCGGCGCACCGGGCCAGCAGTTGACCGGCAGCCTCGGTTCGCGCACCGCCCGTGACGGCGGGCGGGACAACAACGCTTCGTTCGGCTGGCGCAAAGACTTCAAGGATCACGTCCTGCAGAACGTTTCGGTGACGGCGCTGAGCGACACCTATGGCCTGGGCCTGACGAGCCTGGCCAATTTTCGCACCGACACCGTCAACGGCGACGGTTTCATCCAGCGCTCCTCGTACAACGACAACTTCACCGGCGGCCTCAACCTCGACAGCACGCTGGTGGTGGGCGGACAGACACTGATGATGACCAGTGAATACGAAATGCGCGGGGCCGGGATGATCGTCGATGTGGAATCGGACATCGAAGGCATCGTCCTGCGCGCCGATGACCTCAGCGGAGGCGGCGCGGCGCTGAAGCCGGGGCGCAATTTCATCCCGTTGACCGCGTACCGCAACAGTTCCGTGAGCTTCGATTTCGAGGGCCACCACGTGCCGGCCGCCACCATCGCCCCGGCGCGCACCCGTTACCACTTGAACAAGGGGGGTGTGGATTACCGCCAGGTCCGGGTGATGAAGACCCTGACCGTGCTCGGTCGCTTGGTGGACGGGCAAGGCCGGCCGCTCAAGGGCCATCACGTGATCAACCACGCCAGCCGCGGCGTCACGGAAGTCGACGGGTTTTTCTCGATGGAGATGAACGCCGGGTCGCCGACCCTTGAGGTGCGGCGGGAGAACAATTTGCTGTGCCAGTTCCGGCTGAACGAGAAGGATCATCGCAGCGAGAACAACGTGCTGATGATCGGGGATCTGCGCTGCACGCCGGACACCCTGGCCGATCTTTCCTCCACCGAGCAGAAAGCGGGCTGACCCATGAGACGATTGAGGGAGAGGCTGTGCCTGATGGCGGTGCTGTGGACGTCGTCGGCGCAGGCGGCCAACCACGAAATCAGGGCAAGGTTTCAGCCCGACTCGTCGCAGCCGAACAAGAATGAGTTCGTCAACCAGACGCCGAACAGCGGGTACTGCGCCACCTACCCGGACATTTGCAAGCGTGACGGCATATTCAGTATTCAGATGCCGGTTCGTTTCGATTCCGCCCGGCCGCTTCCTGTCGGTGAAACCGTGGGGGTGAAGGTGCCCGCCGACTGGCGGCGTTTGACGGTCACCCATCGGGACACGGGGCAAACCGAAACCGTTGAGATACGCATCAGCGGTGTCGGATCGACGTATGTCCTGAGCGAGTCGGCCGAGAGTCTGGTGGGGGAAAGCGGCACGCCGATTCTGGGGCACTGGAAACTGTGGAGCGGCACCTGGGTCAATGCGCCGGCGCCGTGCGTTGTCACTGGCGTGGGCGCCTATACGCCCACCACCTATCGGTTTTTTTGGCGGACTCCGGTTCAGGAGGCGTGCATCAAGCAGCCGGCTTACCCGATCCCGCACATGTATTTCAGTATGCTCGATATCGCCTACGAACTGCGCACGCCGAACCCGCTTGGCATGTCGTCCGGCGAATACACCGGTTCGCTGGCCTACAGAATGGGGCCTTCAGCCGCAGGCGACGGTTTCGAAATGGGGGCGCTGGTTCCGGACGACGATACGTTGGCCCTGGACTTCGTGCTGGACGTGCAGCACACCCTCAAGGCCGAATTGCCGCCGGGCGGCAACAAGGTCGTGATGGAGCCGGTGGGAGGATGGCAGCGCTGGCTGGAGTCCGGGCAGCGTCCGACCGAGATCTACCGCGACCAAGCGTTTTTCCTGTCCGCCTCGTCGCGGTTCAAGGTCATGCTGGTCTGCGACATCCAGCCTGTTTTCCAGGGGCCGTGCCTGTTCTCGAACCGCGACGGCGCCTATTCCAGTTTTCAGGTCTCGCTCACGCTGCCGGCAGGCATTGGCGGCCCGGGCGGCGGCGACCGGTGGAGCGGTCCGCTGGTGCACAATCAATGGACAGGCCCCTTCGAGCCTGCCCGCTACATCGACCGGAAGCCTGCAGCCCTGCGTTTTTTCGTCGTTCCCCAGGCCATTCCGGCACTGATCGGTTACGGCGGCACGTTCCAGGGCGGCGTCACCATCATTCTGGATTCGGAAGTGTGAATCCGGGTTCTTCCCTCTCATTCTCAAAGGATCGAAGACGATGAAACGTCTGTGTTTGCTGTGGGTGTTCGGCGGATTCTGCGCAACGGCAAGCGCCGGCCCGCAGATCAATGTCGGCACGGTGTACGACTATCTGGACGGCGCCCAGAGCACCTACCTCAAGCGTGTGTTCAACAGTGGCGACAGCACCGCGTTCGTCAAGGTCAATGTGCTGGAGATCGTCTACGACAGCGACGGCACGCCCAGGGAAATCCCGGTCGAGGCCGCCTCCGGCGGCAGCCTGCGCAACGGGCTGATGGCCAGCCCGGCGCGGCTGATCATCCCGGCGGAGGGCATGCAGGGCACCCGTTTGCTGTACATGGGCGAGCGTGACCGTGAGCGCTATTTCCGGGTGCGCTTCGTGCCGGTGGTGCCGGAGAAGGAAGATGATTTCGTGGTCTCCAGCGAGGAGCGCGAAGACTACAAGAAGAGCCTGTCGGCGGGCGTCAACGTGATGACCGGGTTCGGTACGGTGTTTTTCGTGCGACCGGCCAGCACACGGTATGACACGGTGCTCAACGATACGGACACCCGCTATGAAGTGCGCAACAACGGCAACACGGTAGTGGTGGTCGATGAGTTCAAGAGCTGCTCGCTGAGCGACGAGGCCGATTGCGGCGCCACCGTCAAACACCATGTGATGGCCGGGCGTACTTTCAGCTTCGACAAGGAAAAGGGGCGCGAGTACCGCTTCAAACTGGTCGAGGGCGAGCGCCGGCAAGACATGAAGGTTGTCAGCCGATGACCTCGGCGCATGACGCAACAGGGAGCAACATGAACAAACCCTGCGCTTTCGCCCTCCTGGCGGCTATCGCCGGAGCGTTCGCCACCCACGCTTGGGCGGCTCGGGAAACGCTCGACATCGACGTGTCGGTGACCGTCCCTACCCGTGGGTTCTACATCCTGCCGGCGGAGCCCGACTGGATCCATCGCCAGCAGATCCTGCAATGGAACTACCCGGACTCGACGCTGGGTGGCTTGAGCAAGAACTTTGATGTCCGGCACGACACCAGCGCGATCGAGGCGCGCCTGGAAAGCGTGCCGTACCTGTCGACGGGCAGGGCGGGCGAGGAGATCGGCCTGCGCGTGCGCTTCAACAGCGTCGAGCTGAGCGCCGATCCGGGCTTTCGCCAGGTGCTGACCAAGGACGAAGCGGCGGCGGGCAAGCGGGTGCCGTTGGAGATCGACCCGATCATGCCGGCCGGCGGCTACAAGCCTGGCGAGTACAGCGGCAATGTGCTGCTGCTGTTCAACGCCAATGCACCGGCAGGCTGAGCAGGGCCGACCGGCCGTGGGTGCCGTCGGGGAGACGGCGTGCGTATCGATGCGAGGGAATTGACATGATCAAGCAAGTGACCGTTGCCGTGTCCGTAGGCGTTTCGGCATTGCTGGCCTGCGCGGCATTCGCGGCGCAGGAGAAACGCCTCTTCGAAGTGTCCATCGACATTCCGGCCCTGGAGTTCTACGTGATCCCCAGCGAGTCGGACTGGATCCACCTTGCGCAGCACCTGCCATGGCGTCCGGCCACATCGACGCTGGGCGGCTTGCGCAAACAGTTCGATGTCAAGACCGACAGCAGCGCCATCGAAGCGCGGCTGGAGAGTTTTCCCGTCTTGTCCGGCGGACAGGACGCCCGGGATGACATCAGCCTGCACGTCACCTTCAACGGTACGGAGTTGAGCAACAACCCGGTTCCCCGCCAAGTGGTGTCCCGCGAGGAAGCGGTGGCGGGCAAGCGCGTGCTGCTTGAAATCGTCCCCAGGATGAATGCCGACGGCTACAAGCCGGGCGACTACCACGGCAGCGTCAACATCATTTTCAACATAGCGGCGCCGGCGGGTTGACCACCGGGACGCACGAAACCATTTGCTCACCAGGAGCTGAACCATGACTTCACCCTTGAACAAGGCGAACCGGCAGGCCGGTCCATGCGACGGACCGCCACCGGAGGTGGCTTGCGGGTTGCCCCCTATGATCCATGCGCCGCAGACCCCGGCCGATATGACTGCTACCGAGCAGGAGGCAGGCTGACCCATGAAACGATCGAGTTGCTGGCTGGGACTGCTGGCGGTGTTGTTCCTGTCGCCGGCCCAGGCGCTCAATCTGGAGATCCGGGCGCTGTTTCGGCCTGATCCGTCACAGCCGGGTAAAAACCTGTTCGTCAACCAGACGCCGAACAGTGGCTACTGTGTGATTAACCCGGTCGAATGTGCGAACAACGGTATGTTCAGCATTGAGATACCCACCCGCTTCCATGTCGGGCGCGCGATCGTGCCGGGTGAGGGCGTCGGGATACAGGCACCGGCCAATTGGCGGCGGTTGACGGTGACCAACGCCATCACGGGCGACAGCGAAACTGTGGAGGTGCGCATCATCGGCATTGGCTCGACCTACAGGCTGTACCAGTCGGCCGCCAGCCTGGTGGGTGTGACCGATCCGCTTGAGGGGCACGAGAAACTCTGGTCCAGCAGTTGGGTCTACGCTCCCTCGCCGTGCACCTACAGCGGTGTCGCGTACTATTCGCCCGAGACCTACCGGTTCTTCTGGAAAGTCCCTGTCGAAAGCGCCTGCACGAAGGTGGCCGCCTACCGGATTCCGGCGATGGCGTTCGATAACCTCGATTTCGCTTATGAACTGCGTACGCCCAATCCTCTGGGCATGTCGTCGGGGCAGTACACCGGCTCCCTGACCTACACCCTGGGGCCTGCGGGCGATTTCCAGATGGGTTCGACGATGCATCCGGTCGACACCACGCTGACCCTCGACTTCGTGCTGGACGTGCAGCACACCCTCAAGGTCGAGCTGCCGCCGGGCGGCAACAAGATCGTGATGGAGCCGGCGGGAGGGTGGCAGCGCTGGCTGGAGTCGGGCAAAAAACCGGTGGAGGTTTTCCGCGAGCAGAAGTTTTTCCTGTCTGCCTCGTCACCCTTCAAGGTGATGCTGGTCTGCCACTGGTCCAGCGGTGGCCCCTGCAGCATGGGCAACGGCCAAGGGGGCGCTACCGAGTTTCAGGTGGGCTTGACGGTTCCGGGAGGCATCGTCGGCCCAGGCAACACCGACGGGTGGTCGGGCACATTGATGCATAACACTTGGTTGGGGCCCTTCGAACCTGCCCGCTACATCGACCGGCGACAAGGTGTCCTGCGTTTTTTCATCAAGGATGCCATGGCTATCGACCAATTGCTTTACACCGGCGGAACGCATCAGGGCAGCGTCACCATTATTCTGGATTCGGAGGTGTGAACCTCGGGGGTGACCGCCAATGGGCAGGGAACCGTTTACTCAGCAGGGAGCTGAATCATGACTTCACCATTGAACAAGGCGAGATGGCAGGCCGGCCTGTGCGGCTGGCTGCTGTCGACGGCGGCTTACGGGCTGACTCAGGAAATCCGTGCCGTGTACATTCCCGATCCGGCTGATCCGCAGACCAACAGGTTCGTCAACCAGACACCGCAGAGCGGTTACTGCGCCATCGTTGCCAATGATTGCAAGCCGATGTCAGGGGTGCGGATTCCTGTGCGTTTCAGTTCGGTGCAGGCGATGGAGCCGGGCCACACCTTGCGCGACGGCGCCATGTTTAATTTCCCGGCACAGTGGCGCAGCCTGGAAGTCAGGCATGTGTTCACTGGCGAGACGGCCACCGTGGGCATGCGCATCGGCGGACTCGGCTCTGAATATGTGCTGAGCGACACAGCCGCCAACTTGACCGGCGATCATGGGGGGATTCCCAACCGGGCCCACGATACCTTGTGGGGAGGTCGCAGTTGGGGCTCGGCGCCTCCACCGTGCCTGCCCGCAGCCGCGGCGGTCGCTGGCGACGACAATTACCGTTTCTTCTGGTTCACGCCTGTCATCGGCACTTGCGCCAAACAGACAGCCTTCACGATCCCGTGGATGACCTACAGCTACCTCGACGTGGCTTATGAGTTGCAAATGCCCGACCCGTTGAAAATGTCGGCGGGCCTCTACACAGGTGAACTGACCTACGGCGTGGGGCCCGGCATGGATTTCGACACCGGCGACAACCTGCTGCCCGACAGCTCGCAGGTCACCTTTCGCTTCGTGCTGGATGTGCAGCATGTTCTGAAGGTCGATATTCCACCGGGCGGCAACAAGGTCGCGCTGGTGCCGCAGGGCGGCTGGAGCGCTTGGTTGCACCAGGGTCGCAAGCCGGAGCGGCTGTTCCGCGACCAGGCCTTCACCATCACCTCCTCGTCGCGGTTCAAGATGTTTTTCGAATGCCAGCACGGCGGGCTGCAGTCGTGCGGACTGCGCAGCCAGAACGGCGGCGGTGCGCCCGCCCAAGTGTTCCTGAGCGTCAGCCTGCCCGACAGCATCACGGACAGCGACGGCCGGCCGGTGCGCCGCCAGCCGCTGTCGGCAAACCCCGATGCTCCGGTCTTCCAGCCGGGGCGGTTCCTGGATCGCACCATGGGCACCCTGCATTTCGAAGTGCCGCGCAGCTACGTCGAGGACATGCTGCAACCCGGTCAGGCCAACCGCTACGTCGGCAACGTCACGGTGATCTGGGACTCGGAGGTCTAGCGGTCTCCCGTCACGGCCACGGTCGGTGTTGCGGGCGGCTGACATTGGGTGTGGGTACCCGGTTGCAGGTATGGCGTGAGGATCGGCGCCATGCCCTTGAGTACCTGCACCGGGAGGGCCGAGGTGAAGGTGAAGCTCTCTGCCGAGCGCCCAGGCACGAACGCGGTCAGGGTGCCGAAATGGTTGCTGCCTATATAGAACACGAACGTGGCAGTGCGGTTGAGCGACTTGGAACTGAGGATGCGCCCGCCGGAGCCGATGGCCTCGATACGGTTGTCGCCGGTGCCGGTCTTGCCGCCCATGGTCAGCGGGCTGCCGTCGGCCAGTTTGAAACTGCCGGAGACCCGTTTGGCGGTGCCTGAATCCACCACTTGGGAAAGCGCTTCGCGCATGGCGGTGGCAACCTCGGACGGCATGACCCGTTTGCCCACGTGCGGGTCACTCACCAGCCGTGTTTCGTAAGGCGTGTCGGCGGCGAAGTGCAGGCTGTCGATGCGCAGGGTCGGCATGCGCACGCCGTCGTTGAGGATGGTGCCGATCAGTTCGGCCAGCGCCGCCGGACGGTCGCCGGAGCTGCCGATGGCGGTGGCTAGGGACGGCACCAGGTGGTCGAACGGGTAGCCGACCTTCTGCCAGCGCTGGTGGATCTCCAGGAACGCCTCGATCTCCAGCATGGTGCGGATGCGGCTGTCGCGGGCCCCCTTGTGCTTGCTCTTGAACAGCCAGCTGTAGACCTCCTGGCGCTCGAACTGGCTGGCCTTGACGATCTGCTTGAAGTCGGCGTCCGGGTG
Organism: Pseudomonas sp. R25(2017); assembly: GCF_002112565.1. NCBI lineage: Bacteria > Pseudomonadati > Pseudomonadota > Gammaproteobacteria > Pseudomonadales > Pseudomonadaceae > Pseudomonas > Pseudomonas sp. R25(2017). The sequence continues at coordinate 17,599 of NZ_NEHZ01000006.1, forward strand.
GTTGAGCAGGTAGCCCATCATCCACAGGTCCAGCGGGTGCACCTTGGCGATGAAGCCCTGGTCCGGCAGGTCGTAGGTGCCGGGGCCGTAGGCCAGGTAGAGCCGTTCCAGGCGTTCGTCGGTGAGTTTCTCGGTGAGCTTGGCGCCCTTGAGGTGCGAGCGCACGAAGGTGTTGAAGTCTTCCTGGCTGGCATTGGGCAGCAGGTAGCGGTGCACGGCGGCCATGCGGATCGGGGTCGGGCGCATGCTGTCGAGGAAGGTGTCGAGGCGCGCCTGGGTGTCCTTGTTGCGGTATTTCTTCCAGAACTTGAGCAGGAACGAGGTGCCTTCGCGGTCGGCGAAGGAGGCCAGGTATTCCTGGCGCCGGGGGTCGCGGTCGTCCTTGAGCAGCTCGGCGCTGTTGTTGGGGCCGGAATAGGTGGTGTAGCGCACCAGGTCGCGCATCAGGCGGATGAACGGCAGGTTGATGGATTCGCGCAGGGCATCGCGCAGGGTCGGCATGCGGCCGTTGTCTTCCTTGCGGAAGTTGTGGAACACGTGCAGGCCGCCGCCGGTGAAGAACGCCTCGCCGGGGCTGGCCGAGTACTTGCGGTCGAGGGCGGCACCGAGCATTTTCGAGAGGTCGCGGTCCTTGTTCTCGATCAGGTAATCGACCGCCCAGCGGCTCAGGCGGTCCTGGTCGGGCACGTCGACCTTCTTCAGCTCCGGCACGCTCAGGCCGGCGTACTTGTCGTGCAGCTCGGCGATGATCTGCAGGTAGGTGGTCAGCACGCGCATCTTGGCCGTGGAGCCCAGTTCCAGTTTGCTGCCTTCGTTGATGTCGAAAGGCTGGTCGGTGCTGTCGGTCTGCACCCGCACGCGCGAGCCGTCCGGGGTCAGCTCGAACAGGGTGAAGCTGTAGCGCACCTGGGTGGTGCTGGTGGGCGTGAGCAGGCGCTCGCCGATCAGGCCGATCTGTTTGGCGAACTCGGGGTCGGCGAGTTTCTTCAGGTACTCGGTGGCCTGGGTCTGCAGATCGCCCTGCAGGGTGCTGGTGGCCGACAGGTCGAGGCGGTCGAGATCGTACAGCGGCCGGTTGAGCATCGTGGCCAGACGGCTGCGGGCGACGCTGATGCCTTTGTTGGTCTCGATCGGCTGGATGGTCGGCTGGGTCTGCCAGTCGCGGTAGCTCACCTTGCTGGCCAGCGCGGCTTCGGCCAGCGGGGCGTCGATCACGCCGTTCTGGCGCAGCAGGCGCAGGTGGCTGTCGGTGAGGTCGGCGAGTTCTTCGCGGCCCTTGGTCAGGTAATGGGACGGACGGCGCTGGGCGATCATCAGCGAGAGCATCTCGCGCAGGGCCAGGCCTTTGGCGGCCATGGTCTTGGCGTCGGCGGCGGGGCTGTTGAGCTGTTCGTTGGCCTCGGCGAAGTCGCTGCCGTACCACACCCGCAACCCCTCGGCCATGCCGTGCACTTCGCCGTGGCCGGGCACCGCCGACAGGGGCACGCTGTTGAGGTAGTCGCGCACGATGTTCTGCCGCGCCGCCAGGGTTTCAGGCCCTGCCTGATAGGCCCGCACGCTGGCGGAGATCATCTGGCGGATCTTCTCGGCGCCCGACACCGTCAGGCCGTCCGGCGAATGGCGGTATTTCTCCAGTTGCGTGGCCAGTGTGCTGCCGCCGGCGGACTGGCCGGGCAGGTGGAGCATCTTGGCCACCTGCGACCACGCGGCCATGCCGAAGCGCGGCCAATCCACCGCCGGGTTGGCCAGCGGTTGTTTGGGGTCGAGCAGGAAGCGGTTCTCGATGAACAGCAGGCTGTTGACCACCACCGGTGGAATCGAGTCGAAGCTGGCGTACAACTGTTGTGGATAGTTGTACTGGTACAGCGGTGCGGCGCGGCAGTCGGTGATCGACAGCCCCGCCTGGATCTTTTCGGAATAGGGCACGAACAGGCCCTTGTCGGTGTAGCCGAGCAGGGCCGGTGAAAAACGGGTCTGCTCGGTGATCACGTAGGAACGCTTGAGCAGGCGCGGCAGAAATTCGTCGAGGGCGCTGTAGCCCAGGCGCAGGTCGAACGGCCCGTTGCCGGGATAGCGGATCGCCTCGCTGGGGCCCTGTTCCAGCGTATAGGTCAAGGATTGCGCGTACTGGCTGACCTCGCGGGACTGAAAGCGCGAGGTGCGGATTTCCTTGGTCGCCGCCAGGCCCACCACCACGGCAATGATCAGCACCAGCAGCCAGAACGCCTTCCAGCCATGCCGGGTACGGCTGCGGGGCGGTTTTTCAGGGACAGGCGCTTGATCCACACGGTCAGTCGGAATCACGTTTTCACTCGAATCGGTCTGCAGCAAAGCGCCCATAGTCGATTGATCCATTCACGCAGATTGATCGGACTTGTCTGAAGCTTAGACGGTGGTTGGAACAGGTGAAAATTTTGTGATGGAACGAGCGGTGGCCGCTGCCGCCCGGTCGGGGGTGACCGGAAGCAGCGGCGTCGGGGATCAGCGTGTGGGCGCGCTGTCGTTTCCGAGCAGGTTGTGCTTTTCGAGCAGCGCTTTCGTCTTGTTGCGACGTGATTGCTGTTTCTCGTACCTGATGTCCTTGGATTTTGCCTCGTACTCGTTCTCCGTCAGTTCTTTGCGTTCGTACTGATCATCAAGCTCTGCCAGTTTTCGGGTGTATTGGGCGACGTCTTGATCAAGAGTGTCACCGTATTGTGCCTTGAGAAAATTTTCCCAGAATTCGAGTTCGAGCATCCCGTTGACCAGGCCGTCGCCCGCCTCCAGCGAAAGGACGGTCCTGTAAGCCGCGTCGAGCATGTCGTGGCTGACCCCACCGATCTGCCGGTACAGCATGCGCTCGGATTGCCAGGGCAATCCCAGACGTGCGCTAAGACCGATCTGGTAGGCGAGATAGATTTCAACCTCTTCCGCTCGGCTTGGGCGTTTGCGGACTTCTTCCCGGGCGATGGTGTTCACGCTTTCCAGACGTGCGGCCCCCTTGGCCAAGGCCAGGAGACGGCGTTCCAGTTCCTCATGGGACGTCGAGTAGTCATAGGCCTGTGACGCGAGCACCAGTACCCCTATCTTGTTGAACTCCTCGGTGACGGCGTCGACGCAGGTTTCCGGGTTCTCTATCGTTGCGAATACGTCCTCACGCAACTGCGTATTCAGATCCATTGCCTCGATCACATTCCAGACCCGGCGGGCGAGCTGCTTGCGTAGCTCTTCATCTGCGGCGGTGTAGTCGGCGGATCGGGTCAGCCGGTTGATGACCTTGAAAAAGCCTTTGCTTTTCTCTTCGGCCTTCAGGCTTTGCCAAGCTTCCTTGCGCTGCTCACCCAGCCCCGGATCGGGTTTGAACAGTAGCGAGTCGGTCTCCAGCGGCCACTTTTCAATGTCGTTTTCGGTGGGCTGCTCAACGTTGACTTCTTTAGGTCTGCCTACTTTTTCGCGGTAGTCGAACAGCCGTTTACGTTCATCTTCCGGCAGTTTCCACTGGGAGATCCGTGTGCGGGCCACGATCCACGCTTCGGGTGAGTCACGCGTGACGTTCAGTACCTTCGGTACGGTCTGGATCGGACTGCCGGTCAAATCGACATTAAGGCCACGAGGGCGGGGTCTGTTCAACAACCCGACCGGCCAGTCCGTGAGGTTGGTCCTGCGCAGTGACAGCACCCTGAGATCGGGCATGTCGCAGACATCGGGCGGTAGGGTCAACGGGTTACTGTCCAGTTGCAGGGTCTGCAGTGCGGTCAGCTGTCTGAGGCCCTCCACGGAGGCGTCCGTCAGGACAATCCGGTTATCGTTCAGGCGCAGGGTTTCCAACCCCTTCATCGAGTAGACCGCTTCAGGCACCTCGGTCAGGTCACAGTTGCGGGCGCTGAGCCGGCGCAGTCGGGGGAAGTCCTTCAGCATCCCCGTGGCGCGCGCGGAGAGTCTCATGTTGTCCAGGTTCACCACAGTGATCTGATCCAGGTATGTCTTGATGTCCATCTCAAGCAATTTTTTCCACCAGGATTCCAGCTCAAAGCCAAGCAGTTCCTTCGACAGATCCAGGATGTATCCGTCGTCGAAGCGGATGTTGCGTACACCGAACACGTTGGACTCACGCCTGAAACAGGCTTTCATCCTTTGGATGATGTGGTGGGCGTTGCGGGGCGGGATCGACGGCTCGTCAGGCAGGGGGCTGGACATCCGTACGCCCCAGTTATCCAGCGCCGTATCAATCTCGCGCAACTGGATCTCCAGTTTTTCCACCACTTCGATGGGGTCGGTGCCGACGGGCAGGGACCTTATGAATGTATCGCGCTCTGTCTCTCTCAGCCGCGGATACAGGCGTTGCACGCGTTTCTCCAGCACCGTGAATGTTCGGCCGGGACGGTGGAAGAAGGAGACGATCCAGTTCCAGGTGGCACGCAGCATCCAGTGGGTTTCTTCGGCGGCCACCGGGCGCAAAGGCGCCGTCAGCATCGCCTTTCGGCGCACCTCGGGCGAGAGATTCTTGTCCGTCAGCCACTGGCGAAGGATCGGGCCGTCCCCCGGCTTCAGATTGAATCCCGATTTTTCGGGCAAGGCCTGCAGGATCGCTTCGTATACGGTCTGGGCGTCGAACAGCGGGTTGCGGCCACCATCGAGGACAGCGTAGTCGCCCCGCTGGCGGCGCAGCAGCACACGGCGGTGGGAGGCGTCTTGGGGGCCGACGCTGCTGCGCAAGGTGTTGTCGAGATTGTCGTCACGGATCTCGATACGCACATCCTTGAGCGCCTTGCGATCCATCACCGTCTCCAGGGCCAGGCGCTCGGTGTCGGCGGTCAGCGGACGACTCTTGTAGAACCCTTCATACGCTCGGGCGAGGCGGATCTCGAACGCGCATTCACGGGCCTTGACCTTGAAGTCGTGTGGCAGGCGGCGTCGACTGGCCAGCGCCTCCAGGGCAGCGGGCGGTGCTTCCCCGATCAGCCGCTCGGCAATGGCTGCAGACAGTTCAGGGTGCAGCCCCTGCAGGCGGCGAGCGTGCGGATCCTGGCTTTGCTCGCGACTGCCGTAGGTGTGGTCCGCAATCGACTCGGCGCGCGAATCCAGCATGTCCGCCAAACGATTGCGCAGCGCCGGCAAACGTTCGCTCACCGGCACGTCCGGTCCGAGCAGGCGTTTCATCTGCGAGTCATCGAGGAACCCGACCACGGCCACCGGCAGATCGCCGTTCAGCACCTGCGTCTGGCTGACGGACAAGGTGGAGTGCGGACTGGCCTTGGGATTGCCGTAGCGGTAGTGGCCACCGTTGAAGTCGGATCCGTGAAACACCTTCAAGGCGCATTCGGGCGGCCATCCCGGTAATTCGGTGACTATCTGGGGGAACCACGTATCTCTCGGGTCAAGCGCCGCGCCTGTGCGAATCCGCCGTTTCGCCAGACCGACATCCTCGAACGCCTTGAAACGCTTGAGGGTATCGTCCAGGAGGAGCGGGGGCGGAGCGTTATCGGCGTGCATGCGTTGCAGCGTCTCGACATCCGTGGCACTGATCCGGCGTACGTGTTCCAGCTGCTCGGCACTGAGCCCGTCGGTGCTGTGGCCGAGCCGGCGCATGAGCGTGGCGCTGTCCCACTCGTAGGGGTTTTCGCTTTCGTACCGCCAGGCGCCACGGCCGTTGTGCTCCAGCCTGGGCTCGTAGGCGTCGGCGCGATTGGGGTGGCGGATGCGGTACTGCCCGCTGGCCGGATCCTTGTGCACTTTCAGGTGACGGTTTACGAGGCGCAGTACATTGTCCCCCTCATGCCGGTACAGGCCTTGGGCGTCGGGCGTCAGGGTGTCGGGCAACGCCAGACTGTGTTCGTAGGGCGCGATGTCCGGGTACCACAGGCGTGTCTCCCCGTTGGGCAAGGTCACCGCATGCATGGATTCGATTGTCGGTGACAGTTTGAGCTTGAACTCCCGGGCGATCGGGATGCCGGCCCCCATCGCGCCCAGCTGAACGATGTCGCTGACCACACCGACAATGTGCTCCGTGCCCTCGCGCCAGACACCTTCGGCCAGGTCGACCACGCCCTCGAGGGTTTCATTGGCCAGTTGATAGGCGGTGTAGGCCAGCATCAACTCGCCCAGGCCCGGCACGAAGGGAGCGACGACCATCACGGCGACGTTGAGGATCTCCAGGGCGATTTTCTCGATTCTGTCCCACCATGCCTGACGTTGCAGACGGTCGACGTCGGCGGTCGGGACGGCGAGCGTGCGCGCATCGTTGAGAACCTTGTTGGCCAAGCGCCGGTAGAGATATCTCCAGAGGGGTTGGGTGACGGGAAACAGCTCGAAACGCAGCGCCCTCAGATCCGGCGGATTTTCGCGCCAGGCCGGACGCGGGTCGCCCGCAGCCCAACCGTGAAAGGTAACGGGCGCCAGGTGCTGCGCCAGCCTGGCAAAGAATTGGCCGCGCTGCCCATGGTCGACGAACTGACTGAAGAACTGAAGGTAGCTCTGGCCGCTGGAGGCAAGCGTCTGGTTCTCCCGCAATTGCCAGAACAGTTCGTCCCTGAAGACGTTTGCGTTGCGGTATTGCTTGAGCGGATGCCGAGGGTCGTGGGGAACGTAGGCAATGACCGTATCCGAGATCAGCGGCTCGCCGGGCGTGGGAGCGATGAGCAGGATGCCGGTGAGCCTTGCCTCCAGCAAGCCCAGTTCGAAGAGCTGCATCGCCTGGCCTTTGAGCGCCAGGTTTGTCTGCCCGGAATGCAGCGCATTGATCAGGGTGAAGGCTTCAGGCGTGATGTCTCCGCTCGCCAGGGCCATTCGTGCGGCGGCCTTCAACGCGGTCCTCATGTTGTTCTGGACGCTGGTTTCCAGATAGGTGCGGGCGACGCGGTTCGTGGTGAGCAGCAGCGCCTCCAGACGCTCCTTGTAGCGTGCGCCGATGTCCAGGTCCCGGCACAACCGCTTGAACTGGTCGATGCTGATCAATTGCTTGATGGGATAAATGTCGTAGAGCCCCTTGTTCGGATCGGTCGAGATCAGGAAATCGGACGCGGCGTCGAATGTTTCATTTTGCGGAAAGTTGTGCAGGGCAGCGTCAAGTAATGAAATGGTCGTGGGTTTGAATCCACCAAGTTCAACTTTTTTATAGAGTCTTATGTGGATGTTTCTCACGTCGACATCAAGCTTGTACTGCTGAAGAAGTTTGTCCTTCAGCAAGGGTTCGGCGAATGTCCTCACATCCCTGAGTGAGGAGAATAATGCGTCGACAGCGTTTTGCGTCTCCCACGCCTGGCGGTTGCTGTAGGCCAGGTTTCGCTTGAGGCTGGCGTCTTCCGGGTTCATCCAGGCGGCACGTTGCGGCCGGATGTTGCGTAGTGCTTCGCTGCGGTGCAATGCCATATTGGCGAAGACCGGAGGGATGCGCGACTTTATCAATTCGTGATGTTTCCCTGAATAACTATTTGTTTCGCTCATGGCGTGTGCCCGTAATTAGGATAGGGGCTTCAGGCTAACGCCAGTGTTCAAGAAAAATAATTCAAAAGTTGGTGGGGTCGACGCGTCGGATAAAGAGGAAACATTTAAATCTGATATTTAAAAAGTAGGTGGCTACTACCTTTGTGCGCATCAGGATGCCTGTGCGCGCGATGGGGCGTTGGCGATTGTTTCTCTGCCGTGCGCATGACCGCCCCGCGCCGGGCGTGCGATACTCCGCGGCGTCCCGTTCACGACATTTTTTGCAAAACAACAGGTGGTCTGTTCTGTCGAAAGACGGTTCTGCAGGTTGTGTGGCTGTTTTCTGTGGTTTTTAAAGCGAAACTCTCTGTGGCGGGCTTTTTATACTGCATGCCCCGCCGATCCCGCAGGCGATGCCTGGGGGACGCCTTTGCCCACGAGGCAGACGCGGCACCGGCAAGCCCCGGCCCATCGGCCAAGGCTTCGCCGCTCGGTGGCCCTATCCAATAACAAGACGAGGATGTCTCCCATGCCAGTCGGCAACCACTCACCCCACGGCGAGACCGCCCAAGGCGGCCCGCTCAAGCGCGAGCTCGGCGAACGGCACATTCGCCTGATGGCGCTCGGCGCCTGCATCGGCGTCGGCCTGTTTCTCGGTTCGGCCAAGGCCATCGAGATGGCCGGTCCCGCCATCATGCTGTCCTACATCATCGGCGGCCTGGCGATCCTGGTGATCATGCGCGCCCTCGGCGAAATGGCCGTGCACAACCCGGTGGCCGGCTCGTTCAGCCGCTACGCCCAGGATTACCTCGGCCCGCTGGCGGGCTTTCTCACCGGCTGGAACTACTGGTTCCTGTGGCTGGTGACTTGCGTCGCGGAAATCACCGCCGTGGCGGTGTACATGGGCATCTGGTTCCCCGACGTGCCGCGCTGGATCTGGGCCCTCGCGGCGCTGGTCAGCATGGGCGGGGTCAACCTGATCGCGGTGAAGGCCTTCGGTGAGTTCGAGTTCTGGTTCGCCCTGATCAAGATCGTCACCATCATCGCCATGGTGCTGGGCGGCATCGGCATCATCGCCTTCGGCTTCGGCAACGACGGCGTGGCCTTGGGCATCTCCAACCTGTGGAGCCACGGCGGGTTCATGCCCAACGGCGTGCAGGGCGTGCTGATGTCCCTGCAGATGGTGATGTTCGCCTACCTGGGCGTGGAGATGATCGGCCTGACCGCAGGCGAAGCGAAGAACCCGCAGAAGACCATTCCCGACGCCATCGGCTCGGTGTTCTGGCGGATCCTGCTGTTCTACGTCGGCGCGCTGTTCGTGATCCTGTCGATCTACCCGTGGAACGAGATCGGCACCCAGGGCAGTCCCTTCGTGATGACCTTCGAGCGTCTGGGCATCAGGACCGCCGCCGGCATCATCAACTTCGTGGTCATCACTGCGGCGCTGTCGTCGTGCAACGGCGGCATCTTCAGCACCGGGCGCATGCTCTACAGCCTGGCGCAGAACGGCCAGGCCCCGGCCGGCTTCGCCAAGACCTCCGGCAACGGCGTGCCGCGCCGCGCCTTGCTGCTGTCGATCTTCGCCTTGCTGCTGGGCGTGCTGCTCAACTACCTGGTGCCGGAGAAAGTCTTCGTCTGGGTGACCTCCATCGCCACCTTCGGCGCGATCTGGACCTGGGTGATGATCCTGCTGGCCCAGCTCAGGTTCCGCAAAGGCCTGAGCGCCGCCGAACGGGGCGCCCTCAAGTACAAGATGTGGCTGTACCCGGTCAGCTCCTGGTTCGCCCTGGCGTTCCTGGTGCTGGTGGTGGGCCTGATGGCGTACTTCCCGGACACCCGGGTGGCGCTGTACGTGGGCCCTGCGTTCCTGGTGCTGCTGACGGCGCTGTTCTATGTGTTCAAGCTGCAGCCGAACCCTGCGGAGCAGGGCGCGGTGCGTTCGGCCTCATAAGCCCTGACGCCTGAAACACCTGAGCCCCGGCCCGCAAGGCCGGGGCTTTTGCGTTTGGGCAAGGCGCTGGCGAGGGCAGCGGTGCGACCGTCGGTCTGAAAGGGGAGTGCGCAGCGACTTCCGGTGCCGGGCCATGCTCCAAACTCTATCGCTGTCGATTCCGCCAGCGATGGGAGGCGCAGGTTATGAGGATGACCGATCTTGTCGACCGCGAGCTGAGCCGCCATCAGGTCATGCGGTTCTTTGTGTTCGCGGCCTTTCTCTATGTCCTGCCGCTGATCCTCGCGGACTACCCCTACATCGACGACAACTGGCGGGCGCTGGCCGCCGGCAATGCCTGGGCCGGGCAAGGGCGGCTGTTCGTCGACTGGCTGTACAAGGCCCTGACGTTCAGCGACGCTGCGCCGAACATCTTCCCGCTGCCGTTGCTGCTGGCCACGCTGGCGATGGCGGCGGCCCTGACCCGGCTGACCTTCCACCTTTTCCCGCAACCTTGCCTGGCCGCTTGCCTGGTGCCGTTGCCGCTCTGGTACAACCCGTTCCTGCTGCAGAACCTGTCCTACCAGTACGACGGGCCGGCCACGGCGCTGAGCCTGGCGGCGGTGATCTGGGCGATCACCTACCGCAGCGGTTCCCGGATACGGCGCTGGCTGGCGCCGGCGGCATTGTTGGCGCTGGCGTTCGGGCTGTACCAGATCAGCGTCAACGTGTTTCTCGGCCTGTGCGCCGTGGAGCTGATCCGCGCCGTGCAGGCTCGCTTGCCCTGGCGAGACATCGGATGCTTGATCGGCGGCAAGCTCGCGCAGTTGCTGCTCGCGGTGCTGATCTACGGCGTCACGGTCTTGCCGTTCACGGATGCCTCACGCACTGAAATGCTGAACGGGGGCGCCAGCCCTCTGTCGCAGGTCGGCATCAACCTCGGACGGGTGGCGGAGAAGGTCGCGCTGCTGTTCAACGGCGGATACCTCGGGGTGTCCGTTGCGTTGGCGCTGTGTGCGCTGCTCGGCGCGGTCCGTGTGGGGCAGCGCCTGGCGCAGCGGCAGGAACCTGCCTGGAAGTACTCGCTGGTGGGTGCGGCTTGCCTGCTGACGTTGCCGCTGGCGGTGCTGATGGTGCCGGGCATGACCCTGGTGTTCCGCGACTTCAACGAGGGCGCGCGTACCCTGATGGGGTTCGGCGCGCTGCTGACATTGCTGGCCTATCTGGCGTACCTGGGGCTGGCGCCGCTGCACCGGCGGCTGCCGCTGCTGCTGGCGGTTGCGCTGTCGGCGTCGCTCTCGCTGTCGTTCGCCTACGGCCGGGTGCTGACGATGCAGAAGACCTTCGCCGACAGCGCCCTGCACAGCCTCAGCCAGGACATCGCCTCCCGCCCGGCGCTGCGCGAAGCCAAGCGGATCTACCTGTCGGTGACCTGGTCCGACCGCTGGCTGGCCGCCGCCGGCGGTTCGTTCCGCACGTTGCCGGTGCTGCGTTACCTGCTCAACGTCGACTTCTACATGCTCGCCGAGAACCTGCCCTCGGCGGGCATCACCAACGTGATCGCCGAACGCGAGCGGCGCAATGCCACCCATGTCGGCCAAATGGGCTATCCGCCGCTGGTGGACAGCCTGTACTACCGGATCTACCTGATCGGCGACTACGGTTTCATCGTCATGAAGGAGCCGCCCCACGGCCGTTCGCTGCAATGGTGAGCGGGCTCCGACCTGTAATTTCTGTCAGTAGACCGAGCGTTGCGCATGCCCTAGCGTTGGCCCGACATCGGGAGAGGCGGCATGAACATGTTCTGGAAGGGAATCCTCACTCAGGTGGCGATCGGCGCGGTGGCCACGCTGATTCATTGGCAGGTGTTCTTTGTGTTGCTCACGGCGATCCAGCTTTCCCAAGCCCAGGGCAACGTGGCGGCCTACGGCGTGGCCGCCTCGTTCTCGTTCTACATGAACGTGCTGTACACCTTCGAGCTCAATACGTCGCTGACGGCCTATCTGCTGTTCATCGCCGTGATGGGCGGGGTCAGTTACGGCGTCGGCCTGGTCGCCGATGAGCGGGATCTGCCGGGGCTGGTGACGGCGGTCGCGTTCACGCTGCTGAACCTGTTGCTGGGCTACGGCTTCTTCCGGTTCGTGCTGTTCCGCCCAAGCGATGGCTGATGCGCCGGCCCGTCGGGCGGACCGGCGCCGGGTTCAGGCGACGGCCGCGTCCTGCGGCTCGAAGCTGTCCGCCCGCGCCATCTGCCACATCCGCGAGTAGAACTCACCGTTCACCTCCCCGGTGAGCAGTTCCCCCGGTTTGAGGAACACATGCAACTGCGAGAACAGCTTGATCTCGGTGGCCGACATGCGCCGCACCAGGTGCTTGGCCGACAGTTGCGAAGGGTGCTCCAGCCCGGCGGCGGCGAGCATTTCGGCCAGGGCCTTGAGCGTGTTGCGGTGGAAGTTGTAGACCCGCTGGGCCTTGTCCGGCACCACCAGGGCGCGTTGGCGCAGGGCGTCCTGGGTGGCGACGCCGGTCGGGCATTTGTTGGTGTGGCAGCTCTGCGACTGGATGCAGCCGATGGCGAACATGAAGCCGCGCGCCGAGTTGGCCCAGTCGGCGCCGATGGCCAGCACGCTGGCGATGTCGAAGGCGCTGACGATCTTGCCGCTGGCGCCGAGCTTGATCTTGTCCCGCAGGTTCAGGCCCACCAGGGTGTTGTGGACGAACAGCAGGCCTTCGCGCATCGGCACGCCGATGTGGTCGGTGAATTCCACGGGGGCCGCGCCGGTGCCGCCTTCCTTGCCGTCCACCACGATGAAGTCCGGCAGGATGCCGGTCTCCAGCATGGCCTTGGCGATGCCCATGAACTCCCACGGATGGCCGAGGCAGAACTTGAAGCCCACTGGTTTGCCGCCGGACAGCTCACGCAACCGCTTGATGAACTGCATCATCTCCAGCGGCGTGGAGAAGGCGCTGTGGCGCGACGGCGAGATGCAGTCCTCGCCCATGGAGATGCCGCGGGTGTCGGCGATCTCCCGGGTCACCTTGTGCTTGGGCAGGATGCCGCCGTGGCCGGGCTTGGCGCCTTGGCTCATCTTGATTTCGATCATCCGCACCTGCGGGTTCTGCGCCTGGGCGGCGAAGCGCTCCGGGTCGAAGCGGCCGTCGGCGGTGCGGCAGCCGAAGTAGCCGCTGCCCAGCTCCCAGGTCAGGTCGCCGCCGTGTTCGCGGTGGTAGGGGCTGATGCTGCCTTCGCCGGTGTCGTGGGCGAAGTTGCCCAGCTTGGCGCCCTGGTTCAGGGCGCGGATGGCGTTGGCGCTGAGGGAGCCGAAGCTCATGGCCGAGATGTTGAACACTGACGCCGAGTACGGCTGGGTGCACTGCGGGCCGCCGACGGTGACGCGGAACGTGTTCGGGTCGCTCAGCGGCGCGGGGCGCATCGAATGGCCGATGAACTCGAAGCCGGATTGGTACACGTCGATCAGGGTGCCGAAGGGCTTGTCGGCGGTCTCGTTCTTGGCCCGGGAATACACCAGCGAGCGCTGGGCCCGGGAGAAGGGCAGGGCATCGCTGTCGGACTCCAGCAGGTATTGGCGGATCTCCGGGCGGATGCCTTCGACCAGGTAGCGGATGTTGCCCAGGATCGGGTAGTTGCGGCGCACCGCGTGGGGGCTCTGCATCAGGTCGAACAGGCCCAGCAGGCTCAGTACGCCGGTGACGGCGGTGAAGGGCCACAGCCAGTCATGGTCGAGGAACGGCAGGCTGGCGAGCGTGAAGATCACGCAGGCGGCAAAGAAGGCGTAGCGGCTCAGGAGGGACAGGCTCATACGGTTTCCTTGGGTTCGGACTCGGTATCGGTCTGCGGCAGGCAGGTTCTTGCGGTGACGGAGCGAGCTCCCTCGCCGCAAAGACATCTCCAGGTCACGGAGCGTTGCTGCATGCCGAGGGTTTTCAGGCGTTGTGCGCCTGAAGAACAGCTTTTTTATGGGCTTGCACGGTTTCGACGGCGATTGGCAGCTTACGGGCGATTTCGTTTGTGGAGCAACCGTCGGGCATCGGGCGGCCATTGAACGGGATTCGGTCGGCCATGGCATTGCGACGAAAGTCGCGCTGGCCATGCCCGTCCGGTCCGGAATGTGTTTTGTGGGAATGCCGGTCTGTCCTCAGGCAGCCGGCCGGTTCTGGCGCAGCGGCAGCTCCACGCGGAAGGTGGTGCCGGCGCCCAGTTCGCTGCGCACCGAGATCTCCCCGCCGTGTTTTTTCACGATGCCATAGGACAGGGACAGCCCCAGCCCGGTGCCCTGGCCCACCGGTTTGGTGGTGAAGAACGGGTCGAAGATCTTCTGCAGGGTGTCGGGCGCGATCCCGGAACCGGTGTCGGCGACCTCGACCCAGGCCGTGTCCGCCCGTTGCCCGGTGCGCAAGGTGATGGTGCCGCGTTCCGGGCCCATGGCCTGCGCCGCGTTGACGATCAGGTTCATGATCACCTGGTTGATCTGCGACGGCAGGCATTCGATGTCCGGCAACGGCTGGTACTCCTTGACCACGTCGGCCTTGTACTTGAGTTCGTTGGCGACGATGTTCAGGGTCGATTCGATGCCCTGCTGAAGGTTGGCCCACTGCCATTCCTGGTTGGTGTCGACCCGGGAAAAGTCCTTCAGGTCCTTGACGATCCGGCCGACCCGACCGATGCCTTCCTTGGATTCGCCGATCAGCTGGGGAATGTCCTCCAGCAGATAGTCCAGCTCCAGCCGTGCGCGCAGTTGCTCAAGCTGTGCCGCAGCGCCGGTGTCCAGCGTCCGGCTGGCGGCGGCGTAGGCGTCGAGCATCTCCAGCAACTGCTTGATGTAGCCGTCCAGAGTGCCGAGGTTGGAGGAAATGAACCCGATCGGGTTGTTGATCTCGTGGGCGACCCCTGCCGCCAGCTGCCCCAGCGAGGCCAGTTTTTCCGACTGCACCAACTGCCCCTCCAACTGCCGGCGCTCGTCGATCTCCCGCTGCAGGGCCTCGCTGGCCTGGCGGAACTGGGCGGTGCCTTCGTCCACCAGGTGTTCCAGGTGATGCATCTGGATCGATGCCCGTTCGGTCATCTCCCATTTGGTCAGCAGGGTGTTGGCCATCTGTTGCACTTCGATGTTGTCGAACGGCTTTTTCAGGATCAGCAGGCGGTCATGGGCCTGGAGGCGGTCCAGCAGTTCGTCCCACGAGTAGTCGGAGTAGGCGGTGCACACCACCACCTGCAGTTTCGGATCCTCCTGCCACAGGTGCTCGATGGTCTTCGCCCCGTCCCAGCCGTCGGGCATGCGCATGTCGACGAAGGCCACGGCGTAGGGACGATGTTCCTGCAGGGCCTGAATGAGCTTGCCCAGGCCTTCCTGGCCGCCGTAGGCCGAATCCAGCTCGAAGGCCGGCCGGGCAGCCTTGATCTCGCTGCCGAACAGCGCCGCTTCCATTTCGTCCAGCTGCGCCGAGCCGGCCCTTGCCGGGGTGAGGATCTTGCGAAAGTCGTCGTGGATCGACGGGGTGTCGTCGATCAGCAGGATGCGCCGGTTGGACTGTTCGCTCATGCGTCCTCCGTGACCCGCACCAACGGGATCTGCAGGGTGAACAGCGCGCCCTGGCCCGGTCCGTCGCTGTGGGCGGTGAGATGGCCGTTCATTTCGATCGCCGCCAGGGCGCAGCTGTGCAGGCCGAAGCCGTGGCCGTCCTTTCGGGTGGTGAAGCCGTGGGCGAAGATCCGGGTCATGTTCTCCGGTGCGATGCCTTCGCCGTCGTCCTTGACGCTGATCTGCACAACGCTGTCGTCGACGATCTCCACCCCCAAGGTGATCTGCCGCGGGCGGTTGCTCAGGTCGGCCATGGCGTACTTGGCGTTGCTGATCAGGTTGATCAGGATCAGCAGCAGGCGGTGCCTGTCGCCCATGATCTGCGGCACGTCGGCATAGGCCTTGACCACCGTGACGTGGTGCCGGTTCAGCGCGCCGGCGTTCATGCGCAGGGCGTCGTCGAGCAACCGGTCGATGTACAGCGGTTCGGTCAGGCTGTTGGCCCCGGCGTAGGATTGCTGGGTGGCGACGATGTCCTTGATGTGATCGACGCTCTTGCTCATCTGCGTCAGTTCGTCGGCCATCTCCTGCTGTTCCCGGGCGATGGCCTCCGCCAACTGGTTGAGGTAGCCGGGCAGCAGCTTGCCCTTTTCGTCCCGGGTCAGGAACTCGCCCAGATCCTCGGGGTGGGCGTTGATCAGTTGCATCGCCTTGCCCAGGCCTTGGGCCTTGCTGCTGCGCAGCCTGCGCGAGATCAGGTCGGAGGAGATGTTCACGCTGTTGAGGACGTTGCCGACGTTGTGCAGCACGTTGGTGGCGATCTCGGCCATGCCCGCATGGCGTGCGGCGTCGACCAGTTCGCTCTGGGCGCCCTTGAGCTCGCGGGTGCGTTCCTCGACCCGGCGCTCCAGTTCTTCGTTGGCGGTCTGCAGGGCCTTGTTGACCCGGTTGATCTCGCTGAAGCTGCGGATCAGGCGGATGGTCAGCCACACCAGGGTCAAGACCAGCAGGCCGGAAAACACCAGCAGGTAGAAGTGGTAGCGCTGATCGATCCGCTCGACCCGTTGCTGGTCGCTGTCGAGCAGGCCGGTGATGGTGTCCAGCCGTTCGGCCACCGGCACCGCTTCGATGTCTTGCAGCAGGCTGTTGACGATCGGCTGCTCGCGCAGGATCAGCGCCACATGGTTGCTCAGGATCCGGATCGGATCCTGGAACGCTTGCGGCAGCCGCTGCGCATTCACCGCCAGCTTGTTCAGCCCCAGCTGGATGTCGACGGCCTTGTCGTCGGAGGCGACCTGGGCGAACTCCAGGCTGCTGAGCAGCAGGTCGTAGGTGTCGCTGGCGATGTTGAGCAGGCGCGACGGGTCGGTTTGGGGCACGTTGGCCAGTTGCGCCTGGATGTCGTCGTCGGCGGTGGGCAGAAACGCCAGGGAATTGCGCAACAGGGCATTGTGCGACTTGAACCGCTCCACCAGCCGGGTCTTTTCCTGCATCGCCCCGAGGAAGCCCTCGTGGGCATCGTTCCACAGCCCGGAGTCGTTGCGGCCATGGCCCGACTCCATGCTGTCGAAGCGCTCCCAGAGGCGGTTCATCTCGTTCATCGGCGCCACCAGCGGGTCGTAGTTGTGGGCAATCGCCACCCGCGCCTTGAGCACCTCGGTTTCCCATTGGGCGTCCTGCTGCTTGATCTGACGGATCAGGTCCCGGGACTCGGTGTAGGCCGCCGTCTTCTCGGAGCTCGACTTCAGGTACAGAAAGATCAGGATCGACGCCAGCACCAGCGCCATGACGGCCAGCAGCAGCAGGCTGGTGCGGCGCGAAATGTCGGTCATGGCTGGCCCTCCCATTGTCCGCTCAGGGTCTTGAGGAAGCGGATGATCAGATCCTTGTCCTCGCCGCTGGGCTGGCGCCCCAGCTGATAGCGGAACATCACATCGACGGCCTGTTCGAGCGTGGCCGCCGAACCGTCGTGAAAGTACGGTGCGGTCAGCGCGACGTTGCGCAGGCTCGGCACCTTGAACACGGCGCGGTCGCTTTCGTCGCCGGTGACGTTGAAACGCCCCAGGTCCGCCTCGGTCGGGTTGCCGCGGTCGGCCACGTAATCGCCGAACACGCCGAACTTCTGGTACATGTTGCCGCCGATGTTCACCCCCTGATGGCAGGCGATGCAGCCGTAGTCCTTGAAGCGCTGGTAGCCGTACTTCTCTTCCAGGGTCAGGATGTCCGTGTCCCCCGAGAGGTAGCGGTCAAAGCGCGAGCGCGGGCTCAACAGTGTGCGCTCGTAGTCGGCCAGGGCGCCCTGGATGTTGGCCGGGGTCACCGCATCCGGGTAGGCGGCGGCAAAGGCCCGGCGGTAGTCGGGATCCGCGCCGATCTTGCGCACGACGGTGTCCCAGTCGCTGCCCATTTCGACAGGACTGGAGACCACGCCGTGGACCTGTTCCTCCAGCGTCTTGGCCCGGCCGTCCCAGAACTGGCGGAAGTTGAGGCTGGCGTTGAGCACGCTCGGCGTATTGACGCTGACCGGCTTGCCGTCGAACCCGATGGAGAGGGCCCGGACGTCGGCGCCGCCCTTGTCCAGGTGATGGCAACTGGCGCATGACAGCGTGTCGTTGGCCGACAGCCGCGGATCGTTGAACAGCCTGCGGCCCAGCTCCACCCGCGCCGGATCCAGCGGCGGCGCGTCCGGCAGGGGCTTGAGCGGTTCGTCCAGCGGCTCCGCGCCGGCGCCTGCACACAGCCCGCACAGCAGGGCGGCCAGCAGAAGGGGAAGCGTCCGCCGGCGGCTCATGGCTTTGCCCTGCCGCCCAAGGGACCGGCGGCCAGCAGCCGGGCGAAGTCGTCCGCCGGCACGGCTTTGCTGAAGTGATACCCCTGGCCTTCCTCGCAGCCGTGGGCCTTGAGGACGTCCAGTTGCCGCTGCGTCTCGACCCCTTCGGCGATCACGTTCAGGCGCAGGCTCTTGCCCAGGCTGATGATCGCGCCGACCAGGGCGTCATCGCCGCCTTCGCTGTCGAGGGTGCGGGTGAACGACTGATCGATCTTCAGCACGTCGACCGGGAAGCGGTGCAAGTAACTCAGACTGGAATAGCCGGTGCCGAAGTCGTCGATGGCCAGCCGCACGCCCAACGCCTTGATCCGGTCGAGGGCGGTCATGGTGGCCTCGACGCTCTGCATCATCACCCCTTCGGTGATTTCCAGCTCCAGCAGCGAGGCCGGCAGGGCGCTGGCCTGCAGCACCTGTTCGACGGTCTCGACGAAGTCGCCCTGGCGAAAGTCGATGGCCGACACGTTGACCGACATGCGCACGTCCGGCAGCCCCGCCTGCCGCCAGGCCTGGGCCTGAAGGCAAGCCTGGGTCAGCACCCAGCGGGTCAGCGGCACGATCAGGCCGCTGTCTTCGGCCACGGGAATGAAGTCGGAGGGAAAGACCCAGCCATGCCCCGGCCGGTACCAACGGATCAGCGCTTCGGCGCCGATGACCTTGCCGCTGTCCAGTTCGACCTTGGGCTGGTAGTGCAGCTCGAATTCCTGCCGCGCCAGGGCCTGGCGGATGCCCGACTCGATGCTTTGCCGTTCGCGGGCACTCTGGTTCATGGCCTCGATGAAGAAGCCGATGCTGTCCGGGCCGTTGTCCTTGACGTTGCGCATGGCCGTCTCGGCCTTCTTGATCAGTTCGATCGCTTCGCCGCCGTCGTCCGGGTAGATGCTGATGCCCAGGCAGGCGGTGACGGTCAGGTCGTGTCCGGCCAGGGTGTGCGGGCTGCGGATGGCGGCCAGCAGCTTTTCGGCGATGCCGCGGGTCTGCTGGGGATGGTTGATGTCGCTGAGGATGACCACGAATTCGTCGGAGCCGTAGCGGAAC
This sequence comes from Pseudomonas sp. R25(2017), assembly GCF_002112565.1. Lineage (NCBI taxonomy): Bacteria > Pseudomonadati > Pseudomonadota > Gammaproteobacteria > Pseudomonadales > Pseudomonadaceae > Pseudomonas > Pseudomonas sp. R25(2017). The sequence goes on from NZ_NEHZ01000006.1 coordinate 36,335, forward strand.
ACCGAGTCGGATTCGCGCACGCTGGCCACCAGTTGGCGGCCCGTGCGCTTGAGCATTTCGTCGCCGACCGGATGGCCCAGGGCATTGTTGATCCGCTTGAACCGGTCGAGCCCCAGGAACAGCACGGCCAGTTGCCGGTCGTGGCGGCGCGCGCGGGCCAGGGCCTGGCTCAGGCGATCCCCCAGCAGCGTGCTGTTGGGCAACTGGGTGAGCACATCGTACTGCAGCAGGTGCGAAACCTTGAGCAGTTCATGAACCCGGGCCTCGACGGTCTTCTCCAGGCTCTGCAGCTTCATCGCCGCGTCCTGGGCCAGTTGCCATTTCCAGGTCAGGGCGTTGGCCATCTGGCGGATCTCCAGGGCGTCGAAGGGCTTCTTCAGCACCAGCAGGCGATCGCCGAACTCCAGCCGTTCGGTCATGGCTTCCCAGCTGTAGTCCGAATAGGCGGTGCACAGGGCGATCTGCAGGTTGGGGTCGGCCTGCCAGAGCCGTTCGACGGTCTCCAGGCCGTCCCAGCCCGGCGGCATGCGCATGTCGATGAAGGCAAGCGCATAGGGGCGGCCGTCGACCAGCGCCTGCTGCACCAGTTTCAGCGCTTCCTGGCCCTGGTAGGCGGAATCGAGCTCGAAGGTGACGTGGGGGGGCTGCCGGGTGCCGAACAGCGTGTGCTCCAGTTGGTCCAGGCTGGGCTCGAAGGTGTCGTCCGGGGCGAGGATCTTGCGAAAGTCCTGATGGATGGCCGGTGTGTCATCGACGATGAGAATGCGCCGGTTGGTCTGGGCGACAAGCGTCTTCATCACTCATCCTCCGTGGCGGGCCCCGGCGGCAGCAGGTCGGCCTCTCTGAGCAGGCGCGAGATCTGTTCCAGGCTCGACGGCACCGCCGGCACGCCGGACGAGACCTCCACGGGCAGCGCGGCGAGCCGCTGCGGCCCGGGCTCGCCGAGGCCTTCGGCGATGATGCCGATGCCCAGGTCGCGGGCGAAATTGACGATCGCCCGCAACGCCATGGCGCCGGCCGGATCCCGGGCGGCGTTGTCGATGAATGCCTGGGCGAGCTTGAGGTGGTTGACCTGATAGGTCTTGAGGTACTCGAACGACGAGTATTCGGTGCCGAAATCGTCGATGGCGATCCGCACCCCCAATTCCCGCAGGCGCGGCAGCACGTCGTTGTGGGTCCATTTGGTCTGGGCCAGCGTCGCTTCGGTCACGTCGAAGCGCAGGTCCCACGGGCACAGCTCCCAGCGGGCGGTGGTGCGCAGCACCTCGTAGATCAGGTCCGGGCCGCTCTTGAGCTGGGCCAGGGACAGCTTGATCGCCATCACCGGCGGTGCGGTGCCTTCGTCGCGCCAGCGGTGCATCTGCCAGCAGGCGTGGTCCAGCATCCAGCGCCCGAGGGCGATGATCGCGCCGGTCTTTTCCGCCGCCGGCAGAAAGGCCGACGCCGGCAGCAGGCCGCGCTGGGGATGGTGCCAGCGGACCTGGGCCTGCATGCCGAGGACCTTGCCGGTGGAAAGGTCCGTTTCCGGCGTGTAGTGCAGCTCCAGTTCGCCTTTGTGGATGGCGGTCTGCAGCTCGTTGGCGATGGCCAGCCGCTCGGCCACTTCCTGGTTGATCTCCTCGGAATGGAAGTGGAACTGGTTGCGGCCGGTTTCCTTGGCGCGGTACAGCGCCATGTCGGCCTGCCCCAGCAGGTTGTCGGCGTGGGTGCTGGCGGCGCTGTAGAGGCACACGCCGATGCTGACCGAAATGCGCAGGACATTGCCGGCCAGGTCATAGGGCAACAGCAGGACGTCGCGGATCTTGGCGGCGAGGGCGGCGGCCTGGGTGGGGTCGCTGACCTCCAGCTGCAGGATCGCGAACTCGTCCCCGCCCAGGCGGGCGATGACGTCGTTCTCCCGCACCGAAGCCTTGATGCGTTGCGCGACTTCCTGCAGCAGCAGGTCGCCGACCGGATGGCCCAGGGTGTCATTGATCCGCTTGAAGTGATCCAGGTCCAGGTAGAACACGGCGAACGGCATCGCGCCGCGGCGGGCGGCGGCGAAGGCCTGGTGCAGGCGCTCGATCAGCGTGGCCCGGTTGGCCAGGCCGGTGAGCCCGTCCGTGCGGGCCAGCAGGGCCATCTTTTCCTCGGCCTGGCGGCGTTCGGTGATGTCGAGGATGATCCCTTCGACTTCCAGCAGGCGCCCGGCCGCGTCGCGCACCGGGATGTAGCGGTTTTCCACCCAGCGCCAGTCGCCTTGCCCGGTGCGCAGGCGGAACTCGATGGACGCGCCCGAGGCGTCCCGGTCCAGCACCCGCGCCATGGCGGCATCGACCTTGGCCCGGTCGTCAGGGTGGATCAGTTTCTCGATCCACTCGCCGCCCTCCACCAGGTCGGCCGCGGCGTGGCCGTAGCGGGTGATGTTGTGGGAGATGTACATCAACGGGAACGACGGCTCGCCGCGCAGCCGGTAGAGTACGGTCGGGCTGTTCTGCACGATGATGTTGGCGTCGGACAGCTCCCGGGTGCGTGCCTGCACCGCTTGCTCCAGTTGGTTGAGCTTCAGCGCGGCGTCTTCGGTCATTTGCCATTTGACCGTCAGGGCGCTGGCCATCTGGCGGATCTCGATCGCGTCGAAGGGTTTTTTCAGGATCAGCAGACGGTCGCCCAGATCCAGGCGCCGGTCCAGGTCTTCCCAGGAGTAGTCGGAGTAGGCGGTGCACAGCGCCACTTGCAGCCTGGGATCGGCCTGCCAGAGCCGTTCGATGGTTTCCAGGCCGTCCCAGCCCGGCGGCATGCGCATGTCGATGAAGGCCACGGCATAAGGCACGGCGCCGGCCTGCGCGGCCTCGACCCTGTCCAGGGCTTCGCGACCCTGGAAGGCGAAATCCAGCTCGAAACGGGGGGCAGAGCTGGGGGCAGGCGTGCCGAACAGCAGGTTCTCGGCCTGCTCCAGACCTTCGTCATCGGCTGGGGGAACGCCGAGGATCTTCGCGAAATCGTCGTGGATCGACGGCGTATCGTCGACGATGAGCACGCGGCGGTTGACCTGCGCAGGCGGCCGGTTCATGCCGCAAGGCCCGATGAATGCACGGCCGTTGTCGGGATCATCCTTATTCCCTCGTCTCAGAGCGGCGCAGGGGCCGGTCGCGGATCAATGAACCAAGCATAGTTGCCCCGCGCGAATTCGCCCGGACGCCGTCGGGCGATCATTTGCGCCGCCTTGGAGAAAATCATCTAGCCTTTGGGGCAGGCATGGACAAGCGACGCGGTCTGGGCATGCCCCCCACGACAGCCGTTGCGTTCGAGGCCCAGCCATGGAAGAGCAAACCGTCCCCACGCCCGCGAACCGTCCCCAGGTGCTGCTGGTGGATGACGAGGAACCGATCCTCAACAGCCTGCGCCGCCTGCTGCGCGGCCAGCCCTACGATGTGCTGCTGGCCGACAGCGGCGCCCGGGCGCTGGAGATCCTGGCGCAGCAGCCGGTGGACCTGGTGATGAGCGATGCGCGCATGCCCAACATGGACGGCGCCACGCTGCTGGCCCGCATCCACGAGGCCCATCCGTCGACGGTGCGGATCATGCTGACCGGCTACGCCGACCCTTCGGCGATCATCAAGGCCATCAACGAAGGCCGGATCCACCGCTACATCAGCAAGCCCTGGAACGACGAAGAGATGCTCCTGACCCTGCGCCAGGCCCTCGAGCATCAGCACCTGGAGCGCGAGCGCCAGCGCCTGGAGCAGTTGATCCGGCTGCAGAACGAGAAGCTCAAGACGCTCAACGGCAACCTTGAGAAGCGTGTCGCCGCCCGCACCGCCGAACTGCAGCAGACCGCCGACATGCTCGACCTGGCCTACGAGGAACTCAAGCGCAGCTATGTGACCGGCACGGAAGTGTTTTCGCTGCTGGCCAACCTGCGCCTGCCGCCCGCCAAGCAGACCAACCGGCAGATCATCGAGCTGATGCGCGCCTGCTGCCGGCACTTCGGCCTGGACGAGGCCGCAAGCCGCGACCTGACCATGGCCGCGGCGCTCTACAACGTCGGCAAGCTGAGCTGGACGGACAGCATGATGGTGACCCCCTCGGACCTGCTGCACCATGTCGAGCGCGAACGTTACCGGGCCTACCCCAAGCAGAGCGAATCGGTGCTGATGGCCCTCGACCCGATGAAGGATGCCGCCCGCCTGATCCTGCATCACCAGGAACACTGGGACGGCGGCGGCTTTCCCGACCGGCTCCGGGGCGAGGCGATCCCGTTCGGCTCGCGCCTGCTGAAGCTGGCGGTGGACTTCGTCGAGCTGCAACGGGGCCTGATCCTCGAACGGCAGATGAACAGCGACGAGGCGCTGCTGTACCTGCGTCAGTACGCGGGGCGGCTGTACGACCCGGGGCTGATCGAGGACTTCATCCTGGTCTGCGCGCAGGTGATGAACGACGTCGTGCTGGCGGATCCGGCGGTCAAGGTGCTGAGCACCCGCGAACTGGCGGCGGGCATGGTGCTGGCGCGCAACCTCAATGCCGACAACGGCATGCTGCTGCTCAACGCCGGCAAGGTGCTGAGCGGGCCGCTGGTGGACAAGCTGATCGCTTTCGAGGCCATGGAGGGCGGGCAGTACAAGGTGTTCGTCAAGGTGCCGGAGGAAACCGGGGCCGCGCTGGAGGCCCAGGGTGGATGACGACGTTCCGCCGGCATGGGATCCTTGCGGTTTTCGCCAAGGCCCCGGCTGACCCATGACTTCTGCTTCTGCTGTCCCGTCCCGCATCATCCGCATCGCCGCCGCCCTGCTGATCGGCCCCGACGGCCGTACCTTGCTGGTGCGCAAGCGCGGCACCATCGCGTTCATGCAGCCCGGCGGCAAGATCGAGCCCCATGAGTTGCCGGTGCAGGCCCTGGCCCGCGAGCTGGAAGAAGAGCTGGGCCTGGTCATCGATCCGGCGCAGGCCGGCTTTCTGGGCCGGTTCGACGCCCCTGCCGCCAATGAGCCGGGGTTCACCGTGCAGGCGGACATCTTCCGGCTGGACATCGCCGCCCAGGTGTCCCCGGCGGCGGAGATCGAAGAGGTGAGCTGGATCGATCCGCAGACTGACGGCGGGCTGGCGCTGGCGCCATTGACACGGGACCTGATCCTGCCGTTCTATCGGGCCTCGCTGACCGTCTGACCGCCCACGCAAGGAGCCCGCCATGATCCCGTTGCACGATCTGCTGATTTTCGCCGCCGCCGCGCTGCTGATGGTGCTGACGCCGGGGCCGAACATGATCTACCTGATTTCCCGTTCGATCTGTCAGGGGCGCCGGGCCGGGGTGACGTCGTTGCTGGGCGTGGTGGCGGGGTTCTTCGTGCACCTGTTCGCGGCGGCGGCCGGCCTCACGGCGGTGTTCCTCGCGGTGCCGATGGCCTATGAGGCGCTGAAGTGGGCCGGTGCGCTGTACCTGCTGTGGCTGGCCTGGCAGGCGGTCAAGCCCGGCGCCCGTTCGCCGTTCGAAGTGCAGGCGCTGCCGGCCGACTCCCCGCGCAGGCTGATCACGATGGGTTTTCTCACCAGCGCCCTGAACCCGAAGATCGCGGTGTTCTACCTCTCGGTGTTTCCGCAGTTCATCACCCCGGAGCACGGCTCGGTGTTCAGCCAGAGCATCGTGCTGGGCCTGACCCAGATCAGCGTCAGTTTCAGCGTCAACCTGATGATCGCGCTGTCGGCGGCGGGCATCGCCTCGTGGTTCGCCCACAACCCGACCTGGCTGGCGGCCCAGCGTTACTTCATGGGGTTCGTGCTCGGCGGGCTGGCGCTGCGCCTGATGCTTGAGCAGCGCAGGACGGCGTGAGCATGTGGATCGAGCGGCTCGATGCCAGTCACGCCCTGGCCTACCGGGAACTGATGCTTGAAGCCTACGACTGCCACCCGCAGGCCTTCACCTCCAGCGTGCGCGAACGGGCGGCGATGCCTCTGAGCTGGTGGGAGTCGCGGCTCAGCGGCAAGTTCGATGTGGTGCTCGGCGCGTTCGAGGCCGGCAGGCTGGCCGGCATCGTCGGGCTGGCGTTCGAGTCCCGGGAAAAGGCCCGGCACAAGGTCACGCTGTTCGGCCTGTACGTGTCGGCGCCGTATTGCCGCCGGGGCACGGGCCACGGGTTGCTGCAGGCCGCCCTGGCCGAAGCGCAGAGCCGCCCGGAACTGAAACTCATCCAACTGACGGTCACCGCCGGCAACGACGCGGCGCTGAACCTCTACCGGCGCTGCGGCTTCATCCAGTTCGGCCAGGAACCCATGGCTGTGCGGGTGGGCGAGGACTACTTCGACAAGCTCCACCTGTGGCGCGAACTCTGAAGCCCCTTGGGCTCAACCCAGCCTCTGCGAACGACCCGGAACCTGTGGGAGCCAGCCTGCTGGCGATGGCGTCAGTGAGGGCGCCGCAGGGCAGGGCCAAGTCCGCCCGCAGAGCCTTCAGCGCACGGCGCTGACGCCGTCCAGGGTCGAGAACGAGGTGTCCTTGGCCGTCAGCAGGAAGTCGCGCATGTACGGCGCATCCAGCATGTCGGCGCGGATCGCCGCGTAGAGGGTGGCGAACAGGCCTTTCTCCCCCAGCCGCTTGGCCTTCACGTAACCCCGCGAGCTGTACTCGTGCAGCGCCCAGTGCGGCATGCCGCACACCCCCCGGCCGCTGGCCACCAGTTGCATCATCATCACCGTCAGTTCAGAGGTGCGCACCTGCGCCGGCTCGATGTCGGCCGGTTCCAGGAAGCGGGTGAAGATGTCCAGCCGGTCACGCTCCACCGGATAGGTGATCAGGGTTTCGCTGCGCAGGTCTTCGGGGACGATGTACGGTTTGCCGGCCAGCGGATGCTGGTTGGCCACCGCGAGCATGGCTTCGTAGGTGAACAGCGGCACGTAGGTGAGCCCGGCGATTTCCAGCGGGTCGGAGGTGACCACCAGATCCAGGTCGCCGCGGGCCAGGGCCGGCAGCGGCGCGAAGGAGAACCCCGAGGCCAGGTCGAGCTCCACTTCCGGCCAGGCGTCGCGGAACTGGTCGATGGTCGGCATCAGCCATTGAAAGCAACTGTGGCATTCGATGGCCATGTGCAGGCGCCCGGCGGTGCCGCCGGCCAGGCGGCCGATGTCGCGCTCGGCGGCGCGCAGCAGCGGCAGGGTGGCGTCGGCCAGTTGCAGCAGGCGCAGGCCGGCGCTGGTGAAGCGCACCGGTTTGGTCTTGCGCACGAACAGCGGCATGCCCATGCGTTCCTCCAGCTCCTTGAACTGGTGGGACAGCGCCGATTGGGTCAGGTGCAGGCGGTCGGCGGCATCGACCAGGCTGTCGGCTTCGCGCAGGGCGTGCAGGGTTTTCAGGTGACGGATTTCAAGCACCGCAGGCTCCATGAGTAAAATTTGTAATCAACACGAAAAGGTTGAGTTTGTCTCATGTTGCCCGGGCTGTCGACAATGGCGCCATCTTTTACCGATGGAGCAACTTCGACATGGCCGTGGCCCACATCCTTGGTTTCCCGCGCATCGGCGCCGACCGCGAACTGAAAAAGGCCCTGGAGGCCTACTGGAAAGGCGATCTCGACCGGGCGAGCCTGGAACGGGTCGGGCGCAGCCTGCGCGCCGCCCACTGGCAATTGCAGAAGGACGCCGGCATCGACCTGCTGCCGGTGGGCGACTTCGCCTGGTACGACCAGGTGCTGACCCACTCGCTGACCTTCGGCGCGATCCCCGAGCGTTTCGCCGGTGCGCTGGACGCCCGCGGCCTGCCGACCCTCGACACCCTGTTCGCCATGGCCCGCGGCGCTTCCGCCAGCTGCTGCGGCGGCGGGCACGGCCAGACGCAGTATGCCCAGGAGCTGACCAAGTGGTTCGACACCAACTACCACTATCTCGTCCCGGAATTCACCGCTGACCAGGCGTTCAGGCTCAGCTGGGAACAGCTGTTCGAAGAAGTCGACGAGGCCCGGGCGCTGGGCCACAACGTCAAGCCGGTGATCATCGGCCCGTTGACCTACCTGTGGCTGGGCAAGGCCAAGGGCGAGGGCTTCGACAAGCTGGATCTGCTGGAGCGCCTGTTGCCGGTGTACGGCGAGATCCTCGGCCGCCTCGCCGCCCAAGGCGTGGAGTGGGTGCAGATCGACGAGCCGATCCTGACCCTCGACCTGCCGCAAGCGTGGAAGAACGCCTTCGAACGCGCCTACAACATTCTTCAGTACTCGCCGCTGAAAAAGCTGCTGGCCACCTACTTCAGCGGGCTTGAGGACAACCTCGGCCTGGCCGTGAGCCTGCCGGTGCAGGGGCTGCACATCGATGCGGTGCGGGCGCCGGAGCAGTTGGGCCAGGTGCTGGACCGTCTGCCCACCTACAAGATCCTGTCCGTGGGCCTGGTCAACGGCCGCAACGTGTGGCGCTGCGAGCTGGAACAGGCGCTGGCGCAGTTGCAGACGGCCCAGGAGCGTTTCGGCGACAACTTGTGGGTCAGCAGTTCCTGCTCGTTGTTGCACAGCCCGGTGGATGTCGGACGGGAAGACGAACTCGACCCTGAGCTCAAGCGCTGGCTGGCGTTCGCCGTGCAGAAGTGCAGCGAGATCGCCGTGCTGCGCGATGCGCTGAACGATCCGCAGGCGGCCGGCGTGCAGGCCGCCCTGGCCGACAGCCGCGCGGTGGCGCAAAGCCGTGCGCAGTCGCCGCGCATCCACAAGCCGCAGGTGCAGGCCCGGATCAAGGCGATCGGCGCCAAGGACAGCCAGCGCCGTTCGCCGTTTGCCCAACGCATCGCTGCGCAACAGGCGCACCTGCAATTGCCGGCGTTTCCCACCACCACCATCGGCTCGTTCCCGCAGACCGGTTCGATCCGCCTGGCCCGGCAGGCCTTCAGGCAAGGCAAGCTGTCGGCCAACGACTACACCGATGCCATGCACAGCGAAATCCGCCACGCGGTGCAGGTCCAGGAGCGCCTGGGGCTGGACGTGCTGGTGCACGGCGAGGCCGAACGCAACGACATGGTCGAGTACTTCGCCGAGCAACTGGACGGCTACCTGTTCACCCGTTTCGGCTGGGTGCAGAGCTACGGTTCGCGCTGCGTGAAGCCGGCGGTGATCTACGGCGACCTGAGCCGCCCCGACGCCATGACCGTGGACTGGATCACCTACGCCCAGAGCCTCACCGACAAGGTCATGAAAGGCATGCTGACCGGTCCGGTGACCATGCTGATGTGGTCGTTCCCCCGCGAAGACGTGCCGCGCAAGGTGCAGGCGCAGCAATTGGCCCTGGCCCTGCGTGACGAAGTGGCGGATCTGGAGAAGGCCGGCATCCGCATCGTGCAGATCGACGAGGCCGCATTCCGTGAAGGCCTGCCGCTGCGCCGGGCCCAGTGGCAGGACTACCTGGACTGGGCGGTGGAGGCGTTCCGCCTGTGCGCCGGCGGCGTGCGCGACGAGACGCAGATCCACACCCACATGTGCTACAGCGAGTTCAACGACGTGATCCAGGCGATCGCCGCCATGGACGCCGACGTGATCACCATCGAGACCTCGCGCTCGGACATGGAACTGCTGGAGGCCTTCGAAGCGTTCGACTACCCCAACGACATCGGCCCGGGCGTCTACGACATCCACTCGCCGCGGGTGCCGGAAACCGCCGAGATGGTCAAGCTGATGCACAAGGCGGTGAAGCGTATTCCGGCCGAACGGCTTTGGGTCAACCCCGACTGCGGCCTCAAGACCCGCGCCTGGCCGGAGACGGAAGCGGCGCTGGTCAACATGGTGGCGGCGGCGCGGCAGTTGCGCCGTCAACTGGCCTGATGCCGGGACTGCACAGCGCGACGGTCACAACGCGGCAAAGTGCTTGAGCACCGTCGCTCGACCGAGATCGCCGCGCCAGATCGGTTCGACCTTGCCGCCGCCTTTGGCCTGGGCCTGCTGCCATTGCAGGCCCAGGTTGCGTTGCTCCGGCAGTTTCAGGTGGGCCTTGCTGAAACCGGTCAACGTCGCTTTCGCCGAAGGAAAGTGGATGTGCACATACCACAGGGTCTGCGCAGGCTGGCGGATCAGGTCGCGCACGGCGTACTCCTGCAGGAAGTCCCGGGTGCCGTCCGGGCGTTTCCCCAGGTCGCGCAGACCGCCTTCCTTGACGAGGTCCGCCACGTTTTGCTCCAGCAGGTAATCCAGGTAACCCTCGGTCGGGGTCTTGCTGCCCATCGATTGCCGGATGCGCAGCGAGCGGGCGTCCAGGGTGAGTTGCCGGGCCTGGTCGGTGAGGCGCCGGACCATCGGCTCGTGGGGTGAGCGCCGCTCGATGATCTGCGCGCGGATCGTCAGCTCCTGCGCCTCGCGCAGCAGCATGTCCTCAAGATCCGCCGGCAGCATGTCCTGGCGGGCGTAGTCGTGAACCCTGTCTTGATGGGCAGGCAACGCATCGAGCCGCCTTCGGGCTTCGTTCAGCAACGGTTGCAGCGGCGGTTCGTGCGTCGGCTGCGTCGGGGCAAGCGTTTCGTGCAGCCGGTACTTGCCGTTGGCCTGCGGGATCCAGGTTTCGTTGTGCCCATTGATCCCTTCGATGGTGAAGCGGGTGCTGCGGGTATCGGGATCCGTCAGTTCGCTGCCGATGAGCAGCCGGTCGTCCTCGGCCCTGAACAGTCTCTTGCCCGGCGCCCGTTCCGCCGGCACGACGGGCGTCACGTTGCGCAGCGCGTTGCGGGTGCTGTGCTCGATCTGCGTCAGTTGTTCGAGAAACGCCGAGAGGTGCTCCAGATCCAGGTGCTGCGGGTAGCCCAAGCGCCAGGCGTTGAGGCGGCGGCGGAACTCGGTGTACGCCGTCAGGGCCGCTTCAAGGATTTGCCGGCGCTGCGCCTGGCTGGCCTGCACCTGCGGCAGGTTGTGCTGGACGTACAGGGTGCGGCCGACTTCGGTGCGGGCCCGCTTCAACTGCACGTGAAAGTACATCCAGGCGGGGTCGTCGACGGCATCGGCGCGGGTGATCAGCTCCAGCAGGTGGGCGGTCTTGAGGTAGTCATGGTTGGCCCGGCTGAACTTCTTGTTGACGGTGGCCACGTCGGCGGCCGTCCTGGCCCGGTGCTCGCGGCTGGTGATGCGGGCCTGCCAGCGGTTGAGCTCCTCCGTGAGGGCATGGGCCTGTTCGTACTCCTTGAGAAAGGCCATGCGCACGGCCTTACGCCGATCCATCAGCGCCAGGTGCCGGGGAGTGTCGGAGGCGGGCGTGGTTTCGGACTGCCTGAACAACGTGTCGATGCTGTCCAGGTGCTCCACCAGCCTGTCCTGGGCGAACCGGATCCGGTGCACGGTGCGTTCGACCACCACCCAGGCGTTGCGGCTTCGGGTGTCCTCGATGTGCGCGCGTTTTCGCCCATGGCTCAGGGGGTGCAGTTCGGTCAGGGTCTGGTGGCTGTCGCGGGCGGTTTCGATGTCGCGGATGAAGGCGTTCTCCAGCGCCGGCCGCAGGGTCTTGCGCTGCTCGGGCGTGCTGTCATAGAAGCGCTGCAGCTGGACGTTGGTGCTGCGGGTCTGGCTGTTGAGCTGCCGGGTGAGCGCGTCGGCGGTGTGGGTCAGGGTCAGTTGGCGGCGCAGGTGCCGGTCGGTCCACCAGCGCGGCAGCCATTGCCGGATCGCTTGCGGCCACAGCGGATCGAGGCCGTCGGCCAGGTGCCCGAGAACCGCGCCGCCGCCCAGGCCGCCGCCGTCCATCAGGGTGCCGTGGACCGCGTAGTGGGTGTCCCAGTGGCCGTTTTCGTTCAGCGCGACGGGCATTCTGTAGCTCCGCGCCTGGGTGCCGGACAGTCGCCAGTGGCGGGCGTCATCGCTCAAAAAGACGCGGTACGGGCGGCCTGCGCGGAGGATGAAGTCCCCGTCGGCGTGCCGGTACACGTTCCGGTAGACGCCGTGGTTGAGCGGCTGCAGGCCTGCCAGGGAGATGTCGTGTTCGTACTCATAGCCCTTGAACGGGTCAGGCAGGCCTCGGCCCCTGGCGCGGTGGGCTGTGCGCGGTGCGCGGGCCTGATGACGCAGGCGCGTGGCCGACCGGGCGGCGGAGGGGGCGGCCGCAGCGGCCGGCAGGATATCCATGGCCGCATCGATCAATGACAGCAGCACGGATTCGACCCCATCAAGGCCCTCCGGGACATTGCCTTGCAGAAAGGCCGCCGTTGCCCGGTTGGCGTTGCCCCACGCCTCGTGAAGCGCAATGGCCGTCCCCACGAACGGCACCACGCCGAGGGCCATCTTCAGGTAATTGAACACGGAGCCGTCGGCCAGCGCATGGCGCTCCGCGGCGAGGGCATCGTTGGAGCGGGCGCTGCAGCGATGGGCTTCGAGCAGGCGGCCCATGTGCACGTGGATCAGGTGGCCGGCCATTGAGGTGGTGGCCGGCCACTTCGGCCCGACACCGATCAGACCGTCGAAGTTGCGCCGCACCGCCTCTTTGATCCGGCCGGCATGGCGTGCAGGCTCGCCCGCCAAGGCACGCCCGGCCAGGTAGTCGACCATCGTGCCGGGCACGCAGCGGTTGAACAGGTCCAGGCGGGCATCCTCCAGCGAGCCGAACTGGCGCAGGCAGTCGCCGTCAGGGGCGTCAGGCAAGTATTGCAGCGTCAGCCCGCTGACGCGCTCGACGATAAAGGTCACGCCGGTCAGCGTGCTCGGCCCCTGGGCCGGCGTATCCTTGCCGCCCACGGTCAAGTGCGCCGGCAGCAGTTCGATGCGCTTGCCGTCTACGGCGTAGGCCGCAGGATCCGACGCGTCGGTGGCGATCTCCAGCACCTTTCGGCCGATGTGGTCGATCCGGCCTTGCAGCAGGGCACGTTCGCCTTGCAGGCGCAGCATCAGCCTCCAGGGTTCGCCCAGGCATTCGCGGCGCCAGGCGCTGCTGAACGCAGGTTCTTCTGAGGGGCCGAGGAAGGTGGCGACCAACTGGCGTTCATAGTGTCCGGGCAGGTCGAGATCCGGCACCAGCGTGCGCAGGTAGGCAGACGTGATGCCGCGCTCCAGGGTGCGGCGGTCCTGGTCGTCATCGGCGTCGATGATGACGTTCAGGAACGCCAGCCGCTGCTGCATGGCCTGGTCGATGTTGAGGCGGGCGAGTTCGACGAGCGTCAGGCGCGTGCGCTCCCGGCCGGCCACCAGGACCAGTTCATGCGGGGTGCCGGGCCCGGGGGCCGCCACCGTACTTTTTTGGTAGGCCGTGGCGACCGGCAGATCCAGCGTGACCGCAAAGCGCTGCCGGAGCGCAAAGTCCTTGCGCAGGCGGGCGTCGATCCGGGTCTGGAAGAACACGTCCCTGGGCGGCAGTTCGCGGTCGATAAGCGCCTGGCAACGGTGCGCGGCATCGAGCCACTGGTGGATCAGTTCCCTGAACCGTACGCGTTGCGCCTGGGTCAAGTGACCGAGCCAGGGCGGCAGCTTCTCGGCCAGCGCCGCGCTGCGCTCCTGTTCCAGCCGCTGCGAGAGGGCCAGCTCGCGGGCGGCCGGCATCGCCACCGTCAGTTTCGCCAGGCTCTCTTCGCGCAGCTTGGCCAACGCCTGGGCCCGTTCGGCGGCACGGCCGGGCAGTGGACAGTCGCGCAGGATCTTCAAGGCTTGCTGCTCGCAGGCATAGAGCTGCTCCTGCAAGGCCCAGGTGAACGGATCGCGGCTCAGCGGCGTCAGGTGCAGCGTCGCCTCGGGATCGTCGGCCGATTGCCTGAACAGGTTCCGCTCCATCGCCTGGCGCGAGCCGAAGCGCTGCAGGCCGCCGTCGCGGCCGGGCCAGTGAAGCAGCAGGGGTTCTTGCGATCCGGTCTCAAGGGCCGAGGGCGCCGCGATGACCAGCACGCCCTCAAGGTCCGCCGCGTGTCGGACGCCGTCTTGCGGCGCGGCGAGGGTGATGCGCGCGACGGTCACCTGCGCAGGCCAGTCCTCGGGAGCGGTTTCGAGCACGGACGAGAGGCGGTGGACATCGTCGTCATCGAGGTGGCCGAGCAGCCGTTGCAGTTGCGCTTCTGTCCGCAGCCCCTCGAGCCGGGCCAGGTGCAGGGCCCGGTAATGCGTGTTCGAGGGTTGGTTCCATTGTGGAATGTCCAGTCGCTGCGGTGCGCCGAGCAACGCCGAAGCGGCCTGATGGCTGGCTTGCCCTGCGCTCGCCAGGGCATCGGACAGGCGCTTGAGTGCTGTGAGGCGCTCACCGTACTGCGCGCCCTCCGGATCGCTGCCCAGCAGCGCATCGAGGGCGGCCTGTTCCCGGGCCAGCGCCTGACGACACATGTCCCAGGGAATGTCCGGCGTCATCAGGCCGAAAGGGGAGGCTTGCGTGTCGTCCGGGGTCGCCTGCGCCACCGGATCCGGCGTTTCGGCGAACAGTGCCTCAAGCGTGGCCCGATCCGGGTGGTCGGCAGCGGGCGATGCGCCGGTCAGCAGCGGCAGGAGGCTGAGCCGCAGAGGATCGCGTCCGAGCCCGATGAGCTCGACCCCGGTGGTTTGCGCAGGCACCGGATGTTGCCCGACCAGCCAACGCTCCAGCGCCTGCCCGTTTGCGAAGCGTCTCAGCGCCGGCGAGCGGGCGGGCGAGTACAGCAGCGCCGGCGCATCCGCCGCCTGGAGCGCAATCGTCATCACGCCGAACAGGCGCCGGCTTTCGCCTTCTCGGACGGTGAGCAGCGGTTGCGTGATTGATGCCGCGTGATCATCGGTGGCCGTCGGATCCGACCGTTTCAGCAGTTGCTGCCATTGCGCGGTGTCGATCAGTCCCTCGGCACGGGCCAGGTCGCAGGCGCCCTCGAAATGCTGGCGATACAGGCTCAAGGCGTGATCCCGGCGCGACAGCGGCGTACCGAGGGCGCGGGCGGTCCACCAGCCGGGTTCAGGAGCCGCAGGACACTGCGCCATCAGCGCGAGCCACTGCCGGCGGCAATCGTTGCAGCGTGCCGTGGCCTGGAGGCAACGGCGCTGATCGGTGTTCGGCGGCAGCGGATGAAACGGATCGAAACCGGTCAGGTCGGGAACGGGCAGGTCGAGCATGATGAGGGGGCTCCGTAAAGGGTGGGCGGCAGGCAAGCCGTCTTCACGTCATTAGAAAGCCCTGCGGCGAGGCCTTGGCGGTATCGGGTTATCGCGGGCGCTTTGTGGAGGGGCTCGTCTGGATAACGCCCGGAAGACCGTTCGGCGCCCTTCATCAAACTGTCACGCAACTGTGGCAGCGCGCTTGAACAAACTTCATCAGACTCGCGCTCTACTGGGGTTCTGCGTTTCGGTGTTTTTCATGCGTGTATTTTTATTGCTGGCCGCGCTGGTGTTCGGCCTGCCTTCATGGGCCGCCTCGCGTTGCGATGTGAACGTTGCGACCGAGCGGGTCGACCTGGCGCAGGTGAGCCTGGCCTACCAGAGCATCGGCCGGGCGTCGGATCCGGCGCTGCTGCTGGTGATGGGCCTGGGCGGGCAGTTGATCCATTGGCCCGACGAGGTGGTGGTCGCCCTGTGTCAGCAGGGCTTTCGGGTGATCCGCTACGACAACCGCGACGTGGGGCTGTCCGCTTGGCGGCAGGCGCCGGCCGAGGCCAACCTGACGTTCGAGGTGCTGCGCTACAAGCTCGGTCTGCCGGTGTCGGCGCCCTACAGCCTGACCGACATGGCCGACGACGCGCTGGGCCTGATGGATGCGCTGCACGTCGAGCGGTTCCATGTGCTGGGGGCGAGCATGGGCGGGATGATCGCCCAGCACCTGGCGGACATGGCGCCGCAGCGGGTCGAGAGCCTGACCCTGATCATGACCAGCTCCGGCGCCGAAGGCTTGCCGGCGCCGAGCGCGGCGCTGGTGCAGTTGCTGTCGCGGCGCGGGGCGCCGAGCCGCGAGGTGGCGCTGGAGCAGCAGGCCGACCTGCTGGCGGCCCTCGGCAGCCCGACGGTGAAAGACGACCGGCAGGTGTTGCTGCAACAGGCGGCGGTGGCCTATGACCGGGCGTTCAACCCCGAAGGCGTCAAGCGCCAGATCATGGCGATCCTCGCGGAGCCGAGCCGGGTGGCGCTGCTCAACCGGTTGCGCGTGCCGACCCTGGTGGTGCACGGCACCGCCGACCCGCTGCTGCCGGTGATGCACGGCGTGCACCTGGCGGCGCATATCCAGGGCAGCCAATTGCGGCTGATTCCGGGCCTGGCCCACCGTTTCCAGGAGGCGTTCAAGGCGCCGTTGCTGGCGGCGGTGCTGCCGTACCTGCAGGCGCACCGCGAGGACGCCTCGCACTGGGCGCAGATCGAACCGGCGGCGGGCAGCAACCTGCTTTGACCGGGCGGCAGGGCGTGAATCGGGCGGGCGCGCCAATTTTCGGTCGTCAAAAAAGTATCAATGTGCCACTATTGCCGTCTGTCCGCTGCCGCAAGGGCCGCGATGATTTCACGCATAGGGACTTGATTCATGACGTACCGCACTTTCCGCACCTGGGCTGCGTTGACGCTGCTCGCCTGCCTGACGCTCACCGGCTGCGCCCACGTGCAACCGCCCGTGGCGCTGGACAACCAGTTCTGGGACGCCAAGGAGCCAACCATCGGCGTGGCGATCAACGCCGTGCCCGTACCGGTGCTGGCCTTGACCGGCAATCAGGGCCTGCTGGACCTGGCCATCAACAAGGGCGTCAACAGCAAGCTCAGCGACAACGTCGAGACCTGGCAGGTGCGCGACTTCAACACCCTGCCGGAGGCGATCGTCGCCAAGCTGCAGGCCAAGGGCTACAAGGCCAAGCGCATCGAAGAGCCGCTGAACATCGCGTCCTACAAGGAAATGTCGTTCCGCGAGGGCTACATGACCCGCGACCTGACGTCGCTCAAGGCCGCCTACGGTGTCGACCGTCTGGTGCTGGTGAACGTGTACGCCACCGGCGCCGTCCGCAGCTACTACAGCATCGTGCCGACCAGCGCGCCGATGGCCCATGTGAGCGGGGAGGGCATGGTGGTGGACCTTTCGGACAACCGGCTGCTGTGGTTCAAGCCGTTCACCGTGACCCAGGCCGCCCAGGGCGAGTGGGACGAGCCGAACTACGCCAACCTCTCCAACGCCTTCTACCAGGCCATGGACGACAGCCGTCAGCAAATGATCAGCCCGTTCGCGCAATGAGGCACCGCATGGCGGCGGGCCTTGCGCTGGCCCTGCTGACGCTGGCCGGATGCGCGCAGAAGCCGCTGCCGCCGGCAGGCTTCAATGACCCGACCGCGTTGCCCTACGTGCAGGCCCACGGGCTGAAGGTCGAGGTGCAGGTGCCGCCGGAGTTCGTCGGCGCCAGCACGGTGATCGATGCCAAGGCCGCGCTGAAGGCCCAGTCCTCCAGCCACAACCTGGTCGCCAGCTCCGGCAATAGCGCGGGGTTGGCCGGCATCATGGTCGCCAGCCTGATCAATACCCAGATGGGCAGCGGCACCTTGCAGCGCGATGCGCAGAAGGCGGCGTTCAACGAGTCCCGGCCGATGGCCGACCTGCTGGCCGGCATCCCGGTGCAGGAGCGCCTGCAACGCCGCTTCACGCAGGCTTCGCAGGCGGCGGGGCTCAAGCAGGGCGAGGGCCAGGTCACGGCGCGCCTGTTGATCGAACCCCGGCTGATGCTGACCGCCGACCGCGGCAGCTTTCTGTTGGTCAACCAGGTGCAGATCCAGGACATCGCCGGCTCGGCGCTGTACCGCATGAGCATCGAAGTGGCCAGCCAGCCGTTCCGCCGCTGCGGGCAGCAGTGCATCGACGACGGCAGCCTTGAGCTGGCCCGGGTCACCGCCGCCCTCGACGCCTGCATCGACGAGGCCATGCGCGTGCTGGCCACCGACCTTGCGCTGACGCCGGCGCCGGCCGCCGCCCAGGAAACCCTGCGCTACGTGCTCGACGGGCAGCGGGTGGTGGAGCGCGGTTACCAGTTGCAGCGCAGCGGCGACTACTGGCGCTACCGCAACCTCTACGGTGCGGTGAAGTCGGTGCCGGTGCCGTTCGAGGATGCGCTGACGCCGGCGCAGCTCGATCAGGCCTACGGCCGCTGAGACCGCGCCGGCCGGCTCCTGGGCCGGGGTCAGCTGTGCAGGCGCACCCAGACGCTGACCAGCACTGTCGCGGCCATCAGCCACGCCACCGCCGCCACGGCCAGGGAGGCCTCCAGGCGCATCCGGTCGACCATCACGTACAGCGTCGCCAGGTAGACGAAGTACGGAATGATCGACCACATGCCGAACACGATGGTGGTCTTCAGGTCGTCGATCGAGCGGCCCTTGCCGACGATGTAGTGGGCGATCAGGGCGAAGGTGGGAAACAGCGGCACCAGCCCGGCGATGTAATAGTTCTTGGTCTTGGACAGCGCGGCGAGGATCACCACCACCGCCGCGCCGATTGCCGCTTTCAGAATCAGGTCCACTGTGATCTCGCTTAATGGCTCAGGCCGTACTTTTTCACTTTGTCGAACAGCGTGGTCTTGGCCATGCCCAGTTCCTGGCTTGCCTGGGTCAGGTTGCCGCCGCTGCGCTGCAGCGCATCGCCCAGCAGGTTGCGCTCGAAGGCTTCCACCGCTTCGGCGAACGCCAGGCCCTGGCCGGCGCTGCCGGCGCCGGACTTCTTGAAGGCCGGCAGGCCCAGGGCGAAGCGTTCGGCGACGTTGCGCAGTTCGCGCACGTTGCCCGGCCAGTCGTGGCTCATCAGGCTCGATAGCGTCTGGTTGTCCAGCTCCGGCGCCGTGCGGTCGAAGCGCAGCGACGACTGCTGCAGGAAGTGCTCGAACAGCTGCAGGATGTCTTCGCGGCGCTCGCGCAAAGGCGGCAGTTCCAGGGTCACCACGTTGAGCCGGTAGTACAGGTCGCTGCGGAATTCCCCGGCCTTGCTCGATTCGTCGAGGTCCGATTTGGTGGCGGCGATCACCCGGCAATCCACCGCCACGCTCTGGTTCGAGCCCAGCCGCTCCAGGGTGCGTTCCTGCAGCACCCGCAGCAGTTTGATCTGCAGCGGCAGCGGCATGCTCTCCACTTCGTCGAGGAACAGCGTGCCGCCGTCGGCGTGCTCGATCTTGCCGATGCGGCGCTTGCCGGCGCCGGTGAAGGCGTTGGCCTCGTGGCCGAAGATTTCGCTTTCGAACAGGTTTTCCGGCAGGCCACCGCAGTTGAGGGCGACGAAGGCCTTGCCGTGGCGCCGGCTGAAGTCGTGCAGGCAGCGGGCGACCAGTTCCTTGCCGGTGCCGGTCTCGCCTTCGATCAGCACGTTGGCCGAGGTGTCGGCCACGTTGGCGATCAGTTCGCGCAGGTTCTGCATGGCCGGCGAGCGGCCGATGATCCGGCCCTCAAGGGAATCGCGCTCGGCCAGTTGCCGGCGCAGCGACGAGACCTCCCGCGCCAGGCTGCGCTGCTCCAGGGCGCGGCGGGCGACGTCCACCAGGCGTTCCGGGGAGAACGGTTTCTCCATGAAGTCGTAGGCGCCTTTCTGCATCGCGCCCACCGCCATGGAGATGTCGCCGTGGCCGGTGATCAGCACCACCGGCAGGCTGCGGTCGCGGGCCTTGAGCCGGGTCAGCAGCTCCAGGCCGTCGATGCCCGGCAGGCGGATGTCGCTGATGACGATCCCGGCGAAGTCGTCGCCGACCCGCGCCAGCGCCTCTTCGGCGCTGCCCACGCCGATGCAGGGAATGTCCTCCAGGGCCAGGGCCTGCTGGCAGCCGAGCAGCACATGGGGGTCGTCTTCGACGATCAGCACACTAAGGTCGTTGTTCATATCGGCTCGTCAGGTGGAGTGCCTGCCAACGGCAAGCTGAGGACGAAGGCGGTGCCGCCGTCGGCCGGGTGTTCGACGCCCAGGTGCCCGCCGGTGGCGGCGGCCAGGCTGGCGGACAGGGTCAGGCCCAGGCCCAGGCCCTGTTCGCCGGGTTTGGTGGTAAAGAACGGCTCGAACAGGTGCTTGCGCGCCTCGGCGTCGATGCCGTGGCCGTTGTCGCGCACCCGCAGGCGGTACTTGCCGTCGAACGTTTCGCCTTCCAGCCACAGCGCCGGCAGCGGCTGCGCCTGCATGGCGTCCAGCGCGTTGCCGATCAGGTTGACCAGGATCTGCTCCAGGCGGGTCTGGTCGATCTGCACCTGCACGTCGTCGAACCGGCGGTGCAGTTGCAGGGCGGTGTTCTCCAGGCGGGCGCCGAGCACCTGCAGCGCCGCGTCCACGGCCTTGCCCAGGCTGGCGCGGCCCTTGTCGTCGCCGCGGCGGGCGAACGAGCGCAGGCTGGCGGTGATCCGGCCCATGCGGTCGATCAGGTCGTTGATGGTCTTGAGGTTGGTGCTGGCCACGTCGAGCTGGCCGCGCTCAAGGAAACGCACGGTGTTGCCCGACAGCGTGCGCATCGCCGCCAGCGGCTGGTTCAGTTCGTGGGCGATGCTGGTGGACATCTGGCCGATGGCCGCCAGTTTGCCGGCCTGCACCAGTTCGTCCTGGGCCCGGCGCAGGGTTTCCTCGGCCTGGCGCCGTTCGCGGATCTGGCCCTTGAGCCGGTCGTTGCTGGCGCGCAGGTCGGCGGTGCGTTCGGCGATCCGTCGCTCCAGCTGATTGTTGGCTTCCTGCAAGGCTTCGCGGGCGGCGAGGCGGGTGGCGATCACCTTGCGCCGTTCGTTCCAGGCGATCAGCAGGAACGCCACCAGCGCAAACGCGACGGCCACCAGGATGCCTTGGTTGATGGCTTCGCGGCGCAGGTCCTGCAACGGCGTGAGCAGGGTGAAGTTCCACGGGGTGTCGCTCAGCGGCCGGGTCTGCGCCAGGTAGCTGATGCTCTCTTCGTCGCTGCCCAGTTCGCTGTTGGCCGGGAAGGTGAGCTTCTCCACGCCTTCGGCCAGGGTCTCGCGGGCCAGCGGTTGCAGTTCGTTGAGCGGGAACCAGTAGTACTGCAGGCTGCGGGCGAGCTTTTCCTTGGTCTCGTCGCTCAGCGGCACCACGGACTTGAGGCGCCGGGCCGGGTCGCTGGAGAGAATGATGATGCCGTTCTCGTCGCTGACGAACGCCTCCAGCCGCGCCCGTTGCCAGCGTTCCTCCATGGCTTCCAGGCGCACTTTGACCACGGCCACGCCGATGATCTTGCCGTGCTCCTCCAGGCCGTGGGCCAGGTAGTAGCCGGGTTCGCCGTTGGTGCTGCCGATGCCGTAGAAACGGCCGGGCTGGCCGCGCACGGCGTTCTGGAAATAGGCGCGGAAGGACAGGTCTTCGCCCAGGTAACTGTCGACGTCGCGCCAGTTGCTGGTGGCCATGACCCGGCCGGTGGTGTCCATCACGTAGATGGCCCGGCTGCGGCTGCGCCGGTTCAGGCCTTCAAGGTAATCGTTGACCGTCTGCCGGTGTTCCGGGGTCGGGTCGTCGAGCAGCTGCGAGACGCTGGTCTCAAGCTCCAGCAGGCTCGGCAGGTAGGTGTATTTGCTGATCTCGCTTTCGACCGCCCGGGCGTGCAGTTCCAGCTGGCGCTGGCCGTTCTCGCCGAGGCTGCGGATGCCGAAGTGCTCGCTGGTCCAAAAGCCCAGGCAGCCCAGGCCGACCATCAGGGCGATGACCAGCGGCGGCAGGAACAGATGGCGGATCAGACGGGGTTTCACGGCAAGTGACGGCGGCGCTGCGCGATAGAGATTGGGGTCGCATTTCATCACAGATGCCTTGGGTCAACCACAACACAAATCAGCCCCTAGAAGAGCGGACTTGCCGCGAAGGCGGTGGATCGGTCAACGGTGAGGTTGAATGTTCCGGCCTCTTCGCGGGCAAGCCCGCTCCCACAGGGTCAGCGGTGCTCCTTAGTGCTGCAGGATTTTCTCGAGGAAGTGCTGCGCGCGCTCCGAGCGCTGGCTCACGTCGCCGAAGAATTCCTCTTTCGGGCAGTCTTCGATGATCTTGCCGGCGTCCATGAAGATCACGCGGTCGGCCACCTTGCGGGCGAAGCCCATTTCGTGGGTCACGCACATCATGGTCATGCCTTCCTGGGCCAGCTGCACCATCACGTCCAGCACTTCGTTGACCATTTCAGGATCCAGGGCCGAGGTCGGTTCGTCGAACAGCATGACGATCGGGTCCATCGCCAGCGCACGGGCGATCGCCACGCGCTGCTGCTGGCCGCCGGACAGTTGGCCCGGATGCTTGTGGGCGTGGGCCGAGAGGCCGACGCGGTCGAGCAGCGCCAGGCCTTTCTTGGTGGCTTCTTCCTTGCTGCGGCCCAGCACCTTGATCTGCGCGATGGTCAGGTTCTCGGTGATGGTCAGGTGCGGGAACAGCTCGAAGTGCTGGAACACCATGCCCACGCGCGAACGCAGTTTCGGCAGATTGGTCTTCGGGTCGGCGATGGAGGTGCCGTCGACCACGATGTCGCCCTTCTGGAAGGGCTCCAGCGCGTTGACGCACTTGATCAGGGTCGACTTGCCCGAGCCCGAAGGGCCGCAGACCACGATCACCTCACCTTTCTTGACCTCGGTGCTGCAGTCGGTCAGCACCTGGAAGTCCCCATACCACTTGTTGACGTTCTTGATAGAGATCATACGGCGAACCTTTTTTGCAGACGCTTGACCAACCGCGAGGCGGCGAAGCTGATGATGAAGTAGACGAGACCCGCGAAGATCAGGAACTCATTGGAGCGGCCGATGATGTCGCCGCCGGCGCGCGAGGCGTTGAGGAAGTCCACCAGGCCCACGGTGTAGACCAGCGAGGTGTCCTGGAACAGGATGATGCTCTGCTGCAGCAGCAGCGGGGTCATCTTGCGGAACGCCTGGGGCAGGATGATCAGGCGCATCATCTGGCCGTAGGTCATGCCCAGCGCCTGGGCGGCGCCCATCTGCCCCTTGGGGATCGACTGCACGCCGGCCCGCACGATTTCGCAGAAGTACGCCGCCTCGAACATCATGAACGCCACGATGCAGGAGGTGAACGCGCCGATCGGGGTGTCTTCGCCGGTGATCCAGCGCAGCACGAACGGCACCGCCAGGTAGAACCAGGTGATCACCAGCAGCAGCGGGATCGAGCGGAAGTAGTTGACGTAGGCGCCGGCGACGTTCGACAGCACCTTGTTGTGGGACAGGCGCATCAACGCCAGCACGGTGCCCAGCGCGATGCCGCCGACGACGCCCAGGGCCATCAGCTTGAGGGTCATCAGCATGCCGTTCCACAGGCCGGGAATGGCCGGGACGATGCCACTGAAATCGAATTCCATCATTTACCCCCTACGGAGATCAGGCCCGGCACGGCGACTTTCTTCTCGACCAGTCGCATCAGCAGCATCAGGCTCATGTTGAGGGTGAAGTAGATCAGGGTGGCCAGGGTGAAGGCCTCGAACAGGTTGGCCGAGAACTCGGCGGTCTGCTTGGTCTGGGCCAGCAGCTCCATCAGGCCGATCAGGGACGCCACGGAGGAGTTCTTGAACACGTTCAGGAATTCCGAGGTGAGCGGCGGAATGATGATCCGGTAGGCCTGGGGCAGCAGCACGTTCCAGTAGATCTGCGGCAGTTTGAAGCCCATGGCGCGGGCGGCGGACTCCTGGCCGCGCGGCAGCGCCTGGATGCCGGTGCGTACCTGCTCGCACACCCGGGCGGCGGTGAACAGGCCCAGGCACACGACGACGCTCAGGTAGGCCGAGGTGGTCGGGTTCAGGTCCTGCTTGTACCACTCCTGCAGGTCCGGCGGCAGCAGGTCGGGCACCAGGAAGTACCAGATGAACAGCTGAACCAGCAGCGGCACGTTGCGGAACAGTTCGACGTAGCAGGTGGCGATGCCCGAAACGATGCGGTTCGGCACGGTGCGCATGATGCCCAGCAGCGAGCCGAGCAGCAGGGCGATGATCCACGCGACGATGGCGATGGCGATGGTCCAGCCCAGGCCGGAGATGAACCAGTCGAGATAAGTCTCGCTGCCCACGCCGGTGGACTTGAAGAACACGCCCCAGTCCCAGTTGTAATTCATTAGGGTCTCCCCTCGGATTCGATCATGTACAAGTGCCCGCCTGGGGAAACTCCGTTCCCGCCCCGACCGAACGTCGGGCACACACGATCGGCTCGACAGCCACCGGTTCGAGTGTTCCAAAAATGTGCCAGCAGGGAGTGACCATCCCCTGAAAGGGCCGTGGCCCTTTCAGGGGATAAGGTTAGTCAGAAATCAGGACTTCTTGTCGTCAGCCGCTTTGTCGGTCGGGTTGGCGATCAGGGCCTTGAGTTCATCGCTCATCGGGAAGTTCAGGTTCAGGCCTTTTGGCGGGATCGGCGACTGGAACCATTTGTCGTAGATCTTGTTGATCTCGCCGGACTTGTACAGGGCGACGATGGCGTCATCCACGGCCTTCTTGAACGGCGCGTCGTCCTTGCGGACCATGCAGCCGTAGATCTCGTAGGACTGCGGCGTGCCGGTCACGGCCCAGTCGGAAGCCTTCTTGGCCTTGGCGGCTTCGCCGGCCAGCAGGGCGTCGTCCATCATGAACGCGACGGCGCGGCCCGACTCCAGCATCTGGAAGGATTCGCCGTGGTCCTTGGCAGAGATGACGTTCATCTTCATCTGCTTGTCGGCGTTCATCGCCTTGAGGATGCGCTCGGACGTGGTGCCGGCGGTGGTCACGACGTTCTTGCCGGCCAGGTCCGGAAAGTCCTTGTACTGGGAGCCGGCCTTGGACAGCAGACGGGTGCCGATCTCGAAGATGCCGACGGAGAAGTCGACCTGCTGCTGGCGCTCGACGTTGTTGGTGGTGGAGCCGCACTCGACGTCCACGGTGCCGTTCTGCACCAGCGGGATGCGGGTCTGCGAGGTCACCAGGTTGTACTTGACCTGCAGGTTCGGCGCGTCCAGGTCCTTCTTCAGGGCTTCGACGATGGCCAGTTGGATGTCATGGGAGTAGCCGACCGGTTTGCCGGAGGCGTCGGCGATGTAGGAAAACGGAATGGAGGCGTCGCGGTGACCCAGGGTGACGGTGTTCGACTCTTTGATCTTCTTCAGGGTGCCGGTGAGCTCGGCGGCGAAAACTGGTGTGCTGATCAGAGCGGCAGCAATGGCTGCGCCCAGGATATGGGGAACGATGCGCATCAAATTTTCCTCGACATTGTTTTTTTTATGGAGCCGGTTGAGCGGGCCCTTTTGTGCTTCGAATGCCTGACGGCTCCTGTCGTGTCGGCACGGCAGGCATTCGTCGGAAGAGTGTAGAGCATGAGTCGTGCCAGACCAGTTGCGCTGGTTCAACTCATTGATTTGATTGGGGATTAACTTTTTGTGATGGCGTTTTTTTGCCTTTCTGATCCGGTTAACCGAACCGACCGTCGGGTCGCGTTCGGAAAACCGAATGGCAAAGGATCAGCGCCACACCGGCAACAGATCCAGGGTGTACAGCAGGTGCGACACCGCGCAGGCCACCCCGAACAGCAGCACCAGCGCGATCATCGGCGTGCCGCCCCACACCCGGTAGCGCGGGCTTTGGAAGCGGATGCGCGAAGCACGTGCCAGCAGCGCCGGGGTGATGACCGCCCAGACGGTGGCGGCGAGGCCGGCGAAACCGATGGCGTGGAGGAAGCCCTCCGGCCACAGGAACCCGCACAGCATCGGTGGCAGGAAGGTGACGGCGGCGGTCTTCAGGCGGCCGGCGGGGCGGTCGTCGAACTTCAGCACGTCGGCCAGGTAGTCGAACAGGCCCAAGGTCACGCCGAGGAACGAACAGGCCACGGCGAAGTTGGAGAAGAACGTCAGCAGCAGGTCGACGTTCGCGCTGTCGAGCCGCGAGCCCAGGGCACTGATCAGCACGTCGATGTTGCCGCCTTGCCGGGCGATGTCCTTGAACGCTTCGCGGGGGATGTTGCCCATGCTGCACAGCATCCACACCAGGTACAGGCCCAGCGCGATCAGGGTGCCGCCCACCAGGCAGGCGCGGATGCGCCGCGGGTCCTTGCCGTAGTGCTTCATCAGGCTGGGCACGTTGCCGTGGAAACCGAACGAGGTCAGGCAGAAGGGCAGCGTCACCAAGAGATACGGCCAGTAGCGGTGGTCGCCGGCGTCCGAGTCGAGCAGCGTGACGGGCTGCACATGGCCGAGCAGGCCGCCGAAGGTCAGGAAGAACGCGAGGATCTTGGCGCCGAACACCAGGGTGGTCATGCGGCTCACCGCCGAGGTGCTGAGCCAGACGGTGAAGGCCACCAGCACGGTGAACCCCAGGCCGGCGACCCGTGCGGACAGCTCGACGCCCATCGATTGCGCGGTGTGGTGGATCACCGAACCGCTGGCCGAAATGTAGGCGTAGGTCAGGGTGTAGAGCACGAACACGATGCTCAGGCCGTTGAGTCGGTTCCAGGTGCGGCCGAGCAGATCCCGGGTGATGGTCGAGAAGCTGGCGCCTTCGTGGTAGTTGAGGTTGGCCTCCAGGATCATCAGGCCCGAGTGCAGGGTGCAGAACCAGGCGAACAGCAGCACCGCGACCGAGCCGTGGAACCACAGCCCGGACATGACCACCGGCAAGGAGAACATGCCGGCGCCGACGATGGTGCCGCCGATGATCATGGCGCCGCCGAGCACCGAGGGCGAACGTTCGAGTGCGGCGGGTGAAGCGGATGAAGCAAGTGATGTGGCACGCATGGCGGGGCCTGCATAGGTATTGTTATGGAGGGTGCGGTGCATCAGTGACATCCCTGATGGCCGATGCACCGCTTTCGCGGGCAAGCCCGCTCCCACAGGGGCTGGGTTCAGCTGGTGCCCAGCCAGGGCGACAGCCGGCGTACGTGCGCCAGCAGCACCTCGTCCTGCCCCGGCAACGCATCGAACGACAGGCCCACCGGCAGCGCCCCTTCGGCCGCCACCGGCACGCTGATGCTCGGCGCCGCCAGGTTGCTGGCCGGGTCGGTGTTGCGCACGAACCGCTCGAAATGGCTTTCGTCCGCGCAATCGCCCAACAGCGGCGCACTGCACGCCACCGTCGGGTAGGCGATCAGATCCAGCCGATTCCCGGCGAACAGCGCACGGTATTCCTGCTCCAGCCGCACTTTGCCCATCAATGCCTGCACGTAGTCGGTGTAGGAGATCGCCGGGCTTTCCAGCTGGGCGGTGAGGGTCCTGCGGATGGCCGGGTCGGCGATCTGCGCGAGGATGTCGAGGAACGCCCCGCCGCGCCCTTCCTTCATCAGGAAACGCGGGAAGTCGATGAAGAACTCATAGATCGGCAACGGAAACTGGATGCACTCGTTGATCTCGCCGAGGGCCGCGTCGTTGACCGGCACGATCTCCGCGCCCCGGTCGGCCAGCGCGTCGATCGCGCGCCGGCAGTCGCGGCGCACGTTGTCATCCAGGTCCGACCAGAAGAAACGTTCCGGAATGCCGATGCGCAGCGGCCGGTTTTCCGGCTGTGGGGCAGGGCCGCGGCCGGTCAGGTAATGGTGGACGAACTGGCAGTCTTCCACGGTGCGGGTCAGCAGGCCCGGGGTGTCCTTGGTCTGGGAGACCGGCACGATGCCGTCCACCGGGTAGGCGCCGGTGGTGGGCCGCAGGCCGACGATCCCGCAGAAGGCCGCCGGGATGCGCACCGAACCGCCGGTGTCGGTGCCCACCGCGCACGGCACCAGCCCGGCGGCCACGGCAGCGGCGCAACCGCCGCTGCTGCCGCCGGCGCTGCGGCGCTCGTCGGCCGGGTTGGCCACCGCGCCATGGGCGTGGTTGGCCGAGGTCACGCCGAACGACAGTTCGTGCATGTTGTTCTTGCCCACGACCTGCGCACCCAACCGGCGCAGATCCGCCACGATGCCCGCGTCCGCCTGCGGCACGTAACCATTCAGGCCCGGCGTGCCGGCGGTGGTCGGCAGGCCACGGACATTGATGTTGTCCTTGAAGGACACCGGCAGCCCGTAGAGCGGTGCGCTGCGGTCCGCCGCAGGCGATGCCGGGTCGAAGGTGATGAAGCTGTTCAGGTGCTGCGCGTCCTGGTGCCGTTCGCGCAGGTCCTGCCGCCAGGCGTCGGGGCAGAGGTCGCCGGCGCGGAAACCGGCGACGAGGTGTTCAATGGATAAGCGACTGTTCATGGAAAGTCTCGGCGAAAGGGAGAGGGGCCCGGTCAGCAATAGCGGTACTGGGGCATCAGGCCGTCCAGGGGATTGCCGTCGATCAGGTCGCCGCCCAGGCTGCTGATCACCGCGCAGGCCGTGTTCAGGGCGGTCTGGATCGAGCCTTCGGCCCAACCGCCGGTGAACGAGGCGCCGCAGCCGGCCAGGTACAGGCCGGTGTCTTGGCTGGCGTCGAGGGCGGTGCGGAACTGGTAGAACAGGCGCTCGGAATAGATGTCGTCGCCGGGGAAGTTCAGCTTGAACGCGCCCAGGGCGTGCTTGTCGGTCAGCCAATCGTATTCGAGCACGTAGCGCCCGTAGTCGCCGTTGAGCGGCACCAGGTGGCGGGCGAACTCCGGCGCGCTCATCGCCAGCTCGTCCACCAGGCGCAGGCAGCGCTGCACCTTGTCGGTCATCGAGACCATCTTGTGCGAGTCGTCCTCCCACGTGTAGCTGATCAGCACCACGCCCCAGGAATCCGGATCCTGCGGGGCGTAGTCCAGGCAGTACACGCCCTTGACCAGGGTGTCGGTCTGGATGTTGTGCGCCAGGCCATGCTTGAGCCAGAACTTGTCCTTGGTGAGGATGAACAGTTTCGACGAGCCGACCATGTGGGTTTCGTTGATCGCCCGGGCCACGTCGCGGTTCACGAACGTCTGGTCCTGGGTGAGCTTGAGGTTGACCTGCAGGGCGCGGGTCGTGGCGGTGGTGATCACTCGGTCGCAGGCGTAGGTCTCGCCGTTGCTGCCGGCCAGCAGGATCTGGCCGTCCGCATCCTTGTCGATCGATTCGATGCGGGTGCGGCAGATCATGTCGCGCAGCTGCATGCCGTTGAACGAGGTGTCGGCGATCAGTTCCGCCAGCGTCGAGATGCCGTTGGGCACCAGCCGTTGGTTGACCTCCAGCCCGTTGACCACCAGGCGCAGGATCTCGGTGAAGGACGCCCGGTACACCGACTGGAAGCCGCCGGAACCGATCCCCAGGGAACCGAACAGGTGGAAGTCCTCCGGCTTGCGCCAGGCCTTGCCGCCCGGCGGGTTCTTGCCGGTGAAGATGCGCACCATCGCCGAGTAGAACGAGCTGTCGCCGAAGCAGTCCAGGTAGCGTTGCCATTCCGGCTGCACTTCGCAGTAGTTGTGCTGCTTGAGCAGTTCGGTCAGCAGCAGGGGCGGGGCCAGGCGGGTGCCGTCGTCCAGGGTCGCGCCCTCGCTCAGGAACGCGCTCCAGCCCTGGTGCACGGTGCGGAACAGCGCCGGCGGCGGCTGCATCGCCGGCCAGTGGTGGGTTTCGCCGCGGTAGTGCAGTTCGGTGTCGACCACGCCCGGGTCGGGAAAGGTGTTGGTGGTGTGGATGCCGAAGCGGTTGAGGTAATGGAACAGCCCCACCTCGCTCGGCGGGAAGCGCATGGCGCCCATCTCGGCGATGAACTGCGGTTGCTCTTCGTCGAAGCACTGGGTCAGCAGGCGGCCGCCGATGTGGCTCGGTTCGGCTTCGAACAGGGTCACGCGGCGGGCGCCGGCGCGCAGCAGTTCATAGGCGGCCACCAGCCCGGTCAGGCCGGCGCCGATGATGCCGATGTGCTTGTCGGCGCTTTCAGGCGGCAGATGCCCGATGGCCTTGTCGGCGTTGCGCAGGAACTGGCCGTAGTCGTACAGCAGGTCGACGTAGGGGAAAGACAGGCACGCGGCGCCCTGGCTGGAGTCGTTGTTCATGGGAGTCACAGGGGGAATTCTCGGTCGGTCAGATGATGAGTTGCAGGCTTTCGAGGGCGCGGGCGGGGTTGAGCAGCAGGATCTTTTTGCCCTGGATCTTCCACTGGCCGTCGAGGTGGATCAGCCGGTGCTCGACGGTGACGGGGTAGTGCCATTCCTGATCGCCGCGGGCCTCGCAGTACATCAGGTTGCAGCTGGCGGTCGCGCTGTAGGACGGCTCCTCGACGGTGATCCGTGGCCGCTGGGCGATGTGCAGGCAGCGGCTTTTCGGCTGCTGGGAAAAGTTGCGGGCATTGGCCAGGCGGTTGATGCGCAGGGTGGTCAGGAAGCGGTCTTCGTACACCAGCGAGGACTCGTGCAGCGGGCTCTGCTGCTCACGGGTCATGGGGATCCAGTAGGTGTAGTCGTCGCTCAGCAGCTTTTGCCAGGCGTCGAAGTCCTGTTGGTCGAGCAGGTGCATTTCGGTCTCGAGCAAGCGCTCGACGGCCCGTTCAGTGGGTTCGTGCATGGTCGTCCCGCATCAGGTTTTGCCAGTGGTCGTAGAAGTTGCGCATCGCCCGTTCGCTGGTGCCGGACACCACGCGGGTCTCGTCGTGGGCCTCGCCCGGCGCGAACAGGCGGGCGACGTTGACCCATTCGTTGGCGTCGCTGCGCAGGCCCTCGGTGGCGCGCTCGTACATCTCCACGTCGTCGTGGGCGACCATCGAGCACGGTGAGTTGATCAGGTTGTTGTACTGCACGGTCCGTTCGAGCAACTGCACCGGGGCGCCTTGCAGTTCGAAGATCCACGACTCGACGATGGTCTCCGTCGCGCTGACCGGGCGGATCACCCGCAGGGTTTGGATCGGGCCCTTGACCATCAGGTTGGGGAAATAGACGGTGTTGTGCCGGGTGTCGTCGAGGATCGCCTGGGCCTGTTCTTCGCCGTAGCTCTCGACCATCAGGTCCCAGTAGCCGGGAATGCTGGTGTAGGCCTTGTGGATCGAGTTGCTGACCCCGGTGTGCCCGTGGCCGTTGGGCCAGACGCGGATGCCCATGCCGGCGAAGAATTCATAGGAGCCCATGAACGGCGAGAACAGCTCCACCGCCATCGGCACCGGAAGGTTCTGGTCGCCGGTTTCCTTCCACAGGCGGATGGCTTCGCCGGCCGAGGATTCGTGGGCGATCATCGGGTGGCAGGTGTCGGTCTGGTTGTCGACCACCATCTTCCAGTTGCAGCGGTGGCGGTGCAGCAGCGGCTGGCCGACCACGCGCAGTTCGCCCTTGGGCGAGCGCATGACCATGTTGTCTAGGGTCGACAGCGACTCGCCGAAGAATTCCTCGAAGCCGATGCCGGTCTCGTTCAGGCGCACAAACACGAAACCACGGTAGTTGCGTACCGCCGCCACCTGGCGCATGCCTTTGCCGGCCGAACAACTGCTCAGGTCGCAGTCGTCGTATTCCTTCTTCACCGGGATGCTCATCAGCTCGCCGTCGGTCTTGAACGTCCAGGCGTGGTACGGGCAGCGCATGAAGCGGCCGACGTTGCCGCGGGCTTCGGCCAGCACCTTCACGCCCTTGTGCGGGCAGCGGTTGTGCAGCACCACGATGTCGCCGTTCTTCTGGCGCACCATGGCCAACGGCTGGGCGGCGAGGGTGGCGGTGAAGTAGTCGCCGGCCTCGGGGATCAGGCTGTCGTGGCCCAGGTAGCACCAGCTGGCGGCAAACACCCGCTGCTGTTCCTGTTCGAAAAGTCGCTGATCAAGGAACAGAGACTTGTGCACTTCTCTGCCATTGAAATAGTTGTCCAACGGGGGTGTCCTCTTCAGATCGCCAGCTTCAGGCGGGAGCTCTTCGCCCGGGAGACGCAGGGATACATCCGTGCGCTGCAGGCCGCTTCTTGTTCGCTCATGATGAAATCGCGGTGATCGACGTCGCCTTCGAGCACGTCCAGCGCGCAGACGCCGCACTCGCCCCGGCGGCAGTCGTAGATCGGATCGAGGCCGGCGGCCTCCAGGGCTTCGAGCAGGGTCTGGCCGGGGCCGACCTCAAGGCTCACGCCGGACTCGGCGGCCTCGACCGTGAAGCCTTGCGCACCGTCGTCCTTGGCGAGGTTGAACACTTCCAGGTGGATGCGCTCGCGGGGCAGGCCGGCGCTTTGGGCGTGGCTCAGGATTTCGCTGAGCATCGCGGCCGGGCCGCAGACGTACAGGCGGTCCTCGGGGGTGAGGTCGGCGAGCACTTGGCCGAGCGCCGGACGCTGGCCGGACAGGTGCAGGTTCATCCGATCCTGCAGCAGCGTGCGCAGGTCGTCGGCGTAGGCCGCGTCCTCGGCGCTGCGGGCGAAGTAGTGCAGGTGCGCAGTGCGCTCCAGCGCCGTCAGGTGGCGCAGGATGCCGGTCAGCGGCGTGATGCCGATGCCGCCGGCGATGGCGATGTCCCGGCCGGCCTCGACGCTGAGCGGGTAGTCGAAGGTGTTGAACGGGCCGTCGAGCTCGACGGTGTCGTCGACCTTCAGCGAGCGGATGTAGCGGCTGCTGGGCGAGTCGTCCGAGAGGCGGACGGCAAAGGTGAAACGCCCTTCGGCGGCCTCGTCCAGCTCCACCGTCGAGTAGTGGCGCCAGTCGCCGGATTCAGGCATCCGCCATTTGAAATGGGCACCGGCATGGGCCGAGGCGGCGGGGGCCGCCGGGCCGCTGACGGTGATTTCCTTGATGGACGCCGACAGCATCCGGCAGTGGGTGACGGTGAACTTCATGCCGGGGTTTCCTGGGGCAAAGGCGTTTCGTGCAGGTACAGCCATTGGGTGCTGTGGTGGTGCACGCGCAGGATCGCCACGGAAATGCGCGAGGTCTCGCGCTGGTTCTGGTGATGCGTTTCCTTGTAGCGCAGGGCCACGGTCGCGCCTTCGCGCCAGACGGTGTGCAGGTCGCTGATGACGATCTCCAGGCCCGGACGGGCGCCGACCGCGCCCTTGAACAGTTGTTCGACCTGGGCCCGGCCGACCACGGCGGCGGAGGTGGTGACCATGCTGAAGTCTTCGGTGAAGACATCCATCAGCGGGGCGATGGCGGCTTCGCCGGTGCCGTCGGCATCGGTGAAGACACGGTGGATCAGCTCATGCACGTGATGGACGCTGTGGCGCGCTTGTTCAACCGGGTTGTTGTTCATGGCATTCCTTTGGAGGGTTCAGTTGGCTCATGTGGAACAGTGGGAACAGCCCGGCCAGCGCGGCGATCGCGAAGGTCGCGTGATAGGCCGGGGTGGAGTCGAGCTGTTTGAGCAGCAGGTTGTAGATCATCAGGAACAGGGCCGCGCCGACGCTGAAGGACATCTGCCGGTTGATGTTCCAGATCACGCTGGCCTTGTGCGTGTCGCCGCCCTTGAAGTCCATCAGCGACGTGGTCTGCGCGGTGTTGGCGCCGATGCCGCCGCCGGTGCCCATCAGGCAGTAGGCGATCACGATCACCCAGGTGTCCGTCGGCGCGTCCACCAGCATCAGGGTGGCGATGCCGGCGCTGTGCAGGAGCATGCCGAGGGTGAACAGGCGCTTGGCGCCGACCCGGTTGTAGACCCGGCCGCAGACCGTCATCGCGATGAACGCGCCGGCGGCGTAGAGGATCATGAACATCCCGGTCAGGCGGGCGCTGAAATGCAGGGTGTTCTGCAGGAAGAAGATGCTCATCAGGTTGACCCCGGTGAACACGCCGGGAATCGCGTAATAGATGAAGATCGAGGTGCTGAGCCTTTTGCTGCGCAGCAGGCTCAGGTCGATGATCGCGTCGCGGGTGCGGCGGTAGTGCAGCAGGTACAGCGCGACGAACATCAGGCCCGCCGCCAGGCAAGCGAGGGCGGTGGCGGCCGGGTAGTCGCCGCCGTACAGCGACATGCCCATCAGCAGGCTGCCGAGGGCGGCGCTGACCAGCAGCAGGCCGACGATGTCGGGGCGGGCCAGGCTGGTCGGTTTGGTCTCCCGGATCCAGAACCACGACAGGCCGGCGGCGATCAGCGAGAACGGGATGTTGCTGTAGAACACCCAGCGCCATGAACTGGTGTCGACGATGATGCCGCCGACGGTGGGCGAAATCGCCGGGGCGATCAGGGCCACGGCCATCACCATCGTCGAGATCTTGGCCCGCTGTTCGCCCTGGAACAGGTTGAAGGTCAACGCCTGGCCCACCGGAATCAGCAGGCCGCCGCCGATGCCCTGGACGAAGCGCCAGATCACCAGTTCATGGAAGCTGTCGGCCAGGCCGCACATCCACACGGAACCGGTGAACACCAGCATCGAGAGGGTGAGGATCTCGCGGCTGCCGAAGCGGCCGGCCAGCCAGGTGCTGACGGGAATGATCAGGGTCAGGCCCAGAATGTAGGCGTTCGCCACCCAGGCCACGGAAGAACTGCTGACCTGCAAAGTTGCCGATATGCTCGGCAAGGCCACGGCCGACATGAATATGTTTATGCAGTCAATAAAAAAGCCGATCAGAAAGATCAGCGCGATTTTGTAGCGATAGTTCATGTTGTTTCCTCTTTCCCGTCAAGCATAGGGGCGATGGACTTGGGGTGTCGATACGACTATGCTTAAAACAATGTTTGAAAGGATTGAACAGTGAACTCTACCGCCATGCATTCTCATCTTAATCGGGTTCAGACATTTCTCGCGGTGGTCGATTTCGGCTCCTACACCAAGGCCGCGAATTACCTGAGTATCAGCAAAGCCATGGCCAGCCTGCATGTCAAGGCGCTGGAGGAAGTTCTTTCGGCGACCCTGCTGATCCGCAACACCCGCAGCATATCGCTGACTGAAATAGGCCAAGACTTCTATGAAGAGTTCAAAGGCATTGTCGCGGATATCGACAATGCCTTTGACAATGTATTGAAGGGCAATAACCGGGTGTCCGGAAAGTTACGAATCAGTTCGACCAGCGAATATGGCGAGCGCTATATATTGCCGTTGATTCCCTTGTTTATAGAACGTTATCCGGAAGTGCGCCTGAGCTATAACTTCAACTCTTCGTTGAATGATCTGGTGGCCGAAAAACTTGATCTGGTGATACGCCTCGGCAACCTGGCCGACTCGGCGTTCAAGAGCCGCAAGCTGGCAGACTACGACATCGTGCTGGTCGCCACGCCCGCGTTCCTGGAGCGTCATCCTGTGGCGCAGCCCCAGGACCTGAACGGCGTGCCGTGGATCGCAAACAGCAATCTGCAGGCGCCGACCCAATGGCTTTTGCGCGATGCCCAAGGCATCGGCAGCGAGATTCACGGCACCAGCCATTTCGAATCCAACTCCTCCACGGCGATCCGCTCGATGACCCTGTCGTCGCTCGGCGTGTCGGTGCTGCCGGGCTGGGTGGTCGAGGACGACATCGCCAGCGGTCGCCTGGTCCGTTTGTTGCCGGATCATGCGCTGCCGTCGCAGTCGATCAACGTGGTGTTCCCCAACACCGCGCACCTGCCGCACAAGTCCCGGGCGTTCATCGATTTCCTGCTGCTGCACCTGGCTGACTGACGAGGCACAAAAAAGCCCCTGAATCCTGCGATTCAGGGGCTTTCGTTTGAGCGCTGCCCGGATCAGGCCGCTTCGGTCTTGCTGCGGTTCTGCTCGACCTTGTTCAGGTAGGCCGCCAGCTTCTGCTGCTCGTCGGCGGTGGTGAACAGGCCCAGCTTGCTGCGGCGCCACAGGATGTCCTGTGCGCTGGTGGCCCACTCTTCGCTGCACAGGTAATCGACTTCGCGGGTGTAGAGCCCGCCGCCCAGGTGCTCGCCCATGTCGGTCAGGGTCTCCACGCCTTCGAGCATGCGCCAGGTGCGGCTGCCGTAGGTGGTGGCCCAGCGACGGGCGATCTCGGTCGGCACCCAGTCGTACTTGTCGCGGATCAGCGCGCACAGCGCCTGCGGGGTGGTCATGTCTTCGCCGCCCGGCAGGGTGGCGCCGGCGGTCCAGCTCGGGCGCATCTGGGTGAAGTACGGCATCAGTTGCGCCATCGCCGACTCGGCCAGCTTGCGGTAGGTGGTCAGCTTGCCGCCGAACACCGACAGCAGCGGCGCCTCTTCGCTGCCGCCGGACAGCGCCAGGGTGTAGTCGCGGGTCACGGCCGACGGGTTGTCGGACTCGTCGTTGCACAGCGGACGTACGCCCGAATACGTGTGCAGGATGTCTTCGCGGCCGATCTGCTTCTTGAAGTGGGCGTTGACCACTTTGAGCAGGTAATCGGTTTCGCCGTCGGTGATCGCCACCTGCGCCGGGTCGCCGGTGTATTCGCGGTCGGTGGTGCCGATCAGGGTCAGGCCGTTGAGGTACGGAATGGTGAAGACGATGCGCTGGTCCTCGTTCTGCAGGATGTGCGCGTGATCGCCTTCGTACAGCTTCGGCACGATGATGTGGCTGCCCTGGATCAGACGGATGCCGTAAGGCGATTCCATCTTCAGGTCGTCGCGGATGAACTTGGCGACCCATGGGCCGGCGGCGTTCACCAGGGCCTTGGCGGTGATCGAGAACAGGCTGCCGTCGGCGCGTTCCAGGTGCAGGTGCCACAGGCCCTTGGTGCGGCGGGCGCTGACGCAGCGGGTCTGGGTGTGGATGTGCGCGCCTTTCTCGCGGGCGGCCATGGCGTTGAGCACGACGAGGCGGGCGTCATCGACCCAGCAGTCGGAGTATTCGAAACCCTTGCTGATTTCGCTCTTCAGCGCGCTGTCGGCGCCGAACTTCAGGCTCTTGGAGCCGGCGAGCTTTTCCCGCTTGCCGAGGTGGTCGTACAGGAACAGGCCGGCGCGGATCATCCAGGCCGGACGCAGGTGCGGGCGGTGCGGCAGCACGAAGCGCATCGGCTTGACGATGTGCGGCGCCTTGGCCAGCAGCACTTCGCGTTCGGCCAGGGCTTCGCGCACCAGGCGGAATTCGTAATGTTCGAGGTAGCGCAGGCCGCCGTGGATCAGCTTGCTGCTGGCCGAAGAGGTGTGGCTGGCCAGGTCGTCCTTTTCGCAAAGGAACACCGAGAGGCCGCGACCGGCGGCATCCGCTGCGATCCCCACGCCATTGATCCCGCCGCCGATCACGGCGATGTCGTAGACCTCGGATAGAGGGGGCGTAGGCAAGGTAGAAGTGGGCATCGGCGGGCCTCGGGATCTTTTAGTTTTCTGTTTGGAAATCGAACATAAATGTTCATTTGCGAAAATGGTAGCCCATAAAGACGCGCGCAGCCAGTCGCCTTCGATTGAAAAAACTCATCGAAGGAAGGCTAAAGGAAAATTTTCGAACACGAAATGCGCGTTAGAGCGCGGATGGGGCGCCCGCGATGGCGTCAGTGAAGACGCCGAGCAACGAAGGGGTCAGACGACTTCCAGGCGAACCTTGTGCTGGTTCAGCAGTTGCATCAGCGCCGGCACCGGCTGCTGGTCGGTGACCAGGCAATCGATCAGGCTGATCGGGCCGAGGCGGATCATGGCGTTGCGCCCGAACTTGCTGGAGTCGGCCGCCAGGATCACCTGCCGGGCATTGGCGATGATCGCCTGGGACACCCGCACTTCCTGGTAGTCGAAGTCGAGCAGGCTGCCGTCCTCGTCGATGCCGCTGATGCCGACCAGGGCGAAGTCCACCTTGAACTGGTTGATGAAGTCGACGCTGGCCTGGCCGACCACGCCGCCGTCGCGGCGCACATTGCCGCCGGTCAGCAGCACGTCGAAGTCATCCTTGGCGCTGAGCATCGAGGCGACGTGCAGGTTGTTGGTGATGATCTTCAGGTGGCTGTGGTTGAGCAGGGCACGGGCGATGGATTCGGTGGTGGTGCCGATGTTGATGAACAGCGAGGCGTGATCGGGGATCTGCGCGGCGATGGCTTCGCCGATGCGTTGCTTTTCGTCGCGCATCTGGTCGGCGCGCATCGCATAGGCGGTGTTTTCGACGCTGGAGTCGTAGGCGGCGCCGCCGTGGTAGCGGCGCAGCAGGTTGGCTTCGGCGAGCTGGTTGATGTCGCGGCGGATGGTCTGCGGGGTGACTACGAACAGCGTGGCCATTTCCTCGATGCTGACATAGCCGCGTTCGCGGACCAGTTCGAGGATTTGCTGCTGACGGGGAGGCAGATTCATGGGGCTTCCTTTGGGCTGCCGTGCAAAATTTGCCCATGATGCCGCAGGAATCACCTCCCGGCCAAGTTCGGACCCTATCGGGATCTCAAGCTTGGCTTATTCAGCGTCTTCGCGCTCCCAGTCGCGGGTGCGGCTGACGGCCTTTTTCCAGCCCTTGTAGAGCTTTTCCTTGGCGGCTTCGTCCAGGGTCGGCGCGAACTCGCGTTCGATCACCGCCTTGTCGCGCAGCTCGTCCAGGCTGCCCCAGAAACCGCACGCCAGGCCGGCCAGGTAGGCGGCGCCGAGGGCGGTGGTCTCGCGCATTTTCGGGCGCTCCACCTGGGTGCCGAGGATGTCGGCCTGGAATTGCATCAGGAAGTTGTTGGCCACGGCGCCGCCGTCCACGCGCAGGGCCTTGAGGCGTTCGCCGGAGTCCTGCTGCATGGCGTCGAGCACGTCGCGGGTCTGGTAGGCGATCGACTCCAGCGCGGCGCGGATGATGTGGTCCACGCGCACGCCGCGGGTCAGGCCGAACAGGGCGCCGCGGGCATACGGATCCCAGTACGGCGCGCCCAGGCCGGTGAAGGCCGGCACCAGGTACACGCCGTTGCTGTCCTTGACCTTGTTGGCGAAGTATTCGGTGTCGTGGGCGTCGTTGACGATCTTCAGCTCATCGCGCAGCCACTGCACGGTGGAGCCGCCGTTGAACACCGCGCCTTCCAGGGCGTAGGCCACTTCGCCGCGTGGGCCGCAGGCGATGGTGGTGAGCATGCCGTGCTGCGACTTCACCGCTTTGTCGCCGGTGTTCATCAAAAGGAAGCAGCCGGTGCCGTAGGTGTTCTTCGCCTGGCCTGGCTCCACGCACATCTGGCCGAACAGGGCGGCCTGCTGGTCGCCGGCGATGCCGCCGATGGCGATGCCGCTCTTGGTGCGGCCGTAGATTTCCGACGAGGCCTTGACCGGCGGCAGCATCTCGCGCGGGATGTCCAGCAGTTCCAGCATCTTGGAGTCCCACTCCAGGGTGTGGATGTTGAAGAGCATGGTGCGCGAGGCGTTGGTGTAGTCGGTGACGTGGACCTTGCCGCCGGTGAATTTCCAGATCAGCCAGCTGTCGACGGTGCCGAACAGCAGCTCGCCGTTGCGCGCGCGTTCGCGGCTGCCTTCGACATTGTCCAGGATCCACTTCAGCTTGGTGCCGGAGAAGTACGGGTCGGTGACCAGGCCCGTGGTGTCGCGGATGTACTGCTCGTGGCCGTCGCGCTTGAGCTGCTGGCAGATCTCGGTGCTGCGGCGGCACTGCCAGACGATGGCGTTGTACACCGGGCGGCCGGTGTTCTTGTCCCAGACCACGGTGGTCTCGCGCTGGTTGGTGATGCCGATGGCGGCCACCTGGTCGTGGTGCAGGCCGGCCTGCGCCAGGGCTTCGACCATCACCGCGCTCTGGGTGGCGAAGATCTCCATCGGGTCGTGTTCGACCCAGCCGGCTTGCGGGTAATGCTGGGCGAATTCGCGCTGGGCGGTGCAGACCACGTTCGCGTCGCGGTCGAAGATGATCGCGCGGGAGCTGGTCGTACCCTGATCGAGGGCAATGATGTAGTTCTTGTTCTGTGTGTCGGTCATGTCGATTGCCTTGGACGATAAAAAGGGAGAGTGGGCCGGGGCGCAGGTTCGCAAGGGGCAGGAACCTGCGCCGACGGGATCAAGAGGTTCTCGGTTTGCCGTCAATGGCCGGTTCTGCATCCTTTGTAGCAGGTGTGGCGCCGGTCAGGTGACGGGCGATGAGCCCGCGGTACCCGGCGGCGCCGAGGCAGGCACCGACGATCGGTGCGAAAACAGGAATCAGGAAATACGGAATGTCGCGTCCGCCGGTGAAGGAAATTTCACCCCAGCCGGCAAAGAAAGTCATCAGCTTGGGGCCGAAGTCGCGGGCCGGATTCATCGCGAAGCCGGTCAGCGGGCCCATCGCGCTGCCGATCACGGCGATCAGCAGGCCGATCAGCAGCGGCGCCAGCGGGCCTTTCGGCAGGCCGTTGTTGTCGTCGGTCAGGGACATGATCACGCCCATCAGGATCGCGGTGATGATCACCTCGACCAGGAACGCCTGGGCGGTCGACAGCACCGGGTTCGGGAAGGTCGAGAACACGCCCGCCAGTTCCAGGCTGGCCGGGGTGCCGCGCACCATGTGGTGGGTCTGTTCGAAATCGAAGAACAGGTTGCTGTACAGCGTGTACACCAACAGCGCGCCGCAGAACGCGCCGGCGACCTGGGCAAGGATGTAGAAGGGCAGCTTGCGCTTGTCGAAGTCGGCGAACAGGGTCAGCGCGATGCTCACGGCCGGGTTCAGGTGCGCGCCGGACACGCCGGCGGTGAGGTAGATCGCCATGCTCACGCCGACGCCCCAGATGATGCTGATTTCCCACAGGCCGAAACTGGCGCCCGCGACCTTGAGCGCCGCGACGCAGCCGGTGCCGAAGAAGATCAGGAGTGCAGTACCCAGAAACTCGGCCAGGCACTGGCCCGAGAGTGATGGTTGCCGTAACGCAGTTGTCATTGAAAACCTCGGTTCTTTTTGTTGTCTGGCGCGGTTGCCGACGGGGCAAGGCGCGATTTTCACCGGGGCAGGATCCCCATCCTGTTCCCGGTCTGCTGCTGGGTGCTGCGGTGAAGACATTTGCCGCATTATTCAGATTCGAAAAAATATAGACAAGAAACACTGCTGTCAAAGGTCGAAAGTGAACCATCGGTCACAAATAAACTATCAGTCGCATGAATGATCGGGCGGGCGGTTTTCCGCCTGCGCATGAAACGTGTCTGCAGGCCACAGGAATCGTGGCTTGTGGTAGAGCCTTTTGCGCTTCGATGGCCTAGAATCCGGCGCATCGCTTTTCCCTGACCGCCGAGCCTGGAGCTGCCATGACCCCTGCGTTGGACTTGTTGAAAAAAGTTCGTGCCGAACATCGCGTGCACAGTTACGAACATGATCCCAAGGCGGCCTCCTACGGGCTGGAGGCCGCGGAAAAGCTGGGGCTGGATCCGGCTCAGGTGTTCAAGACGCTGCTGGCGGCCAGCGAAAAGGGTGAGCTGCTGGTGGCGGTGGTGCCGGTCGTCGGCAGCCTCGACCTCAAGGGGCTGGCCCACGCGGCGGGGGTGAAGAAAGTCGAAATGGCCGATCCTGCGGCGGCGCAACGCTCCACGGGATATTTGCTCGGCGGCATCAGCCCGCTGGGGCAGAAAAAGCGCCTGCGCACGTTCATCGACAGCTCGGCCCAACCTTTTGCGACCATTTATGTCAGCGCGGGCCGCCGTGGGCTGGAGGTCGAACTGGCGCCGACGGTGCTGGCCGAACACACCCAGGCCCGGTTCGCCGACATCGGCCGCGCGTAAGACGCATCGACTCTGTATGACGGAAATCGGCGGACTCTGTCTCTGGCGCGGAACCGGTCGCCACGGCATGCTCGGCCGACAGACAAAGGGAGAAGGTTATGCAGCTAGCGTTTCATCAGGTCGATGCGTTCAGCGATCGGCCGTTCAGCGGCAATCCGGCGATGGTTTACCGGCTCGATGCCTGGCTTGCGGACGATCTGATGCAGAAGATCGCCGCCGAGCACAACCTGGCGGAAACCGCGTTTCTGGTGCGCGAAGGGCAGGCCTGGCACATCCGTTGGTTCACGCCGACCACCGAGGTTCCGCTGTGCGGCCATGCGACCCTGGCCAGCGCCCATGTGCTGTTCGACATCTATAAGGAAACCGTCGAACGTCTGGACTTCACCTGCAAGTCCGGGCCGTTGAGCGTGAGCCGCGAAGGCGACACGCTGTGGCTGGACTTCCCGGCCATCGAAGCAGTGGAGCGGGGCGTCACCGTGGAGATCGAGCGGGCGCTGAACGTTCAGGCGGTGGATGTCCTGAGTTCCAACGAGTTGATGGTGGTGCTGGAGTCGGAGCAGGCCGTGCTCGACTGCAAACCGGACATGGCCGCCCTGGCCAAACTGCCGTGGCTGGGCGCCATCGTCACCGCGCGGGGCAGCCAGCATGACTTCGTCTCGCGCTACTTTGCCCCGGCCATCGGCATCAACGAAGACCCGGTCACCGGTTCCA
This sequence comes from Pseudomonas sp. R25(2017), assembly GCF_002112565.1. Lineage (NCBI taxonomy): Bacteria > Pseudomonadati > Pseudomonadota > Gammaproteobacteria > Pseudomonadales > Pseudomonadaceae > Pseudomonas > Pseudomonas sp. R25(2017). The sequence continues at coordinate 78,138 of NZ_NEHZ01000006.1, forward strand.
CCCATTGCAGCCTGATTCCCTACTGGTCCAAGCGGCTGGGCAAAACCCGCCTCACCGCCTGCCAGCGTTCGGCGCGGGGCGGGGAACTGTTCTGCCGGCTGGAAGGCGAGCGGGTGAAGATCGGCGGGCATGCGACGCTGGTGGCCAGCGGCACTTTGACGCTGAAGTAGCCTGCAAGCGATGGCGTCGGCACTGCCGATATCTGGGTGACTGACTCACCGCCATCGCCAGCAGGCTGGCTCCCACAGGGATCACGGTATTCGCAGAATCCCTGTACACCACAATAACCTGTGGGAGCTGCGGTGCGACGACTCGAATTGCCAGCGATAGGGCCGGCACTGCGGAAAAGGGATTGGCTTGATTCAGTGGGCGGTGCTGTACCGCCGCACGCCGCTCTCCAACGCCGGGATCTGCGCCGCCATGCTGCCCGAGGCCTGGAACAGCACCAGGTGTTCGGCGGCTACGCGGATGCCCACATCGGCCCCGACCTGATGATCCTCGTGGCTGGGGAAGATCGATTCCAGCTGCGCGCCGGTCGGCAGTTGCAGGCGGTACAGCGTCGAAGCGCCGAGGAACGTCTTGCCGACGATCCGCGCCTTGAGCGCGCTGTCCGGGGCATGGACGATGTCGTCCGGCCGCAGCAGCACGTCCACCGCGCCGCCCACCGGCCAGGTGTAGGCCCGGTTGCCGCGCAGTTCGCCCAGCTCCGTCTGCACCGACTCCGGACTGCTGAGCTGGCCGCGGATGAAGTAGCCCTGGCCGATGAAGCAGGCGACGAACGGGGTCGCCGGTTCGTGGTACAGGTTGTAGGGCGTGTCCCACTGCTCCAGCCGGCCTTCCTTGAACACCCCGACGTGGTCGCTGACCGCGAAGGCCTCTTCCTGGTCGTGGGTCACCAGGATCGCACTGGTGCCTCGGGCCTTGAGGATGTCCCGCACTTCGCGGCTGAGCTTGCGCCGCAGCTCGCCGTCGAGGTTGGAGAACGGCTCGTCGAGCAGCAGCAACTGCGGCTCCGGCGCCAGAGCGCGGGCGAGGGCGACACGTTGTTGCTGGCCGCCGGACAACTCATGGGGAAAACGCTTGCCCAGGTTCTTCAGGTTGACCAGTTCCAGCAGCTCTTCGGTGACGCGCTCCTTGTGCGGATGCTTGCGGATGCCGAAGGCGATGTTGTCCGCCACGCTCAGGTGCGGGAACAGCGCGTAGTCCTGGAACACCATGCCGATCCGGCGCTTCTCCGGCGCGAGGGTGAAGCCTGCGCTGGAGAGGGTTTCGCCGCCGAGCTGGATTTCCCCTTCGTGCACCGGTTCGAAGCCGGCGATGGCGCGCAGGGTGGTGGTCTTGCCGCAGCCGGAGGAGCCGAGCAGGCAGCCGATGTCACCGGCGTTGAGGTGCAGATTGAGGTTCTGCACCACGCGTTGGTCTTGATAGCCGCAAGCGAGGTTGCGCAGGTTCAGCAGTAATTCATGGCTCATGCGTGGTGATATGCCGGTTCGACGAGGAACTCGAGCAGGGCCTTCTGTGCGTGGAGACGGTTTTCTGCCTGATCCCACGCGACGGAGCGCGGGTCGTCAAGCAGGTCGAGGCTGATTTCTTCGCCGCGGTGTGCGGGCAGGCAGTGCATGAACAGCACGTCCTCGGCGGCCAGGTCCAGCAGGGCCCGGGTGACCTGGAACGGCGCGAACAGCTTGAGGCGCTTGGCGGTCTCCTCTTCCTGGCCCATGGAGGTCCAGACGTCGGTGCTCACCAGGTGCGCGCCGCGCACGGCGTCCTGCGGGTCGCGGACGATGGTCACGCGGTCGCCGGCGCGGGCGACGAATTCAGGGTTGGGTTCGTAGCCTTCCGGGCAGGCCACGCGCAACTGGAAGTCGAACTGGATCGCCGCTTCTATATAGCTGTTGCACATGTTGTTGCCGTCGCCGATCCAGGCCACGGTCTTGCCCTGGATCGAACCGCGGTGCTCGAGGAACGTCTGCATGTCGGCCAGCAGCTGGCACGGGTGCAGGTCGTCCGACAGGCCGTTGATCACCGGCACCCGGGAGTTGGCGGCGAATTCGGTCAGGGTGCTGTGGGCAAAGGTGCGGATCATCACCGCATCGAGCATGCTCGACATGACGATGGCGCAGTCGCTGATGGGCTCGCCGCGACCCAGTTGGGTGTCGCGCGGCGACAGGAAGATCGCCTGGCCGCCGAGCTGGATCATGCCGGCCTCGAAGGAGATCCGGGTGCGGGTCGAGGACTTCTCGAAGATCATCCCCAGGACGCGGTTTTTCAAGGGCTCGAACAGTACGCCGCGGTTACGCAGGTCCTTGAGCTCAACGCCTCGACGGATCACGCTGACCAGCTCTTCGGGCGTGCAATCCATCAGGGAGAGAAAGTGCCTTGCGCTCATCATTGACTACCTTTTTGCTACGGACCGCAGATGCTCAAAGCCTTGTTTTTCTTAACAACGGGCGAGACCTGCGGCGTAAGCCGCACGGGGGCGACGAAATAGGGGAAGGCGCGATATTGACACTAAATGTCGCGTTTTTCCAATAGGCGAAGGTTTTCGCGGAATTCGACGGCGCGATAAGGCCGTCTGGAGTGCGTCGCTTGAACCGGTTCCGGTCGGCAGCGACCCCTTTGTACACTGGCGCCGACGGCCTTGGCAATCAAGCGTGGCGGGGATGGCACGGCCCTGGTCGGTTTGCGGCCGGTGCGTCACCGATCCGTTTGGTCGAATGGATGGGGTGAAACATTTGCTAAAGCAAAGTGCTGGGTTATAAATAAATCACGAGCGACGCAGGAAGCCTCCGCATGGAATCGAAAGAGCAACTGTTAATGGAACTGCTGGGCCACACGGCACGCTCGCTGACCCATCTCACGGCGTCGGTCACCTCGATGTCGTTCGAACTGCTGCGCAGCGACGACGAAGTGATCAGGGCCGCCGGCCGCCACATGATCGATCGCATGGCCACCATCAGCACCGGGCTCGACGAGCACTGGCGGCTGATCGGCGAACTGACCGGCGTGCATGTCGCCCACGAGCAGATCGAAACCATCCAGGAAATCCAGCTGCAGGCCCCGCCGCAGTTGCCGTCCAGTTGACCGTGCGTCGCCATCGGCCCGCCTGATGGGCGTCGATTCACAGGACGAACGTCGCTGGCGGCGGCCCGGATCCCGCGCCATAGTTTTGTTCCCGCGGCCGACAGCGTCCGCCCAGAACAAGACAGAGACTGGCCATGACCAAGACTCTCCACCACCGTGCCTGCCACCTGTGCGAAGCCATCTGCGGCTTGACCATCGAAACCACCGAAACCGACGGCACCGTCGCGATCACCTCGATCAAGGGCGATGCCCAGGACAGCTTCAGCCGTGGCCATATCTGCCCCAAGGCTGTGGCCCTGCAGGACATCCAGAACGATCCCGACCGCCTGCGCCAACCGATGCGCAGGGTCGGCGACGAATGGTTGCCCATCGAGTGGGATGAGGCCTTTGCGCTGGTGGCGCAGCGGCTGGCGGCCATTCAGGAGCGTCATGGCCAGAACGCGGTCGCCGTGTACCAGGGCAACCCCAGCGTGCACAACTACGGGCTGATGACCCACAGCAACTACTTCCTCGGCCTGCTGAAGACCCGCAACCGCTATTCCGCGACGTCGGTCGATCAATTGCCCCATCACCTGTCCAGCCATCTGATGTACGGCCACGGCCTGCTGCTGCCGATCCCGGACATCGACCACACTGCGTTCATGCTGATCCTGGGCGGCAATCCGCTGGCGTCCAACGGCAGCATCATGACCGTGCCCGACGTGGAGAAGCGCCTGAAGGCGATCCAGGCCCGGGGCGGCAAAGTGGTGGTGGTCGATCCCCGGCGCAGCGAGACGGCGGCCATGGCCGACCAGCACCTGTTCGTGCGGCCCGGCGGCGACGCGGCGCTGCTGTTCGGCCTGCTCAACACATTGTTCGATGAAGGCCTGACCCGCGACAGTCATCTGCCGGTCAGCGGCCTGGATGACGTGCGTGCGGCGGTGGCGCCGTTCACCGCCGAAGCCATGAGCCCGCTGTGCGCGGTGCCGGCCCAGCAGATCCGCCGGTTGGCCCGGGATTTCGCGGCTGCGCCCAGCGCCGTCTGCTACGGCCGCATGGGTGTTTCGACCCAGGCGTTCGGCACCGTGTGCCATTGGCTGGTGCAATTGATCAACCTGGTGACCGGCAACCTCGACCGCGTCGGCGGCGCCCTGTGCACGGAACCGGCGGTGGATCTGGTGGCGTCCACGTCCGGCGGGCACTTCAACAAATGGCAAAGCCGCGTGTCGGGGCGCCCCGAGTACGGCGGCGAGCTGCCGGTGTCGGCGCTGGCCGAGGAAATGCTCACCGAAGGCGAAGGCCAGATCCGCGCGCTGATCACCGTGGCCGGCAACCCGGTGCTGTCCACGCCGAACGGCCGTCAGCTGGAGCAGGCGCTGGACGGGCTGGAGTTCATGGTCAGCCTCGACCTGTACATCAACGAGACCACGCGATACGCCGACCTGATCCTGCCTTCGACCTCGGCGCTGGAGAATGATCACTACGACACCACGTTCAACCTGTTCGCGGTGCGCAACGTCACCCGCTTCAACCGGGCGATCCTGCCCAAGCCGCCAGGCGCGCTGCACGACTGGGAGATCTTCGTCGGCCTGGCCAAGGCCTTTGCGCAACGAACCGGCAAGGAACTCAAGCCGACCATGGCGCCGGCGCAGATGATCGACATGGGCCTGCGCATGGGCCGCTACGGCGACGGGGCCGCGCAGAAGCTGTCGCTGGCGACGCTGGCCGACCATCCCCACGGCGTCGACCTGGGGCCGTTGCAGCCTAACCTGGCGGCGCGGCTGAAGACCGCCGACGGTACGATCCAGGCCGCACCGGCGCCGATCCTCGCCGACCTTGCCCGGTTCGCCGCCCAGCGGGCTCCGGCCCCGGATGAGTTGCTGATGATCGGGCGCCGTCATGTGCGCAGCAACAACTCCTGGATGCACAACTTCCATCGGTTGGTGAAGGGCAAGCCGCGTCATCAGTTGCTGATGCACCCGGATGATCTCGCCGCGCGTGGCTTGAGCGACGGGCAACGGGTTCGGGTGAGTTCGCGGGTCGGGCAGATCGAGGTCGAGGTGCTGGGCAGCCTGGACATGATGAAAGGCGTGGTCAGCCTGCCGCACGGCTGGGGGCATGCGCGCCCGGGCGTGCAGATGGCCATCGCCAGCGGCCAGCCGGGCTCCAGCGCCAACGACCTGACCGATGAGTGCCAGCTCGACGAGCTGTCGGGCAATGCGGCGCTCAACGGCGTGCCGGTGACGGTGGCGGCGGCATGAACAAGTCGGCGGGGAGACCGAGCAGGGCGCTCGGGATTCCGTTACAATGCGCCACCGTGCCGACCCATGAGTCGGAAAGTTCAGCCGAGGTGCTCCATGGATATCATCGAAACGATTAAAGAGCAGATTGCCAACAACACCATTCTGCTTTACATGAAAGGCTCGCCGAATGCCCCGCAGTGTGGCTTCTCCGCGAAAGCCGCGCAGGCCGTGATGGGCTGTGGCGAGAAGTTCGCCTACGTCGACATCCTGCAGAACCCGGAAATCCGCGCCAACCTGCCCAAGTACGCCAACTGGCCGACGTTCCCGCAGCTGTGGGTCGCCGGTGAACTGGTCGGCGGCAGCGACATCATGGCTGAGATGTTCGCCAACGGTGAGTTGCAGACCCTGATCAAGGACGCGTCCGCCAAGGCTGCTGCGGCCAAGACCGACGCTTGATCCTTGCCTGCGGGTTTCGGCCAACGCCGAATCCCGCGAGCCAACAAAAAGCCCCGCCCTCTTTCGAGAGGCGGGGCTTTTTGTTGGCTCGCGTTCAGCAGGCGCTCATTTACTCGTCGTCGCCCATCTGCGATTGGAGGTAGTTCTCCAGGCCGATCTTGTCGATCAGGCCCAGTTGGGTTTCCAGCCAGTCGATGTGCTCTTCCTCGGATTCAAGGATGTCTTCCAGCAGTTCGCGGCTGCCGAAGTCGCCGACGGATTCGCAGTGGGCGATCGCCACTTTCAAGTCGGCGTGGCCGGTGCGCTCGATCTTCAGGTCGCATTCCAGCATTTCCGGGGTGTTCTCGCCGATGAACAGCTTGCCCAGATCCTGCACGTTCGGAATGCCTTCCAGGAACAGGATGCGCTTGATCAGCTTGTCCGCGTGCTTCATCTCGTCGATGGATTCTTTGTACTCGTGCTTGCCGAGTTTGTTCAGGCCCCAATCTTCATACATGCGCGCATGCAGGAAGTACTGATTGATCGCGACCAGTTCATTGCCAAGGATTTTGTTGAGATGCTGGATGACTGTAACGTCGCCTTTCATGATGGGAGTCCTGCCCTGTAATAGCTGTATATGCGGCAGAGTTTGATCCCGACAACTACGGGTGTCAAACCTAAGTTATTGAATAATATATGAAATTTAATCGGAATAAGAATGTTTGTGTTCTGCGTCTACACGCTAAGCAATTGATTTTCAGGCATAAAAAAACCGGACATATGTCCGGTTCTTCGAATGGGGGGCGTTTATGCGGCGGTAAATTCTACCGGATAGGGGATCGCGGCCTGGGCGGTCTGCAGCTTGGTCAGGGTTTCGCGAACCACTTCCTTCGCCAGGCAAGCGCATTTGCCGCATTGGCTGGCCACGCCGGTGGCCTGGCGGACTTCCTTATAGCTGCAGCAACCTTCATAGATCGCTTCGCGGATCTGTCCGTCGGTGACGCCAGTGCAGAGGCAAACATACATAAGGGATAACCGTCGCTGGTGGTGACTCGATTGCGATGGATCTTAATGTTAACGAGAATGATTGTCAAAGTGCTTTCCCGGGCGTTTTTGACACGGCGACGGATGGCTGACGAACGGCGAAGTGTGGCCCGTTGCCTGCACTGCGCCGGGGCCCGTCCGCGAAAAACCTTTGAGGACAGGACAAACGTGCAGTGTATGATGGTCGGCCCTTGCGAAGAGGATCCGTGTCACAGGGCTGTCGCCTGAGGGTGGCAGGCTGGCCCGGACCCTGAACTTCAAGTCTATACACCAGGAGATATCCATGAGCGTACTCGTAGGCAAACAAGCCCCTGACTTCACCGTTCCGGCCGTACTCGGCAATGGCGAGATCGTCGACAGCTTCACCCTGTCCTCGGCCATCAAAGGCAAATACGGCCTGGTGTTCTTCTACCCGCTGGACTTCACCTTCGTCTGCCCGTCCGAGCTGATCGCCCTGGACAACCGCATGGCCGACTTCAAGGCGCGCAACGTGGAAGTGGTCGCCGTGTCGATCGACTCGCACTTCACCCACAACGCCTGGCGCAACACCCCGGTCAACAACGGCGGCATCGGCCAGGTGAAATACACCATGGCTGCCGACATGAAGCACGAAATCGCCAAGGCCTACGACGTTGAGTCCGAAGGCGGCGTGGCGTTCCGTGGCGCGTTCCTGATCGACGACAAGGGCGTCGTCCGCTCGCAGATCGTCAACGACCTGCCGCTGGGCCGCAACATGGAAGAGCTGATCCGTCTGGTCGACGCGCTGCAGTTCCACGAAGAGCACGGCGAAGTCTGCCCGGCCAACTGGAAGAAAGGCGACAAAGGCATGAACGCTTCGCCTGAAGGCGTTGCCGCTTACCTGACCGAGAATGCTGCCGCCCTGTAAGGCGCAACGTCGAGGCACAAAAAAACCGGCCCTTGTGGCCGGTTTTTTTGTGTGCGGGATTTGTCCGACGCCGATCAGTCGTCGAAGTCTTCCCAGCCGCCCATCTGCTTCCAGCGGTTGACGATGCCGCAGAACAGTTCGGCGGTCTTCTCGGTGTCGTAACGTGCCGAATGCGCTTCACGGCCGTCGAAGTCGATGCCCGCTGCCTGACAGGCCTTGGCCAGAACGGTCTGGCCGTAGGCCAGGCCGGCGAGGGTCGCGGTGTCGAAGCTGGAGAACGGGTGGAACGGATTGCGCTTCATGTCCAGGCGCGCGACCGCCGCGTTGAGGAAGCCCAGGTCGAAGCTGCTGTTATGCCCCACCAGGATCGCCCGCTTGCAGCCGTTGGCCTTCAGCGACTTGCGCACGCCGCGGAAAATGTCGGTCAGCGCCGTCTCTTCGCTGACCGCCATGCGCAGCGGGTGATCGAGCTTGATCCCGGTGAACTCCAGCGCGGCCGGTTCGACGTTGGCGCCTTCGAACGGCTCGACACGGAAGAAATAGGTGTGGTCCGGGTACACGAAACCCTTTTCGTCCATGGCGATGGTAGTCGCGGCGATCTCCAGCAACGCATCGGTGGCCGAGTTGAAGCCGCCGGTCTCTACGTCGACGACGACCGGCAGGTAGCCGCGGAAACGCGCTGCCATCGGATGGCGTGCGCCGCCGCCCTGACCGTCCAGTTCATCGTCGAAATGGTCTTCACTCACGCGTGTTCCTCCAGCAGGCGCCAGCGCAGTTTTTCACCGGCGCGCAGCGGGATGACGTTCAGCTCGCCGAACGGCAGGCTGGCAGGGGCGGTCCATTCTTCGCGGACCAGGGTGATGCGGTCGGTGTTGGCCGGCAGCCCGTAGAAGCGCGGGCCGTTGAGGCTGGCGAACGCTTCGAGCTTGTCCAGCGCGTTGCGCTGTTCGAACGCTTCGGCATACAGCTCGATGGCAGCGTAGGCGGTGTAGCAGCCGGCGCAGCCGCAGGCGGCTTCCTTGGCGTGCTGGGCGTGCGGTGCCGAATCGGTGCCGAGGAAGAACTTCGCGCTGCCGCCGGTGGCGGCGTCCAGCAGGGCTTCCTGGTGCGTGTTGCGCTTGAGGATCGGCAGGCAATAGAAGTGCGGCCGGATCCCGCCCACCAGCATGTGGTTGCGGTTGTAGAGCAGGTGATGGGCCGTGATGGTCGCGCCGACGTTGGCCGAGGCCTCGTTGACGAACTGCACGGCGTCGCCGGTGGTGATGTGCTCGAACACGACCTTGAGGGTAGGGAAACGCTCGACCACGCGGCGCATGTGCTCGTCGATGAAGATCTTTTCGCGGTCGAACACGTCGACGTCGCCACGGGTGACCTCACCGTGGATCAGCAGCGGCATGCCGACTTCGGCCATGGCCTCCAGCGCCGGGAAGATCTTGTCGATGCTGGTGACCCCGGAGTCGGAGTTGGTGGTGGCGCCGGCCGGGTACAGCTTGGCGGCGTGCACGAAGCCGGTGGCCTTGGCCTGACGGATCTCTTCAGGCTGGGTGCGGTCGGTCAGGTACAGCACCATCAACGGTTCGAAGCGGCTGCCGGCCGGGCGGGCAGCGAGGATCCGCTGACGGTAGCCGTCGGCCTCGGCGGCGTTGCGCACCGGAGGTACCAGGTTGGGCATGATGATGGCGCGGCCAAAGGTGCGCGCGACATCCGCAACGGTATTGGTCAACACGGCACCATCGCGAAGGTGGATGTGCCAGTCGTCGGGACGCAGCAGGGTCAGGCGGTCGGACATGAGGGGATTCCAGGCGGGTCAAACTGTAGGGAATGCTACCGGAAAAGACACTTGCAGGCACTCGCTATCAAGTTTTGCGAAAAGCGACCGATAGACATCAGGTATGCCGTAAACATGTGTGTGTCGGTCCTTTTGTAACAGGAACCCATGGAGCCTCCCGTGCGCCAGCGTTATCTAGCCTTGCTCAGTGTGTTCGCCAGCCTTCCGGCGATGGCGCTCACGTACCAGACCCGTCTGGAGAACATTGAGTGGACGGTCGAAGGCGACAAGTTCGAATGCCGCCTGACGCAGCCGGTCACCGACTTCGGCTCGGGGCAGTTCGTGCGCAAGGCCGGCGAGCAGGCGACGTTCCGCCTCAACGCTTACAACGCCATGCTCGGCGGCGGTTCGGCGACGTTGTTGGCGGCCGCCGCGCCGTGGCAGCCGGGCCGCGACGACATCAACCTGGGCACCGTCAGGCTGGGCAGCGGCAACGTGCTGTTCAACAGCTCCCAGGCCCAGGCCGGGCGCCTGATCAGCGGCTTGATGGACGGCCGCAGCCCTGTGGTGCGGCACGCCTCGGGCGATGGCCGGGTCTCGGAAGTGCGCTTGCTGCCGGTGAAGTTCAGCAAGGCGTTCAACGATTACCAGAGCTGCGTGGCCAAACTGCTCCCGCAGAATTTCGATCAGGTCAAGCAATCGCAGATCGGCTTCCCCGGCGAAGGCACCGAGCTGGACGCCGCCGCCAAGGCCAAGCTGCAAGTGATGCTCGAGTACATGAAGGCCGATCCGACGGTCAACCACATCGAGCTCGACGGCCATTCCGACAACAGCGGCAACCGCCTGACCAACCGTGAACTGTCGCGCCGGCGGGCGCTGGCGGTGGTGGATTTCTTCAAGGCCAACGGCATCCAGGAATCGCAGATCACCGTGCGGTTCCACGGCGAACGCTACCCCCTGGTGCCCAACACCAACGCCGCCAACCGGGCGAAGAACCGCCGGGTCAACGTGCACCTGGCGCGGGTCGCGCCGACGACGACCCCGGCCCCTCAGGCCAGCGCACCCGCCAACGCCGCAGCGACGTCCTGACCTGCGGCCCATCGTCGCGCCCTCGACAGATTCTGTCGCTTTGTCGTCTTAAGCTGTCGCGCCTCTGTAAATTATCGCGTTTGAGCGGTAGACTCCTCGGCTTTCCGTACAACCCCGTGGAGTGATGGCATGGCGGACGTAAACAAGGTCGTTCTGGCGTATTCCGGCGGCCTGGACACTTCGGTGATCCTCAAGTGGCTGCAGGATACTTATAACTGTGAAGTGGTGACCTTCACCGCCGACCTCGGTCAAGGCGAAGAGGTCGAGCCGGCCCGCGCCAAGGCCCAGGCCATGGGCGTCAAAGAGATCTACATCGACGACCTGCGCGAAGAGTTCGTGCGCGACTTCGTGTTCCCGATGTTCCGCGCCAACACCGTCTATGAAGGCGAGTACCTGCTGGGCACCTCCATCGCCCGTCCGCTGATCGCCAAGCGCCTGATCGAGATCGCCAACGAAACCGGCGCCGACGCCATTTCCCACGGCGCCACCGGCAAGGGCAACGACCAGGTGCGTTTCGAACTGGGCGCCTATGCGCTCAAGCCAGGCGTGAAAGTGATCGCTCCATGGCGCGAGTGGGATCTGCTGTCCCGCGAGAAGCTGATGGACTACGCCGAGAAGCACGGCATCCCGATCGAGCGTCACGGCAAGAAGAAGTCCCCGTACTCGATGGACGCCAACCTGCTGCACATCTCCTATGAAGGCGGCGTGCTGGAAGACACCTGGACCGAGCACGAAGAAGACATGTGGCGCTGGACCGTCTCCCCGGAGAAGGCTCCCGACACCCCGCAGTACCTGGAACTGACCTACCGTAACGGCGACATCGTCGCGCTGGACGGCGTCGAGATGACCCCGGCCACCGTACTGGCGACCCTGAACAAGATCGGCGGCCAGCACGGCATCGGCCGTCTGGACATCGTCGAGAACCGGTACGTGGGCATGAAGTCCCGCGGCTGCTACGAGACTCCTGGCGGCACCATCATGCTGCGCGCCCACCGCGCCATCGAGTCGATCACCCTGGACCGCGAAGTGGCCCACCTGAAAGACGAACTGATGGCCAAGTACGCCAGCCTGATCTACACCGGCTACTGGTGGAGCCCTGAGCGTCTGATGCTGCAGCAGATGATCGACGCTTCCCAGGTCAACGTGAACGGCGTCGTGCGCCTGAAACTGTACAAGGGCAACGTGATCGTCACCGGCCGCAAGTCCGACGACTCGCTGTTCGACGCCAACATCGCGACCTTTGAAGAAGACGGCGGCGCCTACAACCAGGCCGACGCGGCGGGCTTCATCAAGCTCAACGCGCTGCGCATGCGCATTGCCGCCAACAAGGGCCGCAAGCTGTTCTGAGCCGGCATGAACCGGTAGCCGTGCCTCTGGGGCACGGCTACCGCTCAGCAAGCCGACTGCATGGCTGACCGGTTCCGGTCAGCCTCCTTCTCCGCTGTTCATTCCATCGCTGCAATGGCGATGCCGCCCGTTCGTTTTCACATCCGCCGGACTATGTCCATTTCTTGCGAGCAAACGTTGTAGACGATGCAGACGGTTCGGTCTGACATTTTCTTCGTCTGTTTCAACGGCTTCGGCGCAGGGCTGCTCAGCGAAACGATTGGGTCGGTGCTGACCAGGAACAGGACGATGCGCCCCGATGTTTTGTCGGCATACGGAATGTTCTCCAGAAGTTTCGCCATGTGTTCGGATGCGTCCAGTTCCCGTGCATCGACGATGTGGAGTGTCTTCATCAGTTTGGGTAATTGCACATAGGGCAGTAAGGTCGGATCAGGCGGCAAGCGTGTTCCCGGGGGATCGTGCGTGGTCTGTGCCTTCGACGTCCCGTCCGTTTCATCCGCCGCAGGTTCCGTCGGGTCGAAGGCCTTCAGGAAACTCTTGTCGTTGCCGAAGTCCGAGGGCGCATAAAGGGAACGGTAGTTGAAGTTGAGCGTGATGAAGAACAGGAACAGCAAGTAAAAGGGAAAACTGATGAGGAACCAGACATAGACTTCGCGTTCGTCGTTGTCGAGAAACGGCAGGGAAACAGCGGCCGAAGTTTCCGATATGAAAGCGAAGATGGCAATGACGCTGATGGGATTGGTGATTTTGTTGCGAAACTTGGTCATATGTTTGTCCTTCAGGGTTTTTGGCGATGGAAGTGTTTTGATCGGGGCGGTTAAGTTGCCTCGAGTCAGAAGTTGATGTGTTTGACGTTTATATTAATTTCAGGGGTGTGGAAATAACCGGCTTGTTTCCTTTTTTATCGGAGACAATCGCCAGGACTCGGAAAAGATCGAGCGAAGGTTAAGGATTCTTACGTTGCGGCGGGAGGACAGGAAGAGCGCGTGGGTCGAGTGAGGCGGCATAAGGGTTTCTCCGGAGAAGTTGATTTTTCCTGAGGTGCATCTTTTTGTAGGAAAAGTCTTTGTTAGGCGTAAGGGATGTCTCTCGCTGCTGATGCGCAGGAACTCTTGCCTGCCATGGGTGAATTGACTGCGCTATTGTGCGGGCTCTAAAAATTCGAACAGCGAACTGGACTTGCCCATGAATAAAGTGCTGATCGTGGATGATCATCCTGTCATTCGTCTTGCGGTGCGAATGCTGATGGAGCGGCATGGCTACGAGATCATTGCCGAAACGGACAATGGAGTGGATGCACTGCAACTTGCCCGCGAACAAATGCCCGATATCGTCATTCTCGATATCGGCATTCCGAAACTGGACGGACTTGAAGTCATTGCCCGGCTGACGTCATCGGCCATGCCGTTGAAAGTGCTGGTGCTGACATCCCAGGCGCCGGGTCACTTCTCGATGCGCTGCATGCAGTCCGGCGCCGCCGGTTATGTCTGCAAACAGCAGGACCTGACCGAACTGCTCAGCGCCATAAAGGCTGTGCTGTCGGGCTACAGCTACTTTCCGAACCAGGCCTTGCACACGGTGCGCACGAGCCTGGGCAACGCCAGCGAAGCGGATATGGTGGATCGTCTCTCGGGGCGGGAAATGATGGTGCTGCAGCAGTTGGCCCGCGGCAAGACCAACAAGGAAATCGCTGACGGCATGTTTCTCAGCAACAAGACGGTGAGCACCTACAAGACCCGTCTGCTGCTGAAGCTCAATGCCCGTTCGCTGGTGGATCTGATCGAGCTGGCGCAGCGCAACGGGCTCGTGTGAGCGTCACGCTGGCTGACAGGGCATGGGCCGATCGGTTTCAGCGTGCGCCGTAAAGTAAAAAGCCTCCGTTGCGGGAGGCTTTCAGGGATCAGTCATCAACGTCGTAATCGAACTCGGCCAGTTGCTTTTGCAGGCGGCGTTCCTCAAGCAGATTGTCGATGGTGCGGCGCTTGCTCAGGTTGGTCTTGGCGACTTCGACCTTCGATTCCGCATCGTCGTCTTCGGTGGCGATGAAGTCGTCTTCTACATCCAGTTGTTCTTTGCCGGTACTCATAAGGTCAACTCCAGGCTAAGACTGCCTTTGGCGCTCCTTATATCGATAAACCGGCGGATGGTAAAAAAGATTTTTTCAATCGAAATATCAACAAAACCAATAGCCGATCAATCGTCGGATGTCTTGTGCTTGTACTCGCACAAATCTTCGATCCGACAGCTTCCGCAGCGCGGCTTGCGGGCCAGGCACACATAGCGCCCGTGCAGGATCAGCCAATGGTGCGAGTCGAGCAGGTACTCTTTCGGCACGAATTTCATCAGTTTGTTTTCCACCTCGACCACGTTCTTGCCGGGGGCGATCCCGGTGCGGTTGCTCACCCGGAAAATGTGGGTGTCCACCGCCATGGCCAGTTGGCGGAACGCGGTGTTGAGCACCACGTTGGCGGTCTTGCGCCCGACGCCCGGCAAGGCTTCCAGCTCTTCGCGGGTCTGCGGGACTTCGCCGCCGTGGCGTTCGACCAGCAGGCGGCAGGTCTCGATCACGTTTTTCGCTTTGCTGTTGTAGAGCCCGATGGTCTTGATGTACTCGGACAGGCCTTCGACGCCCAGGGCATGAATGGCCGCCGGCGTGTTGGCCACCGGGTACAGCTTCGCCGTGGCCTTGTTCACCCCGACGTCGGTGGACTGCGCCGAAAGGATCACGGCGATCAGCAGTTCGAACGGCGAGCTGTAGGCCAGTTCGGTTTTCGGCTCGGGATTGTCTTCGTGCAGTCGGCGAAAGATTTCCAGGCGTTTTGCGGCATTCATGGACGGTGCGATTCCTTGGCGGGGGCGGTGGGGCGAATCAGGGTCTGACCCAAGGCCAGCAGCAATCCCAGCAGGATGAAGGCGCCAGCCGTCAGGGTGAACAGGTGCAGGCCTTCGCCGAACAGCACCAGACCTTGCCAGTGTTCCGAAAGTCGGGCGCCGATGCTGCCCCGGCCGATCAGTTCGCGCAACAGGGCCATCACGGCCATCAGGCCGGCGAACAGGCCGAACGGTTTCAGGCGCGCGGCGGCGGGCCGCAGAAAGAATCCGTGGTGTTCCAGCACGATGCACTGCAGGCCGATCAGGCCGGCGTAGAGGCCGATCATCTGATGCCATTGCACGGACGCGTACTGCACGAGGGTGTCGGCGCAACCGGCCAACGTGGCGGCCACCAGCAGGCCGGCCGGCAAGACGCTCGCCTGGGGCAGGCGCGGGCGCAACGCTTGCATGGCCAAGCCATAGAGGCCGACGACGACAACGCACATCAGTACCGTCGCCAACGCGCCGGGCAGCGATCCGGTGGCGCCGAGCAGCAACGTCAGCGCCAATGAGTTGGAGAGTGTCGCGGTTCTGTTCATTCAGCGTTCCCCAGCAGAGCCGCCCGGTGCCCGTCGAAGTAGCGCAACGCATCATGGACGGCGTTCACCGCTGCGCGCGAAGTGACGGTGGCGCCGGCGATCTGATCGAATTGCCCCCGATCCTTTTTCAACGCCCAGCCGGCGTCGTCCGGTGCATCGAGAGACTTGCCCGTGAAGGTCTGCAGCCAGGCGTTCGGCCAGTCGCCGATCAGTCCGCCCAACGCCGGCGTTTCGGTTTGCCTCAAGGTTTTCACGCCGATCAGCCTGCCCGAAGGGGCGATCGCGATCAGCCATTCGATCTGGCCGGCATAACCCGTGGCCTGGTTGCGCAGCAGGACGGCGACGGTCTGTTCGCCGCGGGTCGCCCGGTAGGCGCCGGTCAGCGTGCTGTGGCTCAGCACCGGGTCGACCAGGGGCAGCGGCTGCTCCAGGGGTCGGTTGTCGTAGCTGTCCGCGGCCAGCACGTCCAGCAGCGTGCGGCTTTCGATCAGCTTCCGTTCGGCGGCGATGCGCGGCGCGCTGAGATCCTGCACCAGCCAGCTCACGCCGGCGCCCGCGCAGGCCAGCAGCGCCAGGGCGATCAGGCTGCCCGTGCGGTTCATGGCGCCACCTGCCGCTGGCGGGCGGTGGCGAAGCGTTCCAGCGCGGGCACGCACAGGTTCATCAGCAGCACGGCAAAGGCCACGCCGTCCGGGTAGCCGCCCCACGTGCGGATCAGGTACGTCAACAGCCCAGCACCGAGGCCGAACAGCAGGCGGGCAAGCGCGCTCCGTGCGCCGGACACCGGTTCGGTGACGATGAAGAACGCGCCCAGCATCGTTGCGCCGCTGAGCAGGTGAAACAGCGGCGAGCCGTGGGAGTCGGATCCCGAGCCGTTCCAGCACAGCAGGCTGACGGTGAACAGAGCGAAGAGCATGCCGACCGGCGCCTGCCAGCCGATCACCCGCCGTTGCAGCAGAAACAGCCCGCCGGCCAGGAACGCCAGGTTCACCCACTCGCTCGCGCGTCCGCCGAACCGGCCGAAAGCGGGATCGGCGGCGAACAGTTCGTCCGTGGTCAGGCTCTTGTTGATGCGCAGGCTGTCCAGCACGGTGGCCTGGGCCCAGGCGTCCGGCGCCCTTGCCGGGCTGAACACCTGGGTCAGGGCGCTCGACAGATCCATGCCGTGGCCCGGCCAGTGCGTCATCGACAGGGGAAACATCACCATGGCCAGCGCAAAACCGAGCATGGCCGGGTTGAACGGGTTGCGGCCGACGCCGCCGTACAGGTGCTTGCCGAACAGCAGGCCGGTGGCCATCGCCGTGACCGTCAGCCACCACGGGCAGTACGGGGGCAGGGCGGCGGTCAACAGGGTGGCGCTGACCGCAGCGCTGCCGTCGGCGAGCGTCGGCAGCACCGGTTGCCGACGCAGGCGCAGCACCGCGGATTCGACGGCCCAGGCAGTGGCGACGCACAGGAGCAAGTTGATCGCCACCCCCCAGCCATAGAACCAGAACAGCGCCAGCAGCCCCGGCAACGTGGCCAGCAGCACAAGCTTCATCGCCTCCTGCAGGCGAGTGTCCGGGGTTTCAAGGCGCGGCATGGGCGTTTACCTGACGTTCGGCTTCCTCCAGGCGGGCGCGGGCCTTGTCGAGGAGGTCGGGGGCGGTGTCGGCGCGTCTTTGCAGTTTGTTGAGGTCGGCCCGGGCGTAGGCCAGTTCGGTCTTCAATTGACGGAGCTGGCTGTCGATCGGCCGTTTTACGGTGCGCACGAGGTCGGGCAGCGGTTGTCCGCTGGCGTCCTCGGCCGCATGCAGGGCCTGTTCGGCGTCGCGCAGGGCCTGTTCCAGGACGGCGATCTCTTGCGGCGGCGCATCCGCCGCCTGGGCCTTCTTCAGTTCGGCGCGGCGCATCGCCAACTGAATTTTCGCCCGTTTCAGCTCTGCGTCTTTCGCCGGAGCCGGGGCAGGAGCCGCAGGGACGGCGGCGCTGGTTTCCAGGGCCGCCAACGCCTGCTCGGCCGCCTCGAACTGCCGTTGCAGCACGATCAGTTGCGACTGTTGTTCGAACGTCGGCGGGTGACCGAAGGCTTTCAGCGATTTGTTCAGTTGGGCGCGGCTCATGGCCAGGTCGATCTTGGCCTTTTTCAGCGCCGCATCGGCATTGGCGGCCTTCTGTGCGCGCACCCGCTCAAGCGCGGTCTGCACCGGATCCGCTGCGGCGGCCTGCGCTTGCGCCGCACGCTGGGCCCGGGCTTCGCGCTCGGCCTGGCGTTGCTGCTCTTCGTGCAGCAGCCGGGCATTGCGGCGCTGGTAGCGTTGCCGGGCGTGGTCGCGTTTGGCGGTGCGCGCCTGGCGCTCTTCGGGGCTGGCGGCCAGTCCGCCGACCACCGCCAGGGTTCCCGCCGGCAGCGGATGCATGTCGATGCAGTCCACCGGGCAGGGCGCCACGCACAGGTCGCAGCCGGTGCACTCGTCGACGAGCACCGTGTGCATGAATTTCGCGGCGCCGACGATGGCGTCCACCGGGCAGGCCTGGATGCACTTGGTGCAGCCGATGCATTCGGCCTCGCGGATGAAGGCCACTTGCGGCGGCGCGGTGCCGCGGCTGACGTCCAGTTCCAGCACCGGGATGTTCAGGAGTTCAGCCAGGGCCGCGACGGTTTCGTCGCCGCCCGGCGGGCAGCGGTTGATCGGCTCGCCGCCGGCGATGCCTTCGGCGTAGGGCTTGCATCCGGGATGGCCGCACTTGCCGCATTGGGTCTGGGGCAGCAGGGCGTCGATGCGTTGAATCAGACTCATGTTTTGATCAGTCCGCTGAATCCGAGAAAAGCCACCGCCATCAGTCCGGCGCCGATCAACTGGATCGGCAGGCCGCGAAAGGGCAGGGGAACATCATTGCCGGCGGTTCGTTCGCGCAGGTCGCTGAACAGGCTCAGCACCAGCCAGAAGCCCAGGCCGGCGCCCAGGCTCAGCGCCATCGCATGAAACAGGCCTTTGTCCGCCTGGGCGTTGCTCAGCGTCAGGCCCAGCGCGCCGGCATTGCCCAGCATCAATGGCCACAAGCCGTCGAAAGGCAGTGTCGGCAACCCGCGGGCCAGCAGCTTCAGCAACGGAGCGATCGACAGCACGCACAGGGGCAGAAACGCGAAAAGACGCAGGCCCTCCAGGTGCAGCGGCACCAGCAGCCATTGCCAGAGCGCCTGGGCGACAGTCCCGGCCACCAGCATCAGCACCAGCGTCGCCAGGCCCAGCGCATGCACCTGGCGTCGCTCGCCCGCCAGCGCCGGATCGACGCCCAGCGGCCAGTTCAACACGAAGTTGTTGAGCAGCGCAGCACTGAAAATCACAAGCACGAGGTCGGTCATGGCGTTGCCGGCAGGTCAGGCGGATGTCCTTTAAGGTTAGGCATTATCCGGCGCCGGTGGAGGGCGGGCCAGACATGAAAAATCCCACAGGCGCACGGGGCACGCCTGTGGGATCGGCCGGTGCGCAACCTTACTTGATGCGCTGGCCCGGCTTGGCGCCGCTGTCCGGGCTCAGCAGGTAGATCTCTTCGCCGCCGGGGCCGGCGGCCATCACCATGCCTTCGGAGATGCCGAACTTCATTTTCCGCGGCTTGAGGTTGGCGATCATCATGGTCAGGCGGCCGTCCAGCTTGGATGGATCCGGGTAGGCGCTCTTGATCCCGGAGAACACGTTGCGTTGCTCGTCGCCGATGTCCAGGGTCAGGCGCAGCAGCTTGTCGGCGCCCTCCACGTGTTCGGCCTTGACGATCAGGGCCACGCGCAGGTCGACGGCGGCGAAGGCGTCGAACTCGATTTCCGGCGACAGCGGATCCTTGGCCAGTTCGCCGTTGCCGGCAGGTGCGGCGGCGCCGGTGTCGGTCTGGCTGGCGGTCAGGTCTTCCTTGGAGGCGTCGGTCATGGCTTGCACTTTTACCGGGTCGATGCGGGTCATCAACGGTTTGAATTCATTGAGCTGATGGTTGGCCAGCAGCGTGGCGTGGTCGTTCCAGGTCAGCGGCGCGACGTTGAGGAACGCCTCGGCGTCGGCGGCCAGCAGCGGCAGCACCGGCTTGAGGAAGACCACCAGTTGGCGGAACAGGTTGATGCCGGTGGCGCAGATCGCCTGGACCTCGTCCTGCTTGCCTTCCTGCTTGTTCAGCGACCAAGGCGCCTTGTCGGCGATCCAGGCGTTGGCGCGGTCGGCCAGGGCCATGGTCTCGCGCATGGCGCGGGCGAAGTCGCGGGCCTCGTAGGCGTCGGCGATGCTCGGCGCGGCGGCCAGGAACGCGTCGGTCAGCTCCGGCGCGGCGTTGGCGCCGACCATCACCCCGGCGTTGCCCTTATGGATGAAGCCTGCGCAGCGGCTGGCGATGTTGACCACCTTGCCCACCAGGTCGGAGTTGACCTTCTGCACGAAGTCTTCGAGGTTCAGGTCCAGGTCGTCGACGCCGCGGCCCAGCTTGGAGGCGTAGTAGTAGCGCAGGTATTCCGGCGACAGGTGATCCAGGTAGGTGCGCGCCTTGATGAAGGTGCCGCGGGACTTGGACATCTTCTGGCCGTTGACGGTCAGGTAGCCGTGCACGTTGATCCCGGTCGGCTTGCGGTAGCCGGCGCCTTCGAGCATGGCGGGCCAGAACAGGGCGTGGAAGTTGACGATGTCCTTGCCGATGAAGTGGTACAGCTCGGCGGTGGAGTCCTTGCCCCAGAAGGCGTCGAAGTCCAGCGCAGGCGTGCGGTCGCACAGGTTCTTGAAGCTGGCCATGTAGCCGATCGGCGCATCCAGCCACACGTAGAAATACTTGCCCGGCTCGTCCGGGATCTCGAAGCCGAAGTACGGCGCATCGCGGGAGATGTCCCACTGCTGCAGGCCGGCGTCCAGCCATTCGGCGATCTTGTTGGCCACCGCGTCCTGCAGGGTGCCGCTGCGGGTCCAGGCCTGCAGCATCTGCTGGAAGTCAGGCAGCTTGAAGAAGAAGTGCTGGGAGTCCTTGAGCACCGGGGTGGCGCCGGAGATCGCCGACTTCGGATCCTTCAGGTCGGTGGGGGCGTAGGTCGCGCCGCATTTTTCGCAGTTGTCGCCGTACTGGTCTTCGGTGCCGCACTTGGGGCAGGTGCCCTTGATGAAGCGGTCGGCCAGGAACATTTTCTTGTCCGGGTCGAAGTACTGGGTGATCGAACGCGTGGCGATGTGCCCGGCGTCACGCAGCTTCAGGTAGATCTGGCCCGACAGCTCGCGGTTCTCTTCGGCGTGGGTGGAGTGGAAATTGTCGAAGTCCACCAGGAAGTCGGCGAAGTCGGCGCTGTGTTCGGCCTGGACGTTGGCGATCAGCTGTTCCGGGGTGATGCCTTCCTTTTCCGCGCGCAGCATGATCGCCGAACCGTGGGCGTCGTCGGCGCAGACATAGATGCACTGATTGCCGCGCTGCTTCTGGAAGCGCACCCACATGTCGGTCTGGATGTATTCCAGCATGTGGCCAAGGTGGATCGAACCGTTGGCGTAGGGCAGGGCGCTGGTGACGAGGATCTTGCGTGGCTCGGACATGGGGGCATCGCTACTTGATGAAACGGAGGTCGGCCACTATAAATCGCCGGCGAAGATATTTCACCCCTGCAAATGTTTGCCGGACATGCCGTCCGCACGGCAGAAGGGGTAGGATAGCCGCCATCTTTTCCCAGTCTTGCTACCGGAGTTGCCCATGAGCGCCGTCACCCGCGAAGCGGTGGAAGCCGTCCTTCGCCAATACACCGACCCTTACCTGAACCAGGATCCGGTCAGCGCCGGTTGCGTGCGCGACATCGAGATCCAGGGCGACCGCGTCAGCGTCCGGCTGGAGCTGGGCTACGCCGCCGGCCTGTTCAAGAGCGGCTGGGCGCAGGTGCTGCAGATGGCCATCGAAGGGCTGGACGGCGTGGCGGGTGCCCGTGTCGAGATCGCCAGCGTGATCGCCGCGCACAAGGCCCAGGCGCAGATCCCGGGCCTGGCCAACGTCAAGAACGTGATCGCCGTGGCGTCCGGCAAGGGCGGCGTGGGCAAATCCACCACCGCCGCCAACCTGGCGCTGGCGCTGGCCCGCGAAGGCGCCAAGGTGGGCATTCTCGACGCCGACATCTATGGCCCGAGCCAGGGCATCATGTTCGGCATCCCCGAGCGCACCCGCCCTGAGGTCAAGGACCAGAAGTGGTTCGTGCCGCTCAAGGCCCATGGCGTGGAAGTCATGTCGATGGCGTTCCTGACCGACGACAACACACCGATGGTCTGGCGCGGCCCGATGGTGTCCGGCGCGCTGCTGCAACTGGTCACGCAGACCGCCTGGGGCGACCTGGACTACCTGGTGATCGACATGCCGCCGGGCACCGGCGACATCCAGCTGACCCTGGCGCAGAAAGTCCCGGTGGCCGGCGCCGTGATCGTCACCACGCCCCAGGACCTGGCGCTGCTGGATGCCCGCAAGGGCGTGGAGATGTTCCGCAAGGTCAACATCCCGGTGCTGGGCGTGGTGGAGAACATGGCCGTGCACATCTGCTCGAATTGCGGGCATGCCGAGCATCTGTTCGGCGAAGGCGGCGGCGAGAAGCTTGCGACCCAGTACGGCGTCGAACTGCTGGCCTCGTTGCCGCTGTCGATGGTCATCCGCGAGCAGGCCGACGGCGGCAAGCCGACGGTGATCGCCGA
This sequence comes from Pseudomonas sp. R25(2017), assembly GCF_002112565.1. Lineage (NCBI taxonomy): Bacteria > Pseudomonadati > Pseudomonadota > Gammaproteobacteria > Pseudomonadales > Pseudomonadaceae > Pseudomonas > Pseudomonas sp. R25(2017). The sequence goes on from NZ_NEHZ01000006.1 coordinate 100,082, forward strand.
GCCGGAGAGCCAGATCGCCATGGTCTACCAGGACCTGGCCCGCCATGTCGGCGCGCGGATCGTGCTGCAGGAAGCGGCGACCCCGGCGATGCCGAACATCACCGTCAGCGACGACTGACCGAACCGCCACGCCGCAGGGCTGTCCTGCGGCGCTTGGGCTGACGCCATCGCCAGCAGGGCTGGCTCCCACCTTGATTGCGGTCGTTCGCAAACCTGCGTGCACCGCGCAACCTGTGGGAGCCAGCCTGCTGGCGATGGCATCAACCCAGATGCACCGACCGGCCGCCTAGTGCGGTGACGTCAGATCCGCAACCCGCCATCCATCTCCAGGATCCGCCCGGTGTAGTAGTCGTTCTCGAAGATGTAGGCCGCCGAGTGGGCGATCTCTTCCGGCTTGCCCATGCGCTTGAGCGGAATGCCCGAGGTCATCTTCTCCAACGCTTCGGGTTTCATGCCCAGGGTCATTTCGGTCTCGATGAAGCCCGGCGCGATGCCGGCGACGCGGATGCCGTAGCGCGCCAGCTCCTTGGCCCAGGTCACGGTGGCGGCGGCGACACCGGCCTTGGCGGCGGAATAGTTGGTCTGGCCGACGTTGCCGGCGCGGGAGATCGACGAGATGTTGATGATGGCGCCGCCGTTCTTCAGCTCGACCATCTTCGCCGCCACTTCACGGGTGCACAGGAACACGCCGGTCAGGTTGACGTCGATCACCGCCTGCCACTGGGCCAGGGTCATCTTGGTCATTTCGCCGTCCTTGACCTTGAGCAGCAGCCCGTCGCGCAGGATCCCGGCGTTGTTGATCAGGCCGTGGATCGCGCCGAAGTCATCGGCGACCTGGGCGACCATGTGCGTCACTTGCTCTTCGTCCGCGACGTTGCACAGGTAGCTGCGCGCCTCGACGCCCTTGGCCTTGCAGGCGGCGACGGCGGCGTCGAGCTTTTCCTGGTTCAGGTCCACCAGCGCCAGCTTCGCGCCCTTGCCGGCGAAGTACTCGGCCATGGAACGGCCCAGACCCTGGCAACCGCCGGTGATAATGATTACTTTGTCAGTGAGTTGCATGCGCGTGCCCCCGATGGCAGGTCAAAGTGGTGTCCTTTTGGGGCCTCTGGATCTGCACCGGCCGCAGCGAGGTTGCACATCAGAATTGCCCGTCGGCGTGGCCGGGACTTGACCCGGGCGCCCGTCCGTTTTTATGACGGAAATTATTAAAGGAGTCATAAATTGAGCGTTGAAGCGGCTAAGCATGCCCGAGAATTGCTTCTCAAGGAATACCGTGGAGTGCTCTCGACCCACTCCAAGTCGATGCCCGGTTTCCCGTTCGGCTCCGTGGTCCCCTACTGCCTCGACGACCAGGGCCGGCCGCTGATCCTGATCAGCCGCATCGCCCAGCACACTAACAACTTGCTGAAGGATCCCAAGTGCTCGCTGCTGGTGGGCGAGCGCGAGGCCGAAGACGTGCAGGCCGTCGGTCGCCTGACTTACCTGGCGGAAGCGGAAAAGCTTGCGGACGAAGCCGCCATCGAAGCCGCCGCCGAGCGCTACTACCGCTATTTCCCTGACTCGCAGAACTACCACAAGGCCCACGACTTCGACTTCTGGGTGCTCAAGCCGGTGCGCCACCGCTACATCGGCGGCTTCGGCGCGATCCACTGGGTCGAGCACCTGACGCTGGCCAACCCGTTCGCCGGCCAGGCCGAAATCAGCATGGTCGAGCACATGAACAGCGACCACGCCAAGGCCATCGCCCATTACGTCGACCTCGCCGGCCTGCCCAAAGGCGCACCGGCGCAGATGGCCGGGATCGACACCGAGGGCATGCACCTGCGCATCGGCCAGGCGTTGTACTGGCTGCCGTTCCAAGCACCTTGCAACACGCCGACACAAGTCCGCGAAGCCTTGGTTTTCCTGGCCCGCGCCGAACATTGGCCGAAAAATGCGCCCGCCGGCGCTTGAATTCACGAAAGGGCGACGTCATCTAAGGCTTACTTGCAAGGCATTCTTGCGTTGAGGAACCCTTAGATGCGCCCTTATTTGTTGCTCTTTCTGCTCTTCCCGGTGTTGGAGCTGTTCGTATTCGTGAAGGTGGCGGGAGCCATCGGTTTTTTCCCGGCCCTGCTGCTGATCATCCTCGGCTCGATGTTCGGCGTGTTCGTGCTGCGCGTCGCCGGGCTGGCCACCGCGCTGCGTGCCCGTGAAAGCCTGAGCCGCGGCGAGCTGCCCGCGCAGACCATGCTCGAAGGCCTGATGCTGGCGCTGGCCGGCGGCCTGCTGATCCTGCCGGGCTTCATCAGCGACGTGGTCGGCCTGCTGATGCTGCTGCCGTTGAGCCGTCGCCTGATCGCCGGCAAGATGCGCCAGCGCGCCGAAGAGCAGGCCATGCGCCAGCGCGCTTTCGCCGACGACCTGCAACCCCGTGGCGGCCCCGCGCCGCGCGAGCCCCTGGGCCGCGAACCGACGGTGATCGAAGGCGAGTTCGAGCACCGCGACACCAAGTGACACCTGTCTCGGCACGGCACCTTCGGGTGCCGTGTCCGTTTCCGGGGCCTGCCTGAGAAAATTTTTCTGCCCCGCCCTTGTAATAAGCTTATGCGCCCTTATGTATCGGTCACCGCAAGGTTTCCGGCGCATCCGCCGGACAGACTTCCGCGTCTCGCACGTCGAGCCGCAACCGGCGCAGGCCGGATTCGTTAAACCCGCCGGGACTACACCGGCCGATGAAAACCACAATTAGGAGAGATCGACAATGAAGCTTCGTCCTCTGCATGACCGCGTCGTTATCCGTCGCAGCGAAGAAGAAAAGAAAACCGCTGGCGGTATCGTCCTGCCAGGTTCGGCTGCTGAGAAGGCCAACCACGGTGAAGTCCTCGCTGTAGGCCCGGGCAAAGCTCTGGAAAGCGGTGAAGTGCGTGCACTGTCCGTGAAGGTCGGCGACAAGGTCGTGTTCGGTCCTTACTCCGGCAGCAACACTGTGAAAGTCGACGGCGAAGACCTGCTGGTGATGAGCGAGAACGAAATCCTCGCCGTCATCGAAGGCTGATAGACCCCGTTCATTTTCCCGCTACCTTAAAGCATTCAAGGAATATCGATCATGGCTGCTAAAGAAGTTAAATTCGGCGATTCCGCCCGCAAGAAAATGCTCGTCGGCGTCAACGTCCTGGCTGACGCGGTAAAAGCGACCCTGGGCCCGAAAGGCCGTAACGTGATCCTCGAGAAGAGCTTCGGCGCTCCGACCATCACCAAGGACGGCGTTTCCGTCGCCAAAGAGATCGAGCTGGAAGACCGCTTCGAGAACATGGGCGCGCAGCTGGTCAAAGACGTTGCCTCCCGTGCCAACGACGACGCCGGCGACGGCACCACCACCGCCACCGTCCTGGCTCAGTCGATCGTCAACGAAGGCCTGAAGGCCGTCGCTGCCGGCATGAACCCGATGGACCTCAAGCGCGGCATCGACAAGGCGACCATCGCCATCGTCGCTGAGCTGAAGAAGCTGTCCAAGCCTTGCGCCGACACCAAGGCCATCGCTCAGGTGGGCACCATCTCCGCCAACTCCGACAACTCCATCGGCGACATCATCGCCGAAGCCATGGAAAAGGTCGGCAAAGAAGGCGTGATCACCGTTGAGGAAGGCTCGGGCCTGGAAAACGAACTGTCGGTCGTCGAAGGCATGCAGTTCGACCGCGGCTACCTGTCCCCGTACTTCGTCAACAAGCCGGACACCATGGTGGCCGAGCTCGACGGCCCGCTGATCCTGCTGGTCGACAAGAAGATCTCCAACATCCGCGAAATGCTGCCAGTGCTGGAAGCCGTCGCCAAAGCCGGCCGTCCGCTGCTGATCGTGGCTGAAGACGTCGAGGGCGAAGCCCTGGCGACCCTGGTCGTGAACAACATGCGCGGCATCGTCAAGGTCGCAGCCGTCAAGGCGCCTGGTTTCGGCGACCGCCGCAAGGCCATGCTGCAGGACATCGCCGTCCTGACCGGCGGCACCGTGATCTCCGAAGAGATCGGCCTGAGCCTGGAAAGCACCACCCTGGAGCACCTGGGCAACGCCAAGCGCGTGACCCTGTCCAAGGAAAACACCATCATCGTCGACGGTGCTGGCGTTCAGGGCGACATTGAAGCCCGCATCGCCCAGATCCGCGCCCAAGTGGCCGAGACTTCCTCGGACTATGACCGTGAAAAACTGCAAGAGCGTCTGGCCAAGCTGTCCGGCGGCGTTGCGGTGATCAAGGTCGGCGCCGGTTCCGAAGTCGAAATGAAAGAGAAGAAAGCCCGCGTTGAAGACGCCCTGCACGCCACCCGCGCAGCCGTCGAAGAAGGCGTGGTGCCTGGCGGCGGCGTTGCGCTGATCCGCGCTCTGGAAGCCATCGGCACCCTCAAAGGCGACAACGCCGACCAGGACGTGGGCATCGCTGTCCTGCGCCGCGCCGTTGAAGCGCCGCTGCGTCAGATCTCCGCCAACAGCGGCGACGAGCCAAGCGTTGTGGTCAACGAAGTCAAGAACGGCAAAGGTAACTTCGGTTACAACGCCGCGACCGGCGAGTACGGCGATATGATCGAAATGGGCATCCTGGATCCGACCAAGGTGACCCGTTCCGCACTGCAAGCGGCATCGTCCATCGGCGGTCTGATCCTGACCACCGAAGCTGCAGTGGCCGACGCGCCGAAGAAAGACGCTCCAGCTGGCGGCGGCATGCCAGACATGGGCGGCATGGGCGGCATGGGCGGCATGATGTAAGCCAGCCTCACCCCTGTACGAAAAACCCCGCCTGCGATGAGCAGGCGGGGTTTTTTATTGCCCGGATTTCAGGTTCACCGGTGTCCGTTGTAGGAGCGAGCCTGCTCGCGAATGGGCCGTGCCAGTCAATGCAGCGCTAACTGGCATGACGCCAATCGCCAGCAGGCGGGCTCCCACAGTGTCTGGCGGTGTCCGCCGATGCGGTTCTCTGTGGGAGCCCGCCTGCCGGCGATGGCGTCGACGGGCGTTGCCTGTCAGGCGTTGGCCGGTTGCGCCGCAGGTGCGGTCTCGGCCCGGACGGCCGGGCGGTACAGCACCCAGTAGTACGACCCCAGGCAAATCAGCCAGCAGAAGATCGCCGTCCACACGTTGTGCGAGAAGAAGTGCGCGCCCTGCATCATCCGGCTGACGGAAAACACCGAACCCAACGCAAACGCGAAGATGAACGCCTGGCGCGCCAGGCGCGGACGCCGGTCGCGCAGTACGAAAAACAGCGCGAACAGGGTGAACCCGGTGGCGGCGTGTCCGCCCGGCCAGCAGCGGCCGGGCTTGTCGGTGTCCGGACGGTGGCTGAGCAGTTTGCTGTAGGTTTCGTGTCCACCGAACTGCTCCAGGCTCCAGGGGCACTGCACGGCGGTGACGGCCTTCATCGGGGTCACGAACGAAGTGGCCAGGCCCAGCGACAGCACCAGGCAACCCAGCTCACGCTTGAACGGCTTGAGGCGCGTCATGAAGAACGCGCCGACGAAACCGAGGACGGCAAACACCGAGAAGGCGATGACCACCTGCTTGGCGCGGTCGTGGAGGATGTTTTCCAGGAAGTAGCTGTGGCGGCCGATGAAGTCGCCGGCGGCCGGATCATAGAACAGCTGCGCCAGATCCATATCCAGATCGGTCAGTTCCAGCAGCACCAGAATGACGGCGGCGGCGACGGGAATGCCGAGGCACAGCCAGAAGTTGAGCGGACGGGGGGTGGGGCGTACAGCGCTTGATGGCATGATGGATCCTGAAACAAAAAAACGCCCCAGCGCATCGGCCCCGGGGCGCTTCGGTTAACGTTCGCTGACTTGCGGCGCACCCTCCTTGGGCGCTTTCCAGCCAAGCAGCTGTTGCGTGAAGCCATGACTGGCGGTTTGGTAATAGGTGATGGCGCGGCCGATCAGCAGGTCGTCGCTGCCCGCGCGGGACTCGCGGCTTTCGCTCAGGGCGTCGTCATGCCGGCGCAGGCCCTGGCGCGGGCTGAGGATCGCCAGATCCTTGCCGTCGAACAGCCCCAGGTGCTGGTAGTTGCCCACCACGACGCGCGGCGGCAACGGGTTGTCCTGCAACAGGTTGCGGCCGAAGAACGTCGATTGGTAATCCAGGTTGAGCAGCCCCAGCAGCGTCGGCGCCAGGTCGATCTGGCTGGCCAGCTGAGCGTCTTCGCGCGCTTGGATCAGCTTGGGCGCGTAGATGAACAGCGGGATCTGATAGTTGTTGATCGGCAAGTCTTCCTTGCCCGCGCTGCCGGCGGTGTGGTCGGCGACGAAGATGAAGATCGTGTCGTCGAACCAGGGCTTCTGCCGCGCCTGTTCCAGGAACTGGCCGATGGCGTAGTCGGTGTACTTCACCGCACCGTCGCGGCCGTTGCCGGACTTGATGTCGATCCGGTTGTCCGGATACGTGTACGGGCGGTGGTTGGAGGTGGTCATCAACTGCAGCAGGAACGGCTGGCCTTTGGCGAAGTCGGCGTCGGCCAGTTTCAGCGTCTGCTTGTACAGATCCTCGTCGGCCATGCCCCAGGCGTTCTTGAAGTGGATCTCGGCCTCGTCGACGCTGCTCTGGTCGACGACGCGGTAGCCGTTCCCGCTGAAGAACGCGTTCATGTTGTCGAAATAGCCGCGCCCGCCGTAGACGAACACGCTGTCGTAACCGACGGCGCTCAGCTGCTGGCCGAGGCTGGCGAAGCCGCTCTCGCGGCCGATGCGCTTGACGATGGAGCGGCCCGGCGTCGGCGGGATGGCCAGGGTGATGGCCTCCAGGCCGCGGTCGGTGCGGGTGCCGGTGGCGTAGAAGTTGTTGAAGTACAGGCTCTGTTTGCGCAAGGCATCCAGGTTCGGCGTCAGGTTGCGCTCATCGCCGTTGCTGCCCAGGTACTTGGCGCTCAGGCTTTCGATGGTCACCAGCACGATGTTCGTTTTGCGCGGCGTGCCGGGGTTGTCGATCATCCGGCGGATGTCCTGGGGATCCTGGCCGATGAAGCGCGCATTGGGCTCGTTCAGTTCGGCGCGGATCTGCCGGCCGACGGCCTCGGGGGCCAGGCTGCTGTAGAACTGGCCGTAGTCCAGTTCATTGTTTCGGAACGCGGCGAAGAACTGATAAGGGCCGTTGCTCGCCAGTTCGTTCCGGTAGGCGTTGCCGCCCTGGGCGCGGGGGAAACCTTGGCCGAGCAGTTGCAGGCTCAGGCCGGCGACGATCAGCAGGGCCAACGCATTGAACAGGCGTGCGCGCAGCGGCGGCAACGGCGCGTCCAGCGCGGCGTTCAACGGCTTGCGCAGCGCCAGGCTCAGGCCAGCGGCCAGCAGCGCGAGCACGCTGAGCAGGGTGCCGATCGGGTAGGACTCCAGCACGTTGTTCAGCACTTCATCGGAGTACACCAGATAGTCGACCGCGATGAAGTTGAAGCGCACGCCGAACTCGTCCCAGAACAGCCACTCGGCCACGGCGGTGAACAGCATCGCGAACAGGCTGACTGTCAACAGCCCTTGCAGGAACCAGCGATGGCCCCGGCGGCGCCACAGGGCCGGCGGGCACAGCAGCAGGTACAGTCCCATCGGCAGCGCCGCATAGGCCAGAAAGCCCAGGTCATAGAGCAGGCCGATGCCGAAGAGGGAAAAGTCGACGCCGCCGGCCTCGTCCAGGTGGGTCAGCAGCAACACTGTCCGGGTCAGGAAGAACACCGCCAGCCAGGCGCCGGTGATCAACAGCAGAAAGCGCATGGGCGCTGTCCTGAAAAAGTCCATTGGCTACCATCCCTACATAAAACGCGGGAGTTTCGCGCTGTCGCTGTCGTCGGCGTGTGAACCGATAGTGAAAATCTCGTTAAAGTCTCGAGTTGCCGCCAAGGCTCTGCCCGGGCGGCGTGCGGCCCTAGCCCTGAGCGGCGCTTGGCCGTAAGCTGCGCGGGCCATGACGGCCGTTTCGGTGTACGGAGGAGGTGCCCATGCGAATTCTTTTGGTTGAGGACAACCGCGATATCCTGGCCAACCTGGCCGATTACCTGGGGCTCAAGGGCTATACCGTCGATTGCGCCCAGGACGGCCTGTCGGGCCTGCACCTGGCGGCCACCGAACACTACGACCTGATCGTGCTCGACATCATGCTGCCGGGCATCGACGGTTACACCCTGTGCAAACGGCTGCGCGAAGACGCGCGCCGTGACACCCCGGTGATCATGCTCACCGCCCGCGACCAGCTCGACGACCGCCTGCAAGGCTTCAAGTCCGGCGCCGACGATTACCTGATCAAACCGTTCGCGTTGTCCGAGCTGGCGGCCCGGGTCGAGGCGGTGATGCGCCGCACCCAGGGCGGCGGCCGCCGTGCCTTGCAGGTCGGCGACCTGAACTACGACCTCGACACACTGGAGGTCACCCGCGAAGGCAAGCTGCTCAAGCTCAACCCGGTCGGCCTCAAGCTGCTCGCGGTGCTGATGCAGAAAAGCCCTCACGTGCTGCGCCGGGAGATCCTCGAAGAGGCGCTGTGGGGCGACGACTGCCCGGACAGCGACAGCCTGCGCAGCCATGTCCACCAACTGCGCCAGGTGATCGACAAGCCGTTCGCCAAGCCGTTGCTGCACACCGTGCACGGCGTGGGATACCGCCTGGCCGAGGGGCGTGATGGAGTTTAAGCAGAGCCTTGCCCAGCGGATCATCATCGCCTTTGCGTTGATGAGCGCACTGGTGGCGGGGGCGTTCGCCATGGGGATCGTCGCGACGGTCCACCTGGTCGAGGAAAAACTGATTTCGGCGGGGCTGGGCGGCGACCTGCAGCGCTTGCTGCTGATGGACAACGTCTCGGACTGGAGCCACCGGCCCGAGCCGGACCAACTGTTCTACTTCAGCGGCGGACCGGGCGACTTCGAGCTGCCCAAGGACCTGCGCCACCTGGACTCGGGCTTTCACGAAGTCTTTCGCGAGCAGCTGTCGTATCACGCCATGGTCGAGATCGTCGACGGCCGGCGCTATGTGCTGCTGCAGGACCAAAGCGATTTCGAAGAGCGCGAGCGCGTGCTGTTCGCCGTGGTGCTGGTGGGCTTCGTGCTCAGCCTGGCGTTGGCGGTGTTCCTGGGCTGGGTGCTGGCGCGCAAGGTGATGGCGCCGGTGGTGCGGCTGGCGCGCCAGGTGCGTCACCGTGATCAGTTGCTCGGCCTGGCGCCGCCGCTGGCGCCGGACTACGCGGCCGACGAAGTGGGCGAACTGGCGGTGGCGTTCGACGCCACCCTCGGGCGGCTGCGCCAGGCGCTGACCCGTGAGCGCCTGTTCACCAGTGACGTGAGCCACGAACTGCGCACGCCGTTGATGGTGCTGGCCAGCTCCTGCGAGCTGCTGCTGGAGAACCCGGGCATCGATCAGCGCGGCCGGGCCCAGGTCGAGCGGATCGCCCGTGCCAGCGAAGAAATGCGCGAACTGGTGCAGACCTTCCTGATGCTGGCCCGGGCCAAGCGCGAAGACGCTGGCGTCTCGCCCCGGCAGAGCCTGGCGCAGGTGGCGGATAGCCTGCTGTGCCTGTGGCGCGAGCCGATCGAGAGCAAGGGGCTCACGTTGATCTTCGAACCGGGCACCCCGCCGGACACCCTCTACAACGCGACTCTGCTCAACGCGGTGATGGGCAACCTGCTGCGCAATGCGCTGCACTACACCGAACAGGGGTTCATTCGCTTGACCCTCAGCGGCAACGGTTTCGTGGTCGAGGATTCGGGGGTGGGTATCCCCGAAGAGAAACGCGAAGCCATGTTCCAGCCGTTCGTGCGCGGCACCGAAAAGCGCGGCGAAGGCTTGGGGCTTGGGCTCTCGCTGGTGCAGCGGATCTGCGAAAACCAGGGCTGGAGCGTCAATCTGAGCACGATGGAGCCCAATGGTTGCCGATTCGAGGTGGACTTGGGACGGACCTGAGCTACAGTGATGGCCCTGAGCTACTGCGGAATGGTTGTAAAACCCTGAAATGTTTTAGGGTTTTACATGACGTTTTTTTCACAAATGGATGACCTGACGCTGACACGGCCCTGCATAAGGTGGCCTCATCAGTAATTCAGGAGTCCTGGTGATGGCCGGCCCGATCAAGCTCGATTTTTCCGAAAAGTACGACGACAACCATGCGCAAAAGTATCTGCGCAAGCATCAGGACGGTCTCGGGCGTCGGTTGTCGCACTGGCGTGACCTGCAACTGGCCCGCAAGGCGCTGACCCTGGTCGGCGAACCGGGGCTGGTGCTGGACCTGCCTTGCGGGGCCGGACGTTTCTGGCCGCTGCTGGCGGAAAAGCCGAACCGGGTGATCATCGGCGCGGACAACTCCGAGTCGATGATCAAGACCGCCATGCAGGCCCAACCGGCCGATGTGGTGAAACGGGTACAACCCTTGCACACATCTGCGTTCGACATCGCCTTGCCTGACAACGCCGTCGACAGCATTTTCTGCATGCGTTTGCTCCATCACATCGGTGAAGCCGAGCATCGACGGGCCATTTTGCGCGAGTTCGAGCGCGTCACCCGTGACAGCGTGGTCGTTTCGTTGTGGGTGGACGGCAATTTCAAGGCCTGGAAACGCAAGCGCGCCGAGCGCAAGCGTGGGCAAGAGGGTTACCAGAACCGCTTTGTGTTACCGGCCGCTACGGTCGAGAAAGAATTTGAAGAGGCGGGTTTCCGCATCCAGGAACAACTGGATTTTATTCCGCTGTATGCCATGTGGCGGGTTTACGTATTACGCAAGAGGTAACGGGATGGCAGTGCATATTGCAGCAGAAACGGAAGTCGCTCCCCAGGATCGCTTCGACTACTACTGGAACCAGCGGGGCGAGTGGGTGGAAGAGCCCAACGTGCGCCGCGGCGGTGAGAGTGGGGTGCAACGGGTCATGGGCCGCGATGGCCAGCTGCTGTATGCCAAACGCCAGACCGGTCACATCTACCGCAGCTTGATGCATCCGTTCGGTCGCCCGACGGTGCTGCGCGAGCGCGATGCGCTGAACGGCGCCAGCGCGCTCGGCGTGCGCGTACCGCAGATCGTGTTCTGCGGCGCCCAGTCTGACCCTGTGCACAAATGGCGTGCGCTGCTGGTGACCAAGTCCCTGGACGGCTTTCTGGAGCTGGAGCAATGGGAAGCCGCCGGCGGCCGCGAGCGCCATGGCGAGGCGGTGTACGAGCGTGTGCTCAAGGACCTGGCCGACAACCTGGCGCGTCTGCACCGGGGCCGTTGGCAGCACAGCTGCATCTACATCAAGCATGTGTTTGTCCGCGTCACCGGTGAAGGCGACGGGGCCCAGGTTGAAGTGGCCCTGATCGATCTCGAGAAATGCCGCCGTCGGCTGACCGCCGGTCGCGCGGCAGCCCATGACATGAAGCAATTGCGTCGCCATTCGTCGTTCAGGGATTCGGACTGGAAAAAACTCGTCTACTTTTATGAGACGGCGTTTGGCAGCGCTATCAAAGGTTTATAGCGATGAAACTAGAAATTGCGCGAGGTTTGTTTTTGGTAGGAGCCTTGGCAGTTGCTTCATTGGCGGTGGCGGCCTGGGAACAGCCACGCATGCAGGTGATCGGCAAATCGGCGGGCGAAGTCCATCGCCCGGTGCCTCGGGTGGTGAAGACCGCCGTGTCGTCTGAACCGGATCATGATTTGTTGCTGTTCATGTTCGGTCTCTCGCAACGGATGAGACCCCAGAGCTGAATTCCCCCGCAGCCTATGAAAAGGCCTCGCCGACGCGAGGCCTTTTTTTGTGCCTTGTCGCTCCTGTGGTGAGGGAGCGAACTCCCGGTCACTGTGCCTTGTCGGGCTTGGCCAGGAAGGTGTAGACGCACGGCAGGACGAACAGGGTGAACAAGGTCCCGATGGACATGCCCGTCGCGATCACCGTGCCGATGTCGAAACGGCTGACCGCGCCGGCGCCGCTCGCCAGGATCAACGGCACCATGCCGAACACCATCGCCGCCGTGGTCATCAGCACCGGACGCAGGCGGATGGCCGCCGCTTCCTCCACGGCCTCCCGGGCGCTCAGGCCCTTCTCCTTGCGCAGCAGGTTGGCGAACTCGACGATCAGGATGCCGTGCTTGCTGATCAGGCCGATCAACGTCACCAGCCCGACCTGGGTGTAGATGTTCATGCTCGACCAGCCCAGGAACAGCGGGATCAGCGCGCCGCAGATCGACAGCGGCACCGTGACCAGAATCACCAGCGGGTCGCGGAAGCTCTCGAACTGCGCAGCCAGCACCAGGAAGATGATCGCCAGCGCCAGGGCGAAGGTCACCCACAGCGCGCTGCCTTCCTGCACGTACTGCCGGGAGGAGCCGCCGTAGTCGAAGGCGAATCCGGCGGGGGCCTCTTCCCGGGCGATCTGGCGCACGGTGTCGATGGCTTCGCCCATGCTCACCAGCGGAAACCCGGACAGCTTCGCCGCGTTGAGTTGCTGGAACTGGTTGAGCTGCCGCGGCCTTGCGCGGTCGGTCACCGTGATCAGGGTGGACAGCGGCAGCAGTTCGCCACGGGTGTTCTTCACGTAGTAGTTGTTCAGCCAGTCCGGGTTCTCGCGGTAGGGGCGTTCGACCTGGGCGATGACCTTGTAGCTGCGTCCCTCGATGGTGAAACGGTTGATCTCGGCCTCGCCCAGGAGGGTGGCGAGGGTGCCGCCCAGGTCCTGCATCGACACGCCCATCTGCGCGGCCTTGGCCCGGTCGATGTCGACCACCACTTCCGGCTTGTCGAACGCCAGGTCCAGGTCGACGAAGGCGAATTTGCCGGACTCCGCCGCGCGTTTCTTGATCCGGTCGGCGACCTCCAGCAGCACTTCGTAGTCGTTGGCCGTGTTGATCACGAACTCGAACGGCAGGCCTTCGCCGGTGCCGGGCAGGGAGGGCAGGTTGAAGCCGAAGATCTGCAGGCCGGGAATGCGTTCCAGCTTGCCCTGCACTTCGGGCAGGATCTGCATCTGCGTGCGGTGGCGCTCGTTCCAGGGCTTGAGCAGGAAGCCGCCGATGCCGGTCTGCACGCCGTTGTAGCCGTTGATCTGAAAGGACGAGTAGTACTCGGGGAACTCCTTGAAGATCTTGATGAATTCGTCGGTGTAGGTGTTCAGGTAGTCGAGGTTGGTCGGCTGCGGGGCGTTGGCCATCATGAAGATGATGCCCTGGTCCTCGTCCGGCGCCAGCTCCGACTTGGTGAACTTGAGCAGCACCGGGATCAGGCACAGCACGATCACCGCGAACACCAGCACCACCGGCCGGGTATTCAGCGTGCCGTGCAGCAGGCTCTGGTAGCGGCGCTTGAGGCCTTCGAAGATCAGGTCGAGGCGATGGGCCAGGCCGCTGGCGTTCTCGTCGTGGCGCAACAGCACGGCGCACATCATCGGCGACAGGGTCAGGGCGACGATCCCGGAGATCACCACCGCCCCGGCCAGGGTCAGGGCGAATTCCTTGAACAACGCCCCGGTCAGCCCGGTGAGAAAGCCGATGGGCGCGTACACCGCCGCCAGGGTGATGGTCATCGACACCACCGGCAAGGCGATTTCCCGGGCGCCTTCCAGGGCCGCCTCGAACGGCGTCTTGCCTTCCTCGATGTGGCGGTGGATGTTCTCCACCACGACGATGGCGTCGTCCACCACCAGGCCGATGGCCAGCACCATCGCCAGCAAGGTCAGCAGGTTGATCGAATAGCCCATCATCTGCATGAAGAACATCACGCCGATCATCGACAGCGGGATGGTCACCACCGGGATCACCACCGAACGCAGCGCCCCGAGGAACAGGAACACCACCACGATCACGATCAGCACCGCTTCGAACAGGGTCTTGAGCACTTCGTCGATGGAGGCCTGGATGAACAGCGTGGCGTCGTAGGCGATTTCGCTCTTGAGGTTGGGTGGGAGCTGGGCCTCCAGCTGCGGCATGATCTTGCGCACTTCCTTGATCACGTCCAGCGGGTTGGCCGCCGGGGTCGCCTTGATCCCGATGTACACCGACGGCGTGCCGCCGAAGGAACTGATGGAGTTGTAGTTCTCGGCGCCCATCTCGACCCGGGCCACGTCCCGCAGCAGCACCCGGCTGTCGCCGTCGACCTTGAGCGGGATCGCCGCGAAGGCCTCGGCGGACTTCAGCTCGGTGTTGGCGTTGATGCTGGTGACCACATATTCGCCCTTCACTTCGCCTGCGGCGGACAGGAAGTTGTATTGGCGCACGGCGTTGGTCACGTCGCTGGCGCTCAGGCCGAAGCCGGCGAGCTTCACCGGGTCGAGCCACAGGCGCATGGCGAACACCTGGTTGCCGAGGATCTCCGCCTCGGCCATGCCCGGCAGGGTCGCCAGCTTCGGCTGGATCACCCGCGACAGGTAGTCGGTGATCTGCGGATTGCTCAGGTCCTTGCTGAAGAAGCTGATGTACATCAGCGCCGAGGCGTCGGCGGACTCCTTGCTCAGCACCGGGTCCTCGGCGTCCTGCGGCAGCTTGTTCTTCACCTCGTTGGCCTTGGCCAGCAGCTCGGTGAACAGGCGGTCGCTGTTGGAGCCGATGCGCGCGTAGATCGAGATCACCGAGAAGTTCTGGCGGCTGACCGAGGTCATGTAGTCGATGCCCTCGGCGCTCGCCAGGCTCTGCTGCATCGGCTGGGTGATGTAGCCCTGGATGGTTTCGGCGTTGGCGCCGGGGTAGGCGGTGGTCACCGTGATCAGGGCGTTTTCCATCTGCGGGTACTGGCGCAGCGGCAGCTTGCTCCAGGCCTGGAAGCCCAGCAGCACGATCAGTAGGCTCACCACGGTGGCGAGCACCGGGCGACGGATGAACGGGTCGGTAAAGGCCATGGGGTTTCCTTGATCAGTCGGCGCGGCGCGGACTGTTCTGCTCGCCGAGGGTCTTGTCGTCGCTGATGGCGATGTGGGCACCGTTGTCCAGTTTGATCTGGCCGGCCGTCACCACCTGTTCGCCGCTCTGCACGCCCTTGTTGATCATCACCAGGCCGTCACGGCGTTCGCCGGTCTCGATGAACCGCCGTTCGGCGATCAGCACGGGCTGGCCTTTGTCGTCCTTCTCGACGCTGCCGTCCTCGGCCTTCTTCTGCCCGACCACGTACAGCGAGTTGCCGTAGAGGGTGTAGGTGACCGCGCTCTCCGGCACCACCACGTGCTTCTGCGGATCCGGCAACAGCACCTCGACGCTGGTGAACATGCCCGGCAGCAGCTTGCCGTCGGGGTTGGCCAGGGTGGCGCGCACGAGGATGTTGCGGGTGGTGCTTTCCACGATCGGATTGATCGCGCTGATGGTGCCGGGGAAGGTCTGGCCGGGAAACGCCGCGACCGCGATCTGCACCGGTTGGCCGAGGGCCAGCTTCGGTGCCGACTGCTCCGGGACATAGAAGTCGGCGTAGAGGCTGCTCAGGTCCTGCAGGGTGGCGATCTTGGTGCCGCTGGCGAGGTAGTCGCCGACGTCGACCTGGCGGATGCCGATGGTGCCGCTGAACGGCGCGGCGATGCGTTTCTTCGCCAGCGCCGCGTTGAGCTGGTTGACCGTGGCCTTGTTCTTTTGCAGTTGCGCCGAGAGCCGGTCGTATTCGCCCTTGGAGATGGCGCTGCTGCCGACCAGCTGGCTGCCGCGGCCGAAGTCCAGCTGCGCCAGGCCCAGATCGGCCTTGGCGGTTTCGAGCAGGGCGGACTCCACCGCGCTGTCGAGCTGCAGCAGCGGCTGTCCGGCCTTGACCTTCTGCCCGGACTCGAACTTGAGCTCGGTGACGGTGCCGTTGGTCTCCAGCCTCAGTTCGACGCCCTGCAGCGCCTTGAGCGTGCCGACGGTGGGCAGGCGCATCTGCCACGGGCGCTCGGCGGCGGTGGCGACGGCGACGCTGATCGGCGGTTTCGGCTTGGCGAAACCCTGGATCATCGTGTAGATGGTGAAGGCCTTGTAGCCGGCCAGCGCCAGGACGATCAGCAGTACGACACCCAACATCTTCAGCATGCGGCGACGCAGCATATTCCAGTTCCTTGGAGAAAATCAGGCGAGACAGGCGGGCACATTACTCCGAGTCCGGCAGGGATTCCAACTGCCAGTTTTTACAGGGTATGAGGGGAGAGGAGGCAACGGGGAAGCGCCGCCGGCGGGGCCGGCGGCGGCAGGCTTCATGCCATCAGGTGCAGATGGTTGTCCCAGAGCCCCGCGGGCAGATCCAGCGGTTTGGCCAGGAGTTCGTCCTGGCGGCAATCGTAGTAGCGGCAGCGTCCCTGACCCGAGGTCACGACGAAGCCGTCCTTCACCGCGCCGACCCCGGCGCAGTCCGGCAGCGGCGCGTCGAGGCGCACCTCGCCGCTGTCCAGATCCCAGATGAAGAAGCGGTTGCCGCGCGGGGCGGTCAGCGCCACCAGCCGCAAGTCGCTGTGCACGGCGACGCTGGCGGTGTAATGGCCCATGGACTGCAACTGGTGGTCCGGCACCGGGAACGCCACGAACGGCTGGCCCGGACGCTTGATCGCCAACAGTTCCGAGCGCTCCTGCGAGGGGCCCATGAACTGCTGGCCGGCGACGATGGTGCCGTCGCTGGCGATGCCCAGGTGACGCACGCTGTTCATTTGCTGGGCGAGGGTTTCCTTGCTCAGCAGCGTGCCGTCGCGGCGCATCAGCACCAGGCTCGGCTCCATGGCGTCGAGGTTCATGTCCACCCGGCTTTCGGCCTCGGTGCGGATGCCGCCGTTGGCCACCACCAGGGTTTCGCCGTCGGGCATCCAGGACACCTGATGCGGCCCCAGGCCATGGGTGGAGATCTCGCCGCTGTGCACCAGCCGTTCGCCCTCGAACCGGTACACCCCCAACAGGCCGCGGCCCGGGTCGGTGGTGTCGTTTTCGGTGGCGTAGAGGTAGTCGCCGCTGTGGTGGATCACCGCGTGGCCGTAGAAATGCCGGTTCGGCTGCGAGGTCACGGTCTGCAGCAACGCACCGTCGCGCAGGTCGATCAGGTAGCTCTCGGTGCCCGGGCGGCGGGCGACGAACAGCGCGATCGGCAGCGTCGGGTGGTTGATGATGTCGTGGCAGCGCTGGCCGACTTCGGTGGCGAACAGCCGGGTGCCGTCCAGGCGGTAGCCGACGGCGTAGTGGCGGCCGTCGGCGTCGTCCCGGGCCGACAGCAGCAGGGGGCTTTGCTCCTTGCGCTTGAACAGCGTCCAGCCGCCCAGCGTCACTGCTCCCAGCAGCAAACTACCTAAAGTCAGAGCCTGGCGTCGCAGCATGGCACGTGCCCTCATCAGTCACCGTCGTTGGCGTTGAAGCCCAGTTGGATACCCAGCGCCTTGGCCAGTTCGCCTTCGTGCAGGCGATGGACGACGTTGAGGCTGTCGTAGATGTCGTTGAGCTGCTGGCGGCCGGCGTCGTCGCCGAGCATTTCGGTCAGCGAGCGCTGGGTGCTGCCGAACAGCTTGAGCGAGGCGGCGTAGGCGGCGTCGATCTTGTCCGCCAACGGCTTCTGCTCGGCCGGCAACAGGCCGCGCAGGCCTTTGTTGTCGACGCCTTCCCAGACGGTCTTGGCGGCGGCGAGGCTGGCTTCCATCGCCGTCAGCGACGACTGGCTGCGCCACGCATCGGCCTGGAACGGCTGCGGTACGCCCTTGGTCTGGCGGCCCATCGGCGTGCCGAGCTTTTTCTTCAGGGTGTCGAGGGCGGTGACCTGCACCCGCAGCAGATCGGCGATCGCTTCGTGGGAGTCGGCGTAGCGCTGGTTGGGGAACTTGCTCATCTGCGCGAGCATGCCGTCGGTGTTGTTCCAGGTCTGCAGGATCTCTTCGGCCAGTTGCTTCTGGCGCTCGCCGATGGCCACCAGCAGCGGGCAGTACTTGGCTTTCTGGGCGGCGTCGGCCACGTCAGGCTTGCTGTCGAACAGGATGTACTCGTAGGCCGACAGGCCCTGCACCACGACGCTGGACTTGGCCAGGGCGGCGGCGTCGATCTGCGGCTGGGCGGCGACGAGCTGCTCGACCTGGCGGCCGACGAGGTTCTTCTTGTCCGGCCAGAACTGCACCTGCCATGCGCGGTTGCCCTCGGCCAGCGGGCCGATCAGCAGCGGCTGCAGCTCGGCCCAGGCCTTCTGCGCGTGGAGGAAGTCGGCGCGGGCGGTGTCCAGGGTCTCTTTGCCCTGGCAGTAGGCGAGGGCGCTGATGGCGAGTTGCTTGTCGGCCTCGACCCAGCGGGTGTAGGTCGGCAGGATCACCGATTTGGCGATGGCCGCCGAAGTGACCGCTTGCGGATCCTGCGGCGAGCACGCGCCCAGGGCCAGGGCGGCAAGGCTGGTGAACAACAGCTTGGGACGGAACATGTCGGGCTCCCGATTCTTTTAAGTGTTTAAAGTGAGTTCAGAAACGCCAGCAGCGCGGCGCGCTGCTCGGCGTTGAAAGACAAAACCTGTTGCTGCGCCTTCTGCGCTTCGCCGCCGTGCCAGAGCACGGCTTCGAGCAGGTCGCGGGCGCGGCCGTCGTGCAGGAACCGGGTGTGGCCGCTGACCGTCTGCGTCAGGCCGATGCCCCACAGCGGCGGGGTGCGCCATTCGCGGCCGCTGGCCTGGAATTCGGTACGGTGGTCGGCCAGGCCTTCGCCCATGTCATGCAGCAGCAGATCGCTGTAGGGGCGGATCACCTGATTGGCCAGCTCAGGTTCCGCCGCATCGGCAGCGGTGGTGTATTTCGGTGTGTGGCAGGACTGGCAGCTGGCCTGGAAGAACAGGCTCTTGCCGGCCAGCACTTGCGGGTCGTCGACGCCGCGCCGCGCCGGGACGGCCAGGTTGCGGCTGTAGAACAGCACCAGGCGCAGGATGTTGTCGCTGACTTCCGGCTCGCCGTCCGGGCCGTTGCCGTTCGGCGCCTGTTTGCAGGCGGCTTGCGCGTCGGTGCAGTCATCGAAGGGTCTCAGGCTAGTGGTGAGGCCCATGTCACCCGAGAACGCGTGAACGTTTTGTTGATTGAGGCTCGGTTGCCCGGCTTTCCAGCCGAAGCGGCCCAGGACGGTCTTTTGCTGCGCGTCGTCCCAGACCCGGTTCGGCCGGCCGCTGATGCCGTTGCCTTCTTTGGCCTGGGCGGCGGCGTTGGCGAGGATCGCGTCCTCGGGGATCGCTTCGAGCAGGCCGAGACCGATCATCGGCGGGGCGACCCGGGCCGAGAAGCGGGTGTCGGGGTGCATCGGGCCGTAGCCGAGCTGGGTGAGCTGCAGGACGGGCTGCTGCAGTTCGACTTCGGTGCCGTCCGCAAAGCGCACCGGCACCGGGGTGTATTCGACCCGCACCTTGCCTTCCGGCGCGACGCCGGGCACGGCCATGTCCTGGAACTGGCCGCCGTAGACCGGCTCCGGCACCACGCCGGTCTGTTCGATGACCTTGGCGAATTCCGGCGCATCGGGGATCGACAGGCGCACCAGCATCGACACCGCATTGACCGCGTCGGGCGCAGGCGGGTGGCCGCGGCCGTCCTTGATGTGGCAACCCTGGCAGGCATTGGTGTTGAACAGCGGGCCGAGGCCGTCGCGGGCGGTGGTGGTCGACGGCGCGATCACCCAGGGGCTGCGGAAGAAGCTGTTGCCGACGCTGAAGTCCACCCGGCGCGACGGCGGCAGGTTGGCCGACGGCAGGGAAAACGCGTTCCGGTCGCTCTTGTTCACGGTAGCGCTGCCGCCCGAGCGGGCCTCGCCCGGTTCGGCCTTGGTGAAGCGCGGGGCGTCATCGCAGGCACTCAGGCCCAGGGCCAGACACAGTGCGGACAAGCGAAGAGGCAGCGAGGGCATCAGACTTCCTGCGGCAGCGGCAATTTTGAAGGCGCAAAGTCTAACAGGGCGAGGGGGATTGAATAAGAGGAATTATCGTTTGCTTGATGTGGGGCAAACAAAAAAAGGCGACCCGAAGGTCGCCTCTTTCATTCGTGCAACGCGGATCAGAACTCGTGGTCGGCGTTGTCCGGGTTCAGGTCGCTGATGCCCAGTTTGCCGGCGGCGGCCTCGATCGAACCGGTCTGCTTGACCAGGGATGCGATGGCGTCACGCACGATCTGGTTGCCGGCGGTGTTGCCGGCGGCGATCAACTGGTCGTAGTGCTCGCCCTTGTTGGCGTGATCGACCATGACCTGGATCTTGGCTTCGGTGGCGGCCAGATCGTTCTTCAGGGCGGTGTCGGCGGCCGGGTCGGCCTTGGCCACCAGGGACGACAGGCTCGGGCCGGTCATCTTGGTGCCGTCGACGCGGGTGTACTCGCCCAGGTAGACGTTGCGCACGCCCTTGGCGTCGTAGAAGTGCGAGTTGTGGGTGTTGTCGCTGAAGCAGTCCTGCTCGTCTTCAGGAGAGTTGGCCTCCAGGGACACCTTCATGCGCTCGCCCGCCAGTTCGCCGAGGGACAGGCTGCCCATGCCGAACAGCATCTTGCGCAGGCCGGCTTCGGCCGGTTCGGCTTCCAGGGTGGCGCGGTAGTTGTCGGCCACGTTCGGCTTCCAGTTGCCGACCATTTCTTCCAGGTCGCTGACCAGCAGTTGGGTCACGGCCTTCAGGTAGGCGCGGCGACGGTCATTGTGGCCGCCGGTGGCGCCGGCGCCTTCCAGGTAGTCCGAGGCCGGACGGTTGCCGGCGCCCGGGCCGGTGCCGTTCAGATCCTGGCCCCACAGCAGGAATTCGATGGCGTGGTAGCCGGTGGCGACGTTGGCTTCGGAGCCGCCCAGCTCGTTCAGGCTGGCGAGCTTCTCCGGGGTGATGTCCTTGACGTCGACCTTGTCTTCGCCGATCTGGATCTCGGTATTGGCGATGATGTTGGCGGTGGCGCCCGGGTTGCCCAGAGCGTGCTCGTAGGACTTGTCGACGTAGTCGATCAGGCCTTCGTCCAGGGGCCAGGAGTTCACCTGGCCTTCCCAGTCGTCGATGATGGTGTTGCCGAAGCGGAACACTTCACTCTGCAGGTAAGGCACGCGGGCGGCGACCCAGGCGGCCTTGGCGGCTTTGAGGGTGTCGGCGTTCGGCTTGGCCAGGAAGGCGTCGATGGCGGTCTGCAGGGTCTTGGCGGTGGATTCGGCATCGCTGTAGACGGCGTAGACGATGTCGGCGTAGTGCGAGACGACCGCTTTGCCTGCGGCTTCGTCGACTTTGCCGGTGACGGCCGGAGCAGGAGCGGCGGCAGTGCTGGCGGCCGGAACCGGCGCCTGGGCGGCCGCCTTTTCTTTGTCTTTGCCTTCGCCGCAACCGGCGAGGGAAATAGCGATGGCCAGCAGACTGGCGGTAGCCAGAGGCATACGAATCATGGCAAACATCCTGCTTCGGTGATTGAGTGGACTGGCGCGGAGCGCGCGCAAAACTGCGACATAATGCAAATCTTTCGCATTATGTGTAAAGGGCCGTGACTGGAAATATTTCTTGTTTGCGCAGGGTTTTCGCAGGATCTGTCGCTGGGGGCGGCACGGCCGCCTCGGCGCCGGGTTTCAGAGGATGGCCGCGTTGCTGCGCTGGGCTTGCTTGAGGTAGACGCCCAGTTCCCGGGCCGGCAGCGGCTTGCTGTAGTGGTAGCCCTGGCCTTCGTGGCAGCCCTCGGAAATGATGTAGGTCTCCTGCTCGGCGGTCTCCACGCCCTCGGCGATCACCTGCATGCCCAGGCTTTTGCCCAGCTGGATGATGGCGCGCACGATGGTCGCGTCATCGTCGTCGTCCAGCAGGTCCTGCACGAAGCTCTTGTCGATCTTGATCTTGTCCAGCGGCAGGCTCTTGAGATAGCTCAGCGAGGAGTAGCCGGTGCCGAAGTCGTCGATGGCGATCAGCGCCCCGGAGCGGCGCAGGCTCAGCAGGTGCTGGGCGGCGGTGCTGATGTCTTCCATCAGGCCGGTCTCGGTGACTTCCAGCTCCAGGCTGCGCGGCGGCAGGCGGTAGATCTGCAGCAGGTTGTTGACCACCCGCGGCAGCTCGGCGTGGTGCAGTTGCACGGTGGACAGGTTGACCGCCATGCGCAGGTCGGCGAAGCCCTGGTCATGCCATTCGCGCAGCTGCTTGCAGGCCTGGTCCAGCACCCATTCGCCGATGGCGATGATGGTGCCGTTCTGCTCGGCCAGCGGAATGAACAGGTCCGGCGGCACCAGCCCGTGTTCGGGGTGCTGCCAGCGGATCAGCGCTTCGACGCCGACCACACGGTGGTCGCGGTAGCTGATCTGCGGCTGGTAGACGAGGTGGAACTGGCCGCGCAGCAAGGCGTCGCGCAGGTCCTTTTCCAGTTCGCGGCGCCGGCGCATTTCGCTGTCGACGCTGGCGATGTAGAACTGATAGCGGTTGCGCGAGCGGGTCTTGGCCAGGGTCATGGTCTGCTCGGCTTTCTGCAGCAGCTTCTCGGTGCTGTCGCCGTCCTCGGGGAACAGGGTGATGCCGATGGTCGCCCGCAGGCGGATTTCCTGATGGTCGAGGGCGAACGGCGCTTCGAGGTCGTCGAGGATGCTTTGCGCCAGCTCCGCCGCCTCATAGGGCTGCTCGATGTCGGCCTGCACCAGGGCGAACTGGTCGCCGCCCAGGCGGGCGAGGGCGCCGAGGCGTCCGCTGTGGCCGCGCAGGCGGTCGGCCAGGGCCAGCAGCAACTGGTCGCCGGTCTGGTAGCTGAACTGCTCGTTGATGCCCTTGAAGTCGTCCAGGCCTACGCACAGCACCGCGACCCGGCGCTGCAGCTTGCCGGCGTCGACGAGGATCTTGTCCAGTTGCTGCTGCAGTTGCTGGCGGTTCGGCAGGCCGGTGAGGAAGTCGTACTGGGCCATGCGCAACAGGCTGTTTTCCGCTTCGTGGCGCAGGTGGGTGTTGCGTTCGATGGATTCGAGCAACTGGTTGGCGGTGTTGATCCAGATGCCCAGTTCGTTCTTCTCGTGGCCCTTGAGCTGCGGGATCTTGTGTTCGCTGGGGCGGTCGGGGTTGATTTCGGTCAGGTGCTCGATGATCCGCGACAGCGGCTTGGTCAGCAGCCAGTGATAGACCAGGTACAGCACCAGGCCCATGGCGAGGGCGCGCAGCACGCCGGAAATGAAGATGATCACCGAACTGACGATGAAGCCCTGCCCGTAGGTGGCGGTGTCGAGGGTGATGCTCAGGTCGCCGTAGTACTCGCTGTAGGGCCCGCGTCCCACCAGTTGGGTGGTGAACGTGCGTTCCTGGCCGAGGATCAGGTCGGTCAGCCAGCGGCTGTTGGACTGCTGCAGCTCCCGGGACTTCTGCGCGAGCATGGCTTCGTTGGGATGGCCGATGGACGCCTGACGCACGGCATCGTCCTGGAACAGGCCTTCGATCACCTGCATGCCCATCTCCTTGTCCAGGCTGTAGACCGCCTGGGTGGAAGGATCGCGGAACATGTCGAGGATGCGCTCGGCATCGCCGGCGACGGCCTGGCGTGTCTTATAGGCATCGAAGACGATCTGCGCGCAGCTCAAGACCACGCCGACGATCAATGCCGACAGAAGCACGACCCGGAGCAACTTCACCGACAAGCTGTTCTTGAGTTCCAGCTTCAAAGGGTTATTCCTTGTTCCGTGCGGGTAGCGTCAAGTTGCCATGAGTATTGGCAATCCGTTGTTGGCAGTCAAAGGGACAATCGGGCCGCGGGACATTTGTCCGTGGGCTTGGCCGGAATGCTGCCGTCTGGAGTCTTTGCCCTAGTGACACTGTGTCGGTTGGTACGACCTCCAACTTGAGGAACGGCGGTACAAATTTTCCTCTGTCTGATGTTAGTCCTCCGTGGCTTCGGGGCAAGGGGGCAGGGGCGGGTTTCATGGCGGGAAACGGCACCGGCTGTGACGCAGTGCCCGTTGCAGGCATAAAAAAACCCGGCGTGGCCGGGTTCTTTCTGTCTGGCGTGCAGCTTAAGCGGTGAAGGTCTTGCCTTCGAACTGCTCGGCCACGAACTTCCAGTTGACCAGGTTCCAGAACGCCTCGACGTACTTGGGACGCAGGTTGCGGTAGTCGATGTAGTAGGCGTGTTCCCAGACGTCGCAGGTCAGCAGCGGGGTGTCGCCGTTGGTCAGCGGGTTGCCGGCGCCGATGGTGCTGGCCAGGGCCAGGGAACCGTCAGCCTTCTTCACCAGCCAGCCCCAGCCGGAGCCGAAGGTGCCGATCGAGGTCTTGCTGAACTCTTCCTTGAACTTGTCGAACGAACCGAAAGCGGCGTTGATCGCTTCGGCCAGCGCGCCGGTCGGTTGACCGCCGGCGTTTGGCGCCAGGCAGTTCCAGTAGAAGGTGTGGTTCCAGACCTGGGCTGCGTTGTTGAAGATGCCGCCCGAGGAAGTCTTGACGATCTCTTCCAGGGTCTTGCCTTCGAACTCGGTGCCCGGCACCAGGTTGTTCAGGTTCACGACGTAGGTGTTGTGGTGCTTGTCGTGGTGGAACTCCAGGGTTTCCTTGGAAATGTGCGGCTGCAGGGCATCGTGGGCGTAAGGCAGCGGCGGCAATTCGAAAGCCATGATGATTCTCCTAATCAGGTCTGTTGCGGTGAGCGCAAGGCCGATCACGGGCGGCCGGAAATGCACCGGCGAGTTTTTACTCTTTGCGGCGCAGGGTTCGGATCATAGCACCGGGGGTGCGGCTTAACCACGCAACAACTGTGTGGGATAGAGGTTCCAGAGCCTTTCGCTATAAATCACGAAGCCAGGATCAGTTGTCCCGCCACCGCGAACATCATGACCGCCACCGTCAGGTCGAGGATCCGCCAGGTGCCGGGCCGCGCCAGCCACGGCGCCAGCCATGCCGCACCCAGCGCCAGGGCGAAGAACCACAGCAGCGAAGCGCTGGCGGCGCCGACCACGTAAGCGCCCGGCACCGATTGCTGGGCGCCGAGGGAGCCGATCAGCAGCACCGTGTCCAGGTAGACGTGGGGGTTGAGCAGCGTCACCGCCAGCGCGCTGAGCATCACCGCCCGCAGCGAACGCACGGTCTGGTTCTCGCCCTGTTGCAGGCTCTGTTTCGAACAGGCCCGGCGCAGCGCCTGGCTGCCGTACCAGATCAGGAAGGTTGCGCCGCCCCAGCGGGCGACGGCGAGCAGCGTCGGGTTCTGCGCCAGGATCGTGGCCAGGCCGAACACGCCGGCGGCCACCAGGATGGCATCGCAGGCCACGCACAGCGCCGCCACCGGCAGGTGATGCTCACGCCGCAAGCTCTGGGCGAGCACGAAGGCGTTCTGGGTGCCGATCGCCATGATCAGGCCGAAGGCCACCAGCAGGCCGTTCACATAGCTTTGCCACATATCGGGTCACTCCGCGTTGGCTGCGAGGTCGCGCAGGGTCTGCATGGCGCGCTCGGCGTCGGCCTGGCCGACGAACAAATGGTCGTGGTAATAGCCGGCGATCACGTTGCAGCTGATGCCGGCCTTGCCCAGCGCCGTGGCGAAGGCGGCGGTGAGGCCGACGGCTTCGAGCGCCGAGTGCACGTTGAGGGTGATCCACGCGGCGACGTAGTCGAAGCTCAAACCGGCCCGCACCGCGTGGGAACGTTCCAGGATCACCGTCAGGCCTTCCTGCTCGCGGAAACTGCCGACGATCTCCAGGCCGCTGGGCAAGCGGCCGTCACGCAGGGTGCAGAACACGTATTCGCCGGGGTTGAGCTGCGGGCTCATGCTGCGCAGCAGGGTGGTCAACGAGGTTTCGCCCGCCATGGATAGGATCCTTGATAAAGAGTGCTTGCTGGCTATTCTCCCGGCTGACGCTGTATAAGAAAAACCAATAGTGCTGATCGCTCATTAGGAAAACTGATGTTCGACTACAAATTGCTTTCTGCGTTGGCGGCGGTGGTGGAACAGGCCGGATTCGAACGGGCGGCTCAGGTGCTGGGCCTGTCACAGTCGGCGATTTCCCAACGGATCAAACTGCTGGAGGCCCGGGTCGGGCAGCCGGTGCTGGTGCGCGGCACGCCGCCCTCGCCGACGGAGATCGGCCGGCGCCTGCTCAACCATGTGCAGCAGGTACGTTTGCTGGAGCGCGACCTGCAGAGCCTGGTGCCGGCGCTGGACGAAGAAGGCCTGCCGGAGCGCCTGCGCATCGCCCTGAACGCCGACAGCCTGGCCACCTGGTGGGCCGAGGCGGTCGGCGACTTCTGCGCCGAGCAGCATCTGTTGCTGGACCTGGTGGTGGAGGACCAGACCGTCGGCCTCAAGCGCATGCGCGCCGGGGAAGTGGCGGCCTGCGTGTGCGCCAGCGAACGGCCCGTGGCGGGCGCCCGCAGTGTGCTGCTCGGTGCGATGCGCTACCGTGCGCTGGCCAGCCCGGCGTTCATCGAGCGTCACTTCCCGGACGGCGTGCGCGCCGAGCAATTGCCGCGCACCCCGGCGCTGGTGTTCGGCCCGGACGATTTCCTGCAGCACCGTTACCTCGCGTCCCTCGGCGTGGACGGCGGTTTCGAGCATCATTTGTGCCCCTCGTCCGAAGGCTTCATCCGCCTGACCGAGGCGGGCCTGGGCTGGGGGCTGGTGCCGGAACTGCAAGTACGCGAGCAACTGGAGCGCGGCACATTGCGCGAACTGTTGCCGGATAAACCGATCGATGTGCCGTTGTACTGGCATCATTGGCGCAACGGCGGCCAACTGCTCGGGCTTCTGACCGACCAACTGGTGCGCTCGTCGCCCAAATGGCTGGTGCCGTCGGGCTGACGGGCAGCGTCAAGACACACGAATCAGGCAAAACGAAAGACAGCGGAGCTCTACATGAAAATTCTGGTCACCGGCGCAAGCGGCTTCATCGGCGGGCGCTTTGCGCGGTTCGCCCTGGAGCAGGGCCTGGACGTGCGGGTCAACGGCCGCCGGGCCGAAGGCGTCGAGCATCTGGTGCGCCGGGGCGCCGAATTCGTCCAGGGCGACCTGAACGATCCTGAACTGGTGCGCGAACTGTGCGCCGACGTCGAAGCCGTGGTGCATTGCGCAGGCTCTGTCGGACTGTGGGGGCGCTACCAGGATTTCCACCAGGGCAACGTGCAGGTCACCGAAAACGTGGTCGAGGCCTGTCTCAAGCAGCGGGTGCGGCGCCTGGTGCACCTGTCCTCGCCATCGATCTATTTCGACGGCCGCGACCATCTCGGGCTGACCGAAGAGCAAGTGCCCAAACGCTTGCGGCACCCCTATGCCGCGACCAAGTTCCTGGCCGAGCAGAAAGTGTTCGGCGCCCAGGAATTCGGCCTCGAAACCATCGCCCTGCGCCCGCGCTTCGTGACCGGCGCCGGCGACATGAGCATCTTTCCACGTCTGTTGAACATGCAGCGCAAGGGCCGCCTGGCGATCATCGGCAACGGCCTGAACAAGGTCGACTTCACCAGTGTGCAGAACCTCAACGAAGCCCTGCTCAGCAGCCTGCTGGCCGCCGGCTCCGCGCTGGGCAAGGCCTACAACATCAGCAACGGCACGCCCGTGCCGCTGTGGGACGTGGTCAATTACGTGATGCGCAAGATGGAAGTCCCGCAGGTCACCAAGTACCGTTCCTACGGCCTGGCCTACAGCGTGGCGGCGCTCAACGAGGGCGTCTGCAAGCTGTGGCCGGGGCGCCCGGAGCCCACGCTGTCGCGCCTGGGCATGCAGGTGATGAACAAAAATTTCACCCTCGACATCAGCCGCGCCCGGCATTATCTGGACTACGATCCGAAAGTCAGCCTGTGGACCGCCCTCGATGAGTTCTGCACCTGGTGGAAGGCCCAGGACATCCGCTGACGTCACGGGCGGCACTGAACCGCGCCGCGGGTTGAGGGTCAATCCCTGCGGCTGCGGGGGTTATACTGCGCAGCAATCTGCTATTACCGCGTTTCACAAAGGTTGCCTCAATGTCCATGCGTAACGATGTCCACGACGACGATTTCGACGATGTCCCGAGCCTGCGCGCCGACACCCTCGATGACGACGACTTTCCGGCCACCGCCCGCACCTCCGTGCATTCGCGCTCGCCGCAGGCGGTCAAGGTCAAGGCCGCCAGCACCGGCCCGCTGTGGGCGCTGGTCGGCGCGCTGTTCTTCGCCTTCATTGGCCTGGCCTGGTGGAGCTTCCAGCAGATTTCGCTGATGGAGCAGCAACTGGTGGCCACCCAGGAAAGCTTCGCCCGCATCAGCGAGGAAGCGGCGGGACGCCTGCAGGACATTTCCGGCAAGGTCGTCGCCAGCCAGACCAACGTCACCACCGACAGCGAAGCCCTGAAGCTGCAGATCAAGCAACTTGAAAACCGGCTGCAGGATCAGGGCCGTCAGCAGCAGGGCGTGGCCGGCCAGGCCACGGACCTGGACAAGCGCCTGGCGCAGATCAGCGCCCAGGCAACCGAGCAGCAGAACGCCAATGCCCAATTGCAGGCCCAGGTCAAAGCCTTGGGCAGCGAGTTGGCCGCAGTCAAGAGCGCACCGGCCGACACCGGGAGGGTCGATGCCCAGCTAAAAGGCCTCGATGCCCAGATCAAGGGGTTCGACGCCCAGTTCAAGAGCCTCGGCGCCGACATCACGGCCCTGAAGAAGCAGGGCAACCCGAGCGCGGCCATCGACCGTCTGGAGCAGGATATCGTCGTGCTCAAGAGCCAGCAGGACAACCGTCCGGCCGGCGGGCAGGGTGGCGGCAACACCGCCGAGTTCGACGCCTTCCGCGGGCAGATGACCCGCAACCTCAACACCCTTCAGGCGCAGATCCAGAACCTGCAGCAGCAGATCAACGCCCGGCCCTGACAGGCGCTTCTTTGTGGCGAGGGAGGTCGTTCCCTCGCCACAAGCGTCCCGCAACATCCAGAACGATTGTGAATGTCCGTGCATGGGCCCAACCCGTCTACGCTCTTGAAACACCAACAAGAACGGGGGACGCGTCATGGGGATACTGCACAGGCTGGCCTGGTTCGGCGCGGTGCTGCTGTTGGGCGTCGGTCAGGCCGGCGCCGCCGCGCCGAAGGATGACGGCCAGGCTGCGAAGGCCTTGCTGGAAAAGGCCCTGGCCTATTACCACGACCACGGGGACAAGGCGTTTGCGGCCTTCAGCCGTCAAGGCGAGTTCGTCGACAAGGACCGTTACGTGTTCGTGGTCGACACCCAGGGCGTAATGCTCGCCAGCGGCGGTCCGTCGTCGGCGCTGATCGGCCGGGACGTGTCCGAAGTGCTGGGCCCGGATCTGCAGAAGGCCTTCAAGGACGCTTTGAAAGTACCGGAGGCCAATGGCATCCAACAGGCCGAGTACCGCTGGCAGAACTGGAGCGACGGCAAGGTCGAGCGCAAGCATGTGTTCTATCAGCGCATCGGCCAAAGGATCCTGGCGGTCGGCTATTACCTGCCCAGGGCTTCGGCGCAGCAAGCCCAGGCCCTGCTCGACAAGGCCGCCACGGACCTTGCGCAGAACGAGAAGGGCACGCTGACGGCGATCAATTCGCTCAAGGGCGGCTACCTGCAGGATGACCTGTACGTGTTCGTGGTCAACCTGGACAACCGACGCTATGTCGCCCACGGCACCAACCTGCGGTTGATCAACACCGACTTCGCCAAGGTCAAGGATCCGGAAGGCAAACCGGTGGGCGAACCGATCCTGGCCCTGATCGGCAAGCAGGACGAAGGCGAATACGAATACCGCTGGAAGAACCCGGTGACCGGCAAGGTCGAGGACAAGCACGCTTACCTTAAGAAGGTCGGGCCGTATCTGGTGGCGGTGGGTTACTACAGCCCTTGAGCGGGTGGCCGCGGCGCCTCCACTGACGCTATCGCCAGCAGGCTGGCTCCCTCAGGGATCGGCGGCGCCGAGGAATCTGTGGGAGCCAGCCTGCTGGCGATGACGTCAGTCAAGTCACCGCAGGTCAGGCGGATCTCAGCGGGCGCCATGCTCACGCCCGCGCAGCAACCGGTTGGGCATGGCCAGCGCCGCCGCCAGCCCCAGCAGCGAAACCCCGGCGCTGACCGTCAGCAAATGCCGGAACGTCACCAGCAGCTCGGCCCGCAGCGCATCCTGGGCGGCGCCGGGCGCCGCGTTCAGGCCGTCGAGCAGCGCATTGCCGGACTGCCCTTCGCCGATCAGCGAACCGCCGGCCAGGTGAGCGAAGCTGGAGTCCTGCAGCAGCGCCAGCAGCAACGCCGACATCAGCGCCACCCCCACCGCGCCGCCCAGGGAACGGAACAGGTTGGTGGTGCTGGTGGCGACGCCGATGTCCTTTTGCTCCACCGAGTTCTGCGTGCCCACCAGCGAGGTCGGGAACTGCATGCCGCCGGCGATGCCGCTGAGCAGCATGAACAGGCCGCTCAGCAGGGCGTCGGCCGGCGGGGTGAAGGCCATGCCGAGGATGGAGACCGGCATCAGCAGGGCGCCGGCCAGGATCTGCGGTTTGTAGCGCCCGGTCACCGAGGTGCGGCGGCCGGCGAAGTACGCACCGACGGGCAACCCCATCGCCAGCGGCAGCAGGTGCAGCGCCGCGCTGTCGGCGCCGGCGCCGGTGACGCTCTGAAAGCGCAGCGGCATCAGCACGATCAGGGAAATCGCCTGGAAGCTGCAGAAGAAGATCGTGCACCAGCACAGCAGGGCGCTGCGGTTGGCGAACAGGTGCATCGGCAGCAGGGGCTCACGGGCGCGGCGCTCATGCCAAGCGAACACCGCCAGCACCGCCACGGCGCCGGCGAACAGGCCGAGGACTTCGCGGCTGTGCCACAGGTGCCCCTGGCCGACCTGGGTGATGGCCAGCAGCAGGGCGGTCAGGCCGACGATCATCAGCAGCGTGCCCAGGTAATCGATGACCGGTTTGCGCTGCGGCACCGGCAGCCCCCGCAGGTTGCGTCGGGCCACCCACCAGGCGCCGAGCCCCAGCGGCAGGTTGATCAGGAACACCCAGCGCCATGACAGGTATTCGGTCATGTAGCCGCCGAGCACGGGGCCGGCCACGCTGGCCACCGCGTACATGCTGCTGAAGTAGCCCTGATAGCGCCCGCGCTCCCGGGGCGGCACGATGTCGCCGATGATTGCCTGGCTCACCGAGATCATCCCGCCGGCGCCGATGCCTTGGAAGATCCGCGCCAGCACCAGTTGCTCCATGCTCTGGGCCATGGCGCAAAACAGCGAGGCCAGGGTGAACAGGCCCATGCCGAACAGCATCAGTTTGCGTCGCCCGTACAGGTCGCCGAGCTTGCCGTAGATCGGCACCGCCACGGTCATCGCCACCATGTAGCCGGAGATCACCCAGGCGAGCAGGCTCACGTCCTTGAACTGCGCGGAGATGGCCGGCATCGACACGGCGACGATGGTCTGATCCAGCGCGCCGAGGAAGATCGCCATCATCAGCGCGACCAGCACGCTGCGGATGGCCGGTTTAGGCGTTTCGGGATGATTGAGGTTGGTCACGGGCGAAACCTGCGGGCAGTGAGGATCCCGCAGGCCGTGAAGCGAGCGGGGATGTTCGCCAGTGTAAGTCGGTAGGAAGCTATTCGATAGCCTCATAAGGAAGTCCGACGTAATTTTCTGCAATGGTTTTTCGGCCCGCTTCCGAGCTGACGAAGTAGTCCAGTTCCGACGCGCTGATGCGCTGGCTGAACGCATCGTGTTCGTCGAAGCGGTGCAGCATCGAGGTCATCCACCAAGAGAAACGCTCAGCCTTCCAGACCCGGCGCAGGCAGATGGCCGAGTACTTCTCCAGCAGGTCGGTGCGCTGCTCGCGGTAGACCTTCAGCAAAATGTCGAACAGGGTGCTGACGTCGCTGGCCGCCAGGTTCAGGCCCTTGGCCCCGGTCGGCGGCACGATGTGCGCGGCGTCGCCGACCAGGAACATCCGGCCGTACTGCATCGGTTCGACCACGAAGCTGCGCAGCGGCGCGATGCTTTTCTCCAGGGACGGGCCGGTCACCAGCTTCTGCGCAAGCGCCTGGGGCAGCCGGGTTTTCAGTTCCTCCCAGAAGCGTCGGTCCGACCAGTCCTCGACGCGTTCTTCG
Organism: Pseudomonas sp. R25(2017); assembly: GCF_002112565.1. Classification (NCBI taxonomy): domain Bacteria; kingdom Pseudomonadati; phylum Pseudomonadota; class Gammaproteobacteria; order Pseudomonadales; family Pseudomonadaceae; genus Pseudomonas; species Pseudomonas sp. R25(2017). The sequence continues at coordinate 131,894 of NZ_NEHZ01000006.1, forward strand.
GCCGGCACCTGCAGGTAATAGCGGGTGCGGGTGGCCGAGCGCATGCTGCACAGGGCGAAGCCGCGTTCGTGGCGGGCGTAGATCAGTTCGTCGTGCACCGGCGGGGTGTCGGCCAGGATCCCCAGCCAGCCGAACGGGTAGACCCGCTCGAAGACCTTCAGGCATTCGGCGGGAATCGACTGCCGGGCTACGCCATGGTAGCCGTCGCAACCGGCGATGTAATCGCAGTCGACGCGCCAGGTTTCGCCGTCCTTTTCGAAGGTCACGAAAGGCGTGTCGCTTTTCATGCCGCCGGGAGCGACATGGGCGGCCCCGTAGATCGTCTGGCCGCCGGTCTCCCGACGAGCGGCCATGAGGTCGCGGGTGACCTCGGTCTGGCCGTAGACCGTCACGGTCTTGCCGCCGGTCAGGGCCTTCAGGTCGATGTGCACGCGGCGTCCGTCCAGGGCCAGTTCGAAGCCGTCGTGCACCAGGCCTTCGGCGTCCATCCGCTGGCCCACCCCGGCCCGGCGCAACAGCTCTGCCATGCCTTGTTCAAGCACGCCGGCGCGGATTCGGCCGAGCACGTAATCGGGTGTCTGGCGTTCGAGGATCAGGGTGTCGATGCCGGCGTTGTGCAGCAACTGGCCGAGCAGCAGACCGGAGGGGCCGGCGCCGATGATGGCGACCTGGGTTTTGCGCGTCTTCATTGTTTTTGTCGCTCGCAAGCTTCACGCGGCCTGGGCCGGTGAGTGATTTTTATGGTTCGGGCGCTTGCATTTTTCCCTTGCGGGTCTGTCAATTGAAGGTGAAAACTGAGCCGATGCCTGTACATTCTGCCAATCGGTGCGATTATCGCCCGCAACCTTCGAGGCCTGGATTGAAGTGATGAACAAGCCTGACCTGCCTTCGATTCCGGTGTTCAAGCTCTACGGTGAAAGCCTGGACTGGCCGACCCCCGACTTGCTGCACTGCGAAACCATTTCCAAACGCAGCCGCGAACACCAATGGGAAATCAAACCCCACCGCCACGCCGATCTGTGCCAGTTGCTCTTCGTATTCAAAGGTCAGGCAGAGCTTGAAATCGAAGGTCAGCGCACGCAACTCAACGAAGCCGCGATCCAGATCCTGCCGCCCCTGTCGGTGCACGGCTTTCGCTTTTCCGAGGACGTCGAAGGGTTCGTCGTCACGTTGGCCAAACCGCTGATCAACCATTTGCAGGCGCAACTGGGCAACTCGGTGCAGGCCCTGGCCCAGGCCGACAGCTACCCGGCTGGGCAGGACGCGGACTACCTCAACAGCCTGTTCGCCGCGTTGCAGGCCGAATACAACGGCCATGAGCCGGCGCGGGAAATGCTCATGCATTCGCTCGCCAGCGTGATCATGGTCTGGGTCAGCCGTCAGGCGATCCGGCGCCACACCGCCACGCAACGTCCGCAACGCCAGCGCGAATACCTCAACGGGTTCATTCAGTTGGTGGAGGAGACGTACCGCCAGCACGTCAAGGTCGAAGACCTGGCCCATCGCCTGGGCATTTCGGTGTCGCACCTCAACGGCACCTGCCGCGAGCTGGCGGGGCAGCCGGCGCTGCAGATCATGCACGAGCGGCAATTGCTGGAGGCCAAGCGCCTGCTGACCTACACCAGCATGACCATCTATGAGATGTCCGACTTGTTGGGGTTTTCCGACCCGACCAACTTCACGCGCCTGTTCCGGCGTCGGGTGGGGATTTCGCCGAAGGCTTTCCGCGACCGCCTGAAATCCGAACCGTAAACCTGTGCAGGAGCCAGCCTGCTGGCGATAGCGACCTGTCAGCCGACATCGACGGCGGCTCAGTCAGCAATCGCCAGCAGGCTGGCTCCTACAAAGGGAGTCGGGCTCAGCGCAGCGCGTTGAGGGTGGCGTTGTGCGGAATGCAGCGCTCGAAGTTGCAGCTGGCGTAGTCCCGGGGCAGTTGCCGCAACTGCTCCACCCGCCAGGCCGCGGTGCCGTACAGCGCCAGCGTGGCCGCACAGGTGATGAAAATCGCGAGGTATCTTCGTGTCCTGGTGTTCATGGCGGTGACCTCTGAACGAATACCCGGGGGGTACTGTTTTCAGCATAGGTCAGCGGTGGTGAGTTGCCACTGCGTTGGAAACGCCGCTGTCTGCGGCGCCTGGACGGACGCCATCGCCAGCAGGCTGGCTCCCGCAAGGACGGGCGGGGGTTACAGGCCTTCGTCCCAGGCGGGGTTCTCGGGAAAGCGCTGCACCAGGAAGTCCAGCATGCAGCGCAGCGCCGCCGGCATGTGCTTGCGCGAGGCGTAGACCGCGTAAATGTTCATCCGCCGCGGTTCGGCGTGGGGCAGCAGGCGCACCAGTTCGCCGCTGTGGATGTGCACCCCGGCCTGATAGGTCGGCAGCATCGCCACCCCCGCGCCGGCCAGGGTCGCCCGCAGCAGGGTGCTGGCCTCGTTGGCGCTGATGTTGCCCTGCACCGGCACCGACACCGGTTCGCCGTGCTCCTCGAAATGCCACAGGCTTTTGCCGAAGTAGGAATGGGTCAGGCAGTTGTGCCGGCTCAGTTCTTCCACCCGCTGCGGCCGCGGCCGGTCGTGCAGGTACGACGGCGCGGCGCAGACCACCGAACGGCACACGGTCAGGCGCCGGGCGATCAGGTTCGGGTCGAGGTCGTTGCTGGTGCGGATCGCCAGGTCGATGCGTTCGTCCACCAGGTTCACCGTGCGGTCGAGCATCTGCAGGTCGATGTTCACGCCCGGATAGCGCTTGACGAACGCCGCCATGGCATCGGCCAGCTGCGCCTGGCCGAACGAGGTGCTGACGCTGATGCGCAGCAGCCCGCGCGGGGCGTCGTCGGGCTCGCTGACGGCGGCCTGCATGTCGCTGGACAGTTCGAGCATCTGCCGGCAGCGCGGCAGGATTTCGTTGCCGGCGGCGGTCAGGCTCAACTTGCGTGTGGTGCGGTGCATCAGGCGTGCGCCGACCCAGTCCTCCAGTTCCGCCAGATACCGCGACACCACCGGCCGCGACAGCTCCAGGTGATCGGCCGCCGCCGACTGGCTGCCCAGATCCACCACCGTGACAAACACCCGCATTGCTTGGAGACGATCCATGATTTGCCCGCTTTCAGAAACAAACTATGTTCAAGCATCGCATTTTTTGTACCGACTCTGGCAACTAAGCTCTCTCCCATCGCCAAGCCTGGCATTTGAACAGCGGAGCAACCGATGATCGGCTTCACCACCCTCAAGCGTGTCCTACTCGCCACCGCCACCCTCGGCTTCGCCGCGCACGCCGCCGCAGCCAACCTGACCCTCGACGTCTACAACCCCGGCACCCACGCCATCTTCCCGGTGACCTCGGTGCTGGTCAGCGGCGAGAAGGACGCGATCCTGGTCGATGCCCAGTTCGGCAAGTCCCAGGCCGAGCAGGTGGTGGAAAAGATCCGCGCCAGCGGCAAGCACCTGACCGCCATCTACATCAGCCACGGTGACCCGGACTACTACTTCGGCCTCGACACCCTGACCAAGGCCTTCCCGGACGCCAAGGTGCTGGCCTCGCAGCCGACCGTCGATCACATCAAGCAGACCGTGGACGGCAAGCTCGCGTTCTGGGGCCCGAAAATGGGCGACGATGTGCCGGCCAAGACCATCGTGCCGGGTGTGCTTGAAGGCGACAGCCTGATCCTCGAAGGGCAGAAGCTGCAAGTGGTCGGCCTGGAAGGCAAGCAGCCGGACCGCAGCTTCGTGTGGATCCCTTCGCTCAAGGCCGTGGTCGGCGGCGTGGTGGTGGCCGAGAACATCCATGTGTGGATGGCCGACACCCAGACCGCGCAATCCCACGCCGACTGGCTGGAGACCCTGCACTCGATCGAGACCCTGAAGCCGAAGACCGTGGTGCCGGGCCATTACCTGGGCGACAGCGGCCGCTCGCTGGCCTCGGTGCGGTTCACCGCCGACTACATCAAGGCTTTCGACGAAGAGACCGCCAAGGCCAAGGACTCCGCCGCCCTGATCGCCGCGATGAAGAAGCGCTACCCGAAACTGGGCGAGGAAAGCTCCCTGGAGCTGAGCGCCAAGGTCGCCAAGGGCGAAATGAAGTGGTGAGCCGTTCCTGAACTTAGCAACACTCTCAAGCCAATTGGAGAATGTCATGAGCAAGATCGCAATCATCGGAGCCACCGGCCGGGCCGGCAGCCAATTGCTGGAAGAGGCCCTGCGCCGCGGCCACAGCGTCACCGCCATCGCCCGGGACACGTCGAAGATCGGCGCCCGTGCCGGCGTGACGGCCAAGTCCCTCGACGTGCTGGACGCCGCTGCGCTGCAAGCGGCGGTGGCCGGCCACGACGCGGTGATCAGCGCCGCGCATTTCGCCACCGTGCCGGCCGCTGCCGTGACCGGTCCGGTCAAGCGGGCCGGAGTCAAGCGTCTGCTGGTGGTGGGCGGCGCCGGTTCGCTGTTGCTGCCGGACGGCACCCGGGTGATCGACAGCGCGGGTTTCCCGGCCGAGTACAAGGCCGAGGCCAGCGCCGGTGCCGCGTTCCTCGAAGCGTTGCGTCAGGAGAAAGAACTGGACTGGACGTTCCTGTCGCCGTCCGCGGAGTTCGTCGAAGGCGAGCGCAGCGGTAAGTTCCGGGTGGGCAAGGACGATCTGCTGGTCAGCGCCGAAGGCCGCAGCTGGATCACCTTCGCCGACTACGCCATCGCCCTGATCGACGAGGTACAGACACCGAAGCATTCGCGCCAGCGTTTCACCGTCGGCTACTGATCCATCCCGCGTTGTGGGAGCCACTGTCCGGCTCCCGCTTCTGCGCTGCATTCACTTTCGCCATCGCCAGCAGGCTGGCTCCCACAGGGGCCGGCGGGGAGCCCGCTCGCGAAGGTGTCAGTTCAGAATGCTCAACGCTGAATGTTCCTCCGCCATCGCCAGCAACGGGTTCCCACAGACTTCTCGGCGCCGCCGATCCTTGTGGGAGCCAGCCTGCTGGCGATGGCGTCACTGAAGACGCCGCAAAACCCAGCGGCTCAGCGGGTATGCGCCTGCTCCACCAGCCACACCATCAGTTCCCGCAGCTTCGCCGACGGCTCTGGCCTGTCCGGCGCCACCACGTAGTAGCCAAGCCCTGTCTTGACCTTCAGATCGAACGGCGTCACCAGCCGTCCGGCGTTCAGGTCATCGCCGATCAACGACCAGTCACCGATCGCCACACCCGTGCCGTGGGAGGCCATCGACATGGCCTGGTCCAGCGTCTCGAAGTGCTGACCGCTGCCGATGTTGTTCAGCCGCAGGTCGGCGGCCTTCAGCCAGAGCGTCCAGTCCTGGTCGTCATGGGTGGGGTGCAGCAGCAAGTGTTGTTGCAGATCGGCCGGAGAGTTCAGGCCCGGTGCGCCCTTGAGCAGCACCGGCGAGCAGACCGGCGTCAGCTGTTCGTCGAACATGTGCAGCGCGGCCGGCAGATCGTGGGGCGCGGTGCCGTAGATCACCGCCGCGTCGAACTGTTCACGCTGGAAGTCCACCCCGTGCTGGAGCGAGGCGGTCAGCTTCACCGGCGCGTCCGGGCGTTCGCGCTGCCACTGCATCAGGCGCGGCAACAGCCAGCGCATCACGCAGCTCGGTGCCTTGAGTTGCAGGGTCTCGCGCTTGGCGCCGATCTGCTCCACCGAATCGCCGATCAGGTCGAACACCTGCTGCACCTTCGGCAGCCATTCGCGGCCTTCGGCGGTCAGTTCCAGCCCCCGGGCCAGGCGGATGAACAGCTCATAGCCCAAATGATCCTCGAGCCCTGCGATCTGTCGGCTCACCGCGCCCTGGGTGATGTGCAACTGCTCGGCGGCCCGGGTGAAGTTGCAGCACTGCGCGGTGACCAGAAACGTGTGCAGGGCGGGCAGGGGAGGCAGTCGTTTCATGTGGATCCAAGGTATGACGTGAGGACATGGCTAGTATGAGCTTTTATCGATTGTTGCGGCTATGGGGCGCCCGTTTCAATGAGGCCATTCCCGGACTCCCACAAAAGGAGGCCGGAGTCTCAATCGAACAAGAAGGGCATAACCATGGCGACATGCGGCGAAGTACTGGTCAAGTTACTCGAGGATTACGGAGTCGAGCAGGTGTTCGGCATCCCGGGGGTGCACACCGTGGAGCTGTATCGCGGGCTGGCCCGTTCGAGCATCAACCACGTCACCCCGCGCCATGAGCAGGGCGCCGGCTTCATGGCCGACGGCTATGCCCGCACCAGCGGCAAGCCGGGCGTGTGCTTCATCATCACCGGTCCCGGCATGACCAACATCACCACCGCCATGGGCCAGGCCTACGCCGACTCGATCCCGATGCTGGTGATCTCCAGCGTGCAGTCGCGCAGCCAATTGGGCGGCGGCCGCGGCAAGCTCCACGAACTGCCGAACCAGAGCGCGCTGGTCGGCGGTGTGGCGGCGTTCTCCCACACCTTGATGTCCGCCGCGGAACTGCCGGCGGTGCTGGCCCGGGCGTTCGCGCTGTTCCAAGCCGGGCGTCCGCGTCCGGTGCACATCGAGATCCCGCTGGACGTGCTGGTGGAAGACGCCGATGACCTGCTCGCCAGCGTGCCGGTGCACATCGACCGCGCCGGTGCCGCACCGTCTGCCGTGAACCGCATGGCCGAACTGTTGGCGGGTGCAGAGCGTCCGCTGATCCTCGCCGGCGGCGGCGCCATCGACGCGGCCGCCGAACTCACCGAACTGGCCGAACGGCTGGACGCGCCGGTGGCGCTGACCATCAACGCCAAAGGCATGTTGCCGTCGGGCCATCCGCTGCTGATCGGTTCGACCCAGAGCCTGGTCGCCACCCGTGCGCTGGTGGCCGATGCCGATGTGGTGCTGGCCATCGGCACCGAGCTGGCGGAAACCGACTACGACGTCACCTTCGCCGGCGGCTTCGAGATTCCCGGCCAACTGCTGCGCGTCGACATCGACCCGGACCAGACCGTGCGCAACTACCCGCCTCACGTGGCGCTGGTGGCCGACTCACGCAACGCGGCCCAGGCGCTGCTCAGCGCGATGGCCCATCACCCCCTGGCCGAGCGCCGCAACGATTGGGGCCAGGTGCGCGCCGCCCGCCTGCGCGAGGAACTGGCCGCCGGCTGGGACGCGCCGGCCCTGGCCCAGACCCGCTTCCTGGAAACCGTTCTGCACGAGTTGCCGCAAGCGGTGTTCGTCGGTGACTCCACGCAACCGGTGTACACCGGCAACCTCACCTTCAACCCCGACCATCCGCGCCGCTGGTTCAACGCCTCCACCGGCTACGGCACCCTCGGCTACGCCTTGCCGGCGGCCATCGGCGCCTGGCTGGGCGGCCGCCTGGAGCAAGGCGCGCGCCCGCCGGTGGTGTGCCTGATCGGCGACGGCGGCCTGCAGTTCACCCTGCCGGAACTGGCCAGCGCCGTGGAGGCGCGGGTGCCGGTGATCGTCCTGTTGTGGAACAACCAGGGCTACGAAGAGATCAAGCGCTACATGGTCAACCGCGCCATCGAACCGGTGGGCGTGGACATCTACACCCCGGACTTCATCGGCGTGGCTCAGGCCCTGGGCTGTGCGGCCCACTCGGCCGGCTCCGTCGAGCAACTGCGCGGCGCGCTGCGGGCGGCCACGGACCGTCAGGGCCCGACCCTGATCGAAATCGACCAGACACAATGGATGAAGGCGGTGGCGCAATGAGTTCGGCCCTGAATTTCCCGACGACCCTCGACGGTCTCTACATCAATGGCCAATGGTCGTCCGGCGGCGAACACCTGCGGGTGATCAACCCGGCCACCGAAGCGCTGCTGACCACGGTCAACGGCGGCGACGAGCGCGCGGTCGACCGGGCGGTGGCGGCAGCGGCCGAAGCCTTCAAGGCCTGGTCGAAGACCACCGGCGCCGAGCGTGCGGCGATCCTGCGCAACATCGCCAACGGCGTGCGCAACGGCCGCGAACACCTGATGAAGCTGCAGTCGAGCAACAACGGCAAGCCGCTGTTCGAGGCGGTCATCGACGTCGATGACGTGATCGCGACGTTCGAGTACTACGCCGGGCTGGCCGACAGCCTGGACGCCAAGAACGACGCGGAGGTGCCGCTGCCCAGCGACGACTTCAGCGCCCGCGTGCGCCGCGAGCCCTGCGGTGTGGTCGGGCTGATCGTGCCGTGGAACTTCCCGATGGTCACCACCGCGTGGAAGCTCGCCCCGGCCCTGGCCGCCGGCTGCTGCGTGGTGCTCAAGCCGTCGGAGGTCACGCCGCTGGCGGAGCTGGAGCTGGCAGCGATCATCGCCGAGTCCGGCCTGCCTGACGGCGTGTTCAACCTGGTCTGCGGCACTGGGCTGGCGGTGGGGGCGCCGCTGGCGGCGGATCCGCGCATCGCCAAGGTGTCGTTCACCGGCAGCAACGCGGTGGGGGTGCAGGTGATGCAGCGCGCCGCCGAGACCGTGAAGGGCGTGAGCCTGGAGCTGGGCGGCAAATCCTCGCTGCTGGTGCTGGCCGACGCCGACCTCGACCTGGCGGTGGAACTGGCCTGCGGCGGTGCCTTCTTCAACGCCGGGCAAATGTGCTCGGCCACCAGCCGGGTGCTGGTCGCCGATGAGCTGGCCGACGAATTCCTCACGCGGCTCAAGGCCCGCGCCGAGAGGATCCGCGTGGCCGACCCGTTCGACCCAGACGTGGAGATGGGCGCGCTGGTCAACCAGGCGCAGTACCAGCGGGTGCTCGGCCACATCGACCGCGGCCTGAGCGCCGGGGCGAAGCTGGTGTGCGGCGGCAACCGTCCCGCCGACCTCGCCCGCGGCTACTTCTTGCAGCCGACGGTGTTCACCGAAGTGCCCCTGGACAGTGCGCTGTGGTGCGAGGAGATCTTCGGGCCGGTGGTGTGCGTGCGCAGTTTCGCCACCGAGGCCGAGGCGATCGCCCTGGCCAACGACAGCCGGTTCGGCCTGGTGGCCAGTGTGGTCACCCGTGACGCCGAAGCCGCGGACCGGGTCGCCGACGCCCTGCAGGCGGGGCTTGTGTGGCTGAACGCGCCGCAGGTGATCTTCCCGCAGACGGCGTGGGGCGGCTACAAGCAGAGCAGCCTGGGCCGTGAGCTGGGGCCGTGGGGACTGGCCGCGTTCCAGGAGATCAAGCACGTGGTGCGGGCGCTCTGAACGCCCGAAAAAAGTGAACGCATGCCTCGCAATGAGGCATGCGCCGGCGTCATGGCTCCAATGAGTTTTTATCGATGGTCAGCGCTTGCGCCCGACCTCAGGATGAATCCGCCGACCTCGCCCAAGCCCTTTGAAACCGGGGCTTTGGCGGTTCCGGACGGTCAGCGCAAGGGTTGCGGTCAATCTCATACTTACAAGAACAAAGGGAGTCCTTCATGGGCGAGCACGATCTGAACAGGCGTCAATTCATCAAGACCGTCGGCGTGGCCTCGGTGGCTGCGGCGGCGTTGAGCATGCCCTTTATCCGGGCGAGCGCCAGCGACACCCGTTTCGCCGGCAAGACCCTGCGCCTGCTGACCTGGTCGGATGACACCGGCCTGGCCGCGTTGCGCAACATCGCCGCGACCTTCGAGGCCAAGACCGGCGCCAAGGTGATCGCCGACCGCACCGGCAGCACCTCGGAAATGGTCGCCAAGCTCAAGGCCGGCGGCGACCGTCCGCAGTACGACATCATCACCCTGGCCGGCGTCGGCGCCGAAGGCCTGGCCGCCGCCGGGCTGCTGGAAAAGCCCGACCTGAACCGCATCCCCAACCTGATCGACGTGCCGGAAAAGTACCGCACCGGCGCCAACGGCCACGGCATCGGTTACCTGCTGTGGTGCAACAGCCTGGTCTACAGCACCCGCACCCAAAGCACGGCGCCGGACAGCTACGCCGCACTGTGGGACGCTGACCTGGCGCCGAACATCTTCCTGCCGCCGCCGAACTGGACCGAGGCGATGGACCTGATCATCATCGCCGCCAAACTGGCCGGCGGCGACGAGCACAACATCGAGCCGGGCTTCAAGAAACTGGCCGAGCTCAAGGACCGCGTGGTGACCTTGGGCGAGAACCCCAACCAGATCGCCGAACTGTTCCGCACCGGCTCCCTGGACATGGGCGGGCTCTACGCCCCGGCGTTCTTCCCCAAGCAGATCCGCGACGCGAACTACGGCCTGGGCGCCACGTTCGGCATGAAGGAAGGGTTCTACACCGACCTGATGCTGTCGGTAATGCCCAAGAACCGTCCCGGCGACACCGACCTGGCCTACGCCTTCATCGATCACTCCCTCGACCCGCTGGTGCAGGGCAAGATGGCCGAAGACATCTTCAACGGCCCGGTCAACGCCAAGGCGATCATCTCCGCCGAGGCGCGCAAGAGCCCGTACATCCTGACGCCGGAGCAGATCGCCGAGAAGGCGATCATGCACGACAACGCCTTCCTGGCCACCGTGCATGACCAGTGGATCCGTCGCTACACGGAAATCTTTTCTTCCTGAGCCGAACGCAACCTTCAGAACACCGCAACCCCCTGTGGGAGCTGGCTTGCCAGCGATAGCAATCTGTCAGTGAGTTCATTTCGACAGGTCGGCCGTCATCGCTGGCAAGCCAGCTCCCGCAGGGTTCGCGGGGGTTTGGAAATCTGTGTTTGTCAGTTGTTTTTCCATTGACGAGATCATTGCCATGGAACATCAATCCCTGACCCACCCGGTCGGCGCGGCCGACGTGCGCCCGGCGCGCGGCGTTTCGCCCACCGTCCGGGCGTGGTTTTTCCTCACGCCGTCGATGCTGTTCCTCGGCGTGCTGATCGCCGCGAGCCTGCTGGTGCTGCGCATGAGCATCGGCACCAAGGGCGCGGAGTGGACGGGCTTCAGCCTGGCCAGCTACGCGCAGCTGCTCGAACCGTACTACCTCAAGTCGTTGCTGCTGACCCTGCGCCTGGCGCTGATCAGCGCGGTGATCGCCGTGCTGCTGGCGATCCCGGTGGCGTACACCATGTCGCGCCTGACGTCGCCGTTCGTGCGGCGGATCTTCCTGGCGGCGGTGCTGCTGCCGCTGTTGGTCAACCTGCTGCTGCAGAGCTACGGCTGGCTGGTGATCCTCGGCCCCGGCGGCATGCTCAACCAGACCCTGATGGGGCTGGGCCTGATCAAGCGGCCGATCATGCTGCTGTACAACCAGAACGGCGTGCTGATGGGGCTGGTGCAGACCGCGTTCCCGCTGGCCGTGCTGCCGATCGCCAGCGCCATGCGCGGCGTGTCCCGCAGCTTCGAAGAGGCCGCCGCGACCCTGGGCGCCAGCCGCTGGCAGGTGTTCCGCCAGGTGGTGCTGCCGATGAGCCTGCCGGGAATCATCACCGGCGCGACGCTGGTGTTCGCCTACAACGCCAGCAGCTTCGTGGTGCCGCTGCTGCTGGGCGGGCGGCGGGTGCCGATGCTGGCGGTGATGGTGCACGACCAGATCGCCCCGCTGATGAACTGGCCCGCCGCGTCCGCCGCAGGCGTGGTGCTGATCGCCACCACCCTGGCGATCATGACCCTGTCCGAATACGTCACCGGCCGCCGTCGCCGGTTGCTGGAGGCTTCGCAATGACTGCCCTGACCAAGAAGCGCCACGCGCTGCTGCCCGGCGACACGGGCAAGTTCGCCGGGATCCTGTCCGGTGTGATCCTGCTGCTGGCGGTGCTGCCGATCCTGACCATGATCGTGATGTCGTTCAGCGGCGCGTCGAACCTCGACTTCCCGCCGGCCAGCTACAGCCTGCAATGGTACAAGGCCGCGTGGCACACCTTCGTCTCGCCGGACGCCAGCGACGTGCTGAGCCTCGGTCAGGCCATGGCCACCAGCCTGCTGGTGTCGTGCCTGACCATGGTCTTCGCCACCCTGATCGCAGTGCCGGCGGCCTACGCGCTGACCCGCTGCGAGTTCCGCGGCAAGGCCGTGGCGCTGCAACTGATGTCGCTGCCGCTGGTGTTCCCGATGGTGGTGCTGGGCCTGGCGATGCTGTTGGTGTTCGACAGCCTGCCGTTCCACATGACCACCTCGCGGCTGGTGATCGCCCACGTGATCCTGGCGCTGCCGTTCGTGGTCAAGAACTGCACGGCGGCCATGCTCTCCATCGGCAGCGAGGTCGAGGAGGCGGCGCAGATGCTCGGCGCCTCGCCGCTGCGGGCGATCGTCGATGTGGTGGTGCCGCTGATGAAGTCGGGGATCCTGGCGGGCATGCTGCTGGCGTTCATCGTCTCGTTCAACGAATTCACCGTCACCTATTTCCTCTACACCATCGACGTCATGACCGTGCCGATCTGGATGTACAGCCGCACCGTGTCCTCGCTCGACCCCACCGTATTCTCGTTTGCCGTGCTGATCGTGCTGATCGACTTCGTCCTGATCTGGGCGCTGGAGAAGCTGGTGGGCGAGGGCGGCGTTTCCTTCTGATTTGAGGTGCAACATGTCTGGACTGATTCTGGAAAACGTCGAGAAGCATTACGGCTCGGCCTGCGCGGTGAAAGACGTCAACCTGCATTTGCCCCAGGGCAAGCTGGTGTGTTTCCTGGGGCCGTCGGGCTGCGGCAAGACCACCTTGCTGCGCATGATCGCCGGGCTTGAGACCCTCACCGGCGGCGAGATCCGCCTGGACGGCGAGGACATCGGCCACACCCCGGCGCACCTGCGTAACTTCGGCATGGTGTTCCAGTCGCTGGCGCTGTTCCCGCACATGACCGTGGGCGAGAACATCGCCTATCCGTTGAAGCTGCGCGGCGTGGGCAAGGCCGAGCAGCGGGCGCGGGTGGTGGAGCTGCTGGAGATGATCCAGCTGCAGGCGATGATCGACCGTCCGGTGGCCAAGCTCTCCGGCGGCCAGCGCCAACGGGTGGCGATCGCCCGGGCGATTGCCTCGCACCCCAAGATCCTGCTGCTCGACGAGCCGCTGTCGGCGCTGGACGCCAAGCTGCGCGAATCGATGCAGGTGGAGATCCGCCAACTGCAGCAGCGGCTGAACATCACCACCATCATGGTCACCCATGACCAGCGCGAGGCCATGACCATGGCCGACATCGTGGTGGTGCTGGGCGAGCACCGGGTGCAGCAGGTGGGCACGCCCATCGAGATCTACCGGCACCCGGCGAACGAATTCGTCGCGGACTTCATCGGCTCGGGCAACATTTTCCCGGCCACGGCGCTGGGCGACGGCAAGGTCGTGCTGCCGGGCGGCGATGCGCTTCAAGTGCCGATCTGCAGCAGCATCGTGGTGGGCCAGAAGGTGAAGATGCTGATCCGCCCCGAAGACCTGCAACTGTCGGCGCCCCAGGCGACGGCGGGCAACCGGCTGCTGGGCACGGTGACGTTCGTGCGCGACATCGGCGCGACCATCGAGACCACGGTGGAGTGTTCCGGGGTGACGTTCACCGCATTGAGCACGCCGTGCCAGGACATCGGCCTGGGGATCGGGCATCCGGTGTCGGTGACGCTGCCGTCCGAGGCGTGCCGGGTGCTGGGGGCTTGATCCGGCCGTGATGCCGGCAGCGCCGCCCCCATCGCCAGCAGGCTGGCTCCCACATGGAATCCGTGATCAACACACATCCTCTGTGGGAGCCAGCCTGCTGGCGATTGGGCCAGACGCAGCACCAAAAAACATGGATCAGACCGTGAGCCGCAACCGCGCCAGATCCCGCAGCGGCGGCGCGCCGAACAGCCGGCTGTACTCGCGGCTGAACTGCGACGGACTTTCATAGCCCACCCGATACCCCGCCGCCGAGGCCTCCAGCCCTTCGGTCAGCATCAGCCGCCGGGCCTCTTGCAGGCGCAGTTGCTTCTGGTACTGCAGCGGGCTCATCGCTGTCATCGCCTTGAAGCGGTGATGCAAGGTGGAGACGCTCAGGTTCACTTCCTTGGCCAGGTCATCGATGCGCAACGGCTGCTCGAAGTTGCCGTTTAGCCATTTGATCGCCTGGCTGATGCGGTGGCTCTGGCTGTTGGCGATGGCGATCTCGTACAGCCGGTGGCCCTGGGGGCTGCGCAGCAGGCGATAGAGGATCTCCCGGCGGATCAGCGGCGCGAGCATGGCGATGTCTTTGGGCGTGTCGAGCAGGCGCGCCAGGCGCAGCACCGCGTCGAGCATGGCGCTGTCGATCCGTTCGACGTACAGGCCGCGCCCGGTCGGCCGGGTCGGCACGCCCATGGGGCCGGCGTCGGCGATCAGCGCGGTGATTTCCGCCGGGTCGATGTCCAGGCGCACGGCCAGGATCGGCTCGTCGGGCGAGACGTTCACCACCCGCCCGCTCAGCGGCATCGAGACCGACACCACCAGGTAGTTCAAAGGATCGTAGTTGAAGTACTCGTCCGCCAGCCGCACCTCCTTGCGTCCCTGGGCCATGATGCACAGCGCCGGTTGCGCCAGCACCGGGGCGAAGTCATGGGACTGGGTGTGGCGGGACATGAACAGCGAACCGATGGCCGTGGCGTAGCTGCCGTCTTCCGAGGTGTTGCGGCGGATGAGCGTCGCCAGTTCCGCGCGCTGCTTTTCCATGTCGGCGTCCAGCGGGGCTGGGAAATGTTCGGGTGACGTCATGCACGACCTCCTCGGCAAGGGCGGTGAAGTGGGGCAGAGCATAAGTTTGTGCAAGCGTGAGCGGTAGACACATCCTGTCAAATGCTTGCCTGATCCTGCACGGGGTTGCCTCGGCCCCCAGACATGACAGGACGCAGGCGGGCAAACTTGCTCGAAACCTGTGTGACAGCACCGTGACAGGCCTTCACACTTTTTTACAGGGCCTTGAGGCAGTTTCGCAGGATCGTGCAAGGCAACGGCAGGAATCGACTAACGGCGCCCGGCAGGCAGCCCGTAACCTTGGATCCTGTCGCAGCCCGTCCCCGGCTGCCACGCGACTCCCTGGGAGGGATTGAACATGTCCAAGCAAATTCCCGTCAGTCATATGGCCTTCATCCGGGCGCGCGCCGGGCGCTCGGAAGAGTTGGGCGTGCGCCTGAGCGCGCTGATCGAGCCGTCCCGCGCCGCCCCCGGTTGCCTGAACTTCGCCTTGCAGCATTCGCAGTGCGATCCGCAGCTGTGGCTGGTGTCCGGCTTCTGGAGCAGCCAGCAGGCGATGACCGCCTATTTCGCCAGTCCGTCGATGGAGGTGTTCGGCGAGCTGGTGCAGGACCTGGTGGTCAACCAAGTGGATTTCCACACGTTCAAGGAAGTGTCGGCCGCCCAGGCGCTCGGCGCCTGCGGTGCACCGGTACACAAACTCGCCGGTTGAGGGTTTAATGGCCGGCCTATTTGACTGAGCCGGAACCTGAGACATGGCACGTAAAGAGTTCGCACACTTCGAAGCGGTTTCCGCTGTGGTCCCCGTCGAGCTGGGCGGCAACAAGGGCTATTACGCCGCCATTGCGGTCAAGGCCCTGGTCGATGGCGGCGCCCCGCGTTTCCACAAACTGCTGGATGAACAGGTGTTCCCCGGCGCCATCGCGGCCGACGACGCCGCGACCCGCGAGCTGAAACGCCTTCAGGGCGTCAGCGACGACGCCGAACTCATCTGGTGAGCCTCACTTGACCGCACCCGGTCGCCACATCTTGAACAACGCTTGCGGCCCCAGCTGGAAATAGTCCGCCGGCCCGCCGCCGCGCAGAATCGGTTCTGCGGCGGCGGTGTCGTAGATCCCGTCCTTGAGCAGCCATTTGGCGATGTGCACGGCGACCACTTCGCCGAGGATCAGCCAGCTCGGCACTGTCTCGCCATTCGCCCGTTGCAGCTGAATGATCTGAGTGACCTTGCATTCGAAGGACACCGGGCTTTCGGCCACCCGCGGCACCGCAATCACTTTCGACGCCACGGTGGTCAAGCCCGCCAGTTCGAACTCGTCGACCTCAGGCCCAACCGCCGCGCAGCTCTGGTTCATCTGCTCGGCCAGCGGCCGGGTGGCGAGGTTCCAGGCGAATTCGCCGGTCTGCTCGATGTTGTTCAGGCTGTCTTTGCGGCCCACGCTGGAGAACCCGATGATTGGCGGGATGTAGTTGAAGGCGTTGAAGAAGCTGTACGGCGCCAGGTTCAGCCGGCCTTCGGCATCCTGCGACGAGATCCAGCCGATGGGGCGCGGACCGACGATGGCGTTGAACGGATCGTGGGGCAGGCCGTGGCCGTTGGCGGGTTCGTAGAAGTGGATGTCGTCGGGCATGGTGGGGGTGTTCCTGGAAGGCTGTGTTCTGAGGGGGGCCATAGTGCAAGCGCGGGGCGCTGATTGCCAGTCCGGTGCAGGCGCCTGTGGGGCAACTGTCTTGATTCTGTCTCGTGGTGACTGGGCTGGCGCCATCGCCAGCAGGCTGGCTCCCACAGGGTTTTGCTTGGGACCTCGCAGCTGTGTCGCTGCAGAAATGAACAAGCCCGGCATTGGCCGGGCTTTGGTGTTTGCATCCGCGGTTCAGCTGATGGCAGCGGCGGTGCCGGTCTTGTCGAAGCCGTCGGCGGCGATGGCGTTGGCGGTGCCGGTCTTGTCGAAGCCGTCGGCGGCGATGGCGTTGGCGGTGCCGGTCTTGTCGAAGCCGTCGGCGGCGATGGCGTTGGCGGTGCCGGTCTTGTCGAAACCGTCAGCGGCGTAGGCGCCGGAGGTGCTGTGTTCGACCGAGGCGCTGGCGCCGGAGATGAAGTCGGCGGATTTGGTCTTGTCCGAACCGTCGGCGGCGAAAGTGTTGGCGGCCAGGAGGGACAGGGTCAGGGCGAGGATCAGTTTGGTGTTCATGGTCGTTTCTCCGTGTTCGTTGGCGTTGTGTCTTGCTTGAGTTGAATGCTACGCCAATAAAATTGATTAAAAAGCGCAAATTAATGCTGATAACAATCGATTAACTAGATGTTAAGGGCGACGCATCGGATTCGCTTCCGTCCTCGGGCGAACGTCGCGCAGTCAATCGATCAGGTGAGTGCAGGATGGGGCAGCGGCATTAACCGGTGATTAATCGCTGTTTTGGCCCGTGTGACAGATTTTTCATGGAACGCCGACCGGTTTTTCACCCCTCGGACGCCAGTCTGCCGGCGGCCAGAAATCGAACAACCGGCCGTCACACACGGGAGCTCTTGCGTTCATGAATAAACTGCCTCAAATCACCCTGGCGTTCTGGGTGATGAAAATCTGCGCGACGACCCTGGGGGAAACGGCGGGGGATCTGCTGTCGATGACCCTCGACGTCGGTTACGCGATCAGCTCGCTGATCCTGATCAGCGTGTTCGTCCTGACGCTGGTCACGCAACTGAAGGCCAAGACCTACAAGCCGCTGCTGTACTGGATCGTGATCCTGTCCACCAGCACCGCCGGCACCACCCTGTCCGATTTCATGGACCGCACCCTGGGCCTGGGCTATGCCGCGGGCTCGATGATCCTGATCTCGATCCTGCTGGCGATCTTTGCGGCCTGGCGCCTGAGCGGCGACTCGCTCAACGTCAACAAGGTGCAGACCTTTCGCGGCGAGATGTTCTACTGGATGGCGATCCTGTTCTCCAACACTCTGGGCACCGCGCTGGGCGATTACCTGGCCGACGACTCGGGCCTGGGCTTTGCCGGCGGCGCGCTGCTGATCGGCTCGGCGATCGCGTTGGTGGTGCTGCTCAGGTATTTCACCAAGATCTCGTCGGTGGCGCTGTTCTGGGTGGCGTTCGTGCTGACCCGGCCGTTCGGCGCGACACTGGGTGACCTGATGACCAAATCCCATGAGAAGGGCGGCCTGGACTTCGGCACCGTCGGCTCGTCGGCGGTGCTGGCGGGGATCCTGGTGGTGATGATCGCCGGGGCGGCGTTTGCGCAGAAGCGGTACGGCAGCCGGCAGCAGGTGGCCGAGTCCGCTTGATGCCGGGGTGATCCCCATCGCCAGCAGGCTGGCTCCCACAAGGATTGGCGGTGAACACGGGGTTGGTGGACACCGCCGACCCCCTGTGGGGCCACCCTGCTGGCGATGGGGCCATTGCAGTCACCCTTGCGGTGACTGCACGGACAGCTGTCAGTCAGTCAGTCACGATCCGCGAGTGCTTCTGGGTGTCCTTCATGGTGATGTACACCAGCAGCGACACGGCGATGCACGCGGTCACGTACCAGTAGTAGCCGGTCTCCATGCCGATGCTCTTGAACCACAGCGCGATGTACTCGGCGGTGCCGCCGAAGATCGACACGGTCAGCGCGTACGGCAGGCCGACGCCCAGGGCGCGGATTTCGGTCGGGAACAGTTCGGCCTTCACCACCGCGTTGATCGAGGTGTAGCCGCTGACGATGATCAGCGCCGCCATGATCAGGAAGAACGCGCCCCACCAGCTCTGGATGGTGTGCAGGGTCATCAGGATCGGCACGGTGAAGATCGTGCCCAGCACGCCGAAGGCGATCAGGATCGGACGCCGGCCGATCTTGTCCGACAGGCCGCCGATGACCGGTTGCAGGCACATGAACAGGAACAGCGTCGCCGCCGAGATGGTGGTGGAGTCGGAGATGCTCATGCCGACGGTGTTCACCAGGTACTTCTGCATGTAGGTGGTGTAGGTGTAGAAGGCCAGGGTGCCGCCCATGGTCAGGCCGACCACGGTCAGCAGTTCCTTCGGATGGCGGAGCAAGGTGCGCATGGCGCTTTCCTTGGACTTTTCCTTCTTCACGAACGACTCGGTCTCTTCCATGCCGCGGCGCAGGTACAGCGCGACGATCGCGCACAGGGCGCCGATGGCGAACGGGATGCGCCAGCCCCACGCGTACAGCTGTTCGGTGGTGAGGAACTGCTGCAGCACGATCAGCACGCCCAGCGCGATGAGCTGGCCGGAAATCAAAGTCACGTACTGGAAGCTGGAGAAGAAGCCGCGACGCTCCTTGGTGGCCATTTCCGACAGGTAGGTGGCCGAGGTGCCGTACTCGCCGCCGACCGACAGGCCCTGCAGCAGGCGGGCGAACACCAGCAGGATCGGCGCGCCGATGCCGATGGTTTCGTAGTTCGGGCTCAGGGCGATGATCAGCGAGCCGAAGCACATCAGGTACACCGATGCCATCAGCGCGGCCTTGCGGCCCTTGCGGTCGGCGTACAGGCCCATCAGCCAGCCGCCGATGGGGCGCATCAGGAAGCCCACGGCGAAGATCGCGGCGGTGTTCATCAGTTGCGCGGTGGTGGAGCCGGCGGGGAAGAAGGTCTTGGCGAAGTACAGCGAGAAGGCGGCGTAGACGTACCAGTCGTACCACTCGACCATGTTGCCGACGGAACCGCTGAAGATCGACTTGATCCGGCTGGCGGTGGTTCTTTCCTTGGCCGGCGCGGCAGTTGCCCCAAGCGGCAGGATGTTGGAGTTATCCATTGAAGGATCCTTCGGTTAATTGTTTTTGTGGAGCGCGTCGAAACGCAGCCTGCGGGGGCTATAGCAGGAGGTGTGCCAAGGGGCGGAGGGCCGGTTTAGAGGGGGTAGGCGCGGTTGTTGAGCGGAAATCCGCTTGTCGTGCGGCGGGTGATGAGCGGAAATCCGCCTATCTTGGCGCCCGCATGGAGGGCGTGTGCCCCGCTATCTGTGGGAGCCAGCCAGCCTGCTGGCGATGACGCCGGCAAGGGCACAATCTTGTTTGAGCCCTGCGGCGCCTCCACGGACGCCATCGCCAGCAGGCTGGCTCCTACAGTTTTGCCTGAGCCACAAATCCTGCAGTCGCCGGGCAATCAGCTGTCCTGCACAAACATCTCCCGGCTCAACCCATGCCGCTGCATCTTTTCGTTGAAGGTGCGCCGCGGCAGCTGCAGTTCTTCGAGCACCGCCTTCACGTCGCCCTTGTGCCGGGTCAGGGCGATGCGCAGGCACTGGGCCTCGAACGCCTCTTGCTGCGCCGCCAGCGATTGCCCCGGGTCGATTCCCGGCACCGGTTCGTCCAGCCCCAGCACCTGACGCTCGGCGACGTTGGCCAGTTCGCGCACGTTGCCCGGCCAGTCGTGGCTGAGCAGGTGGCTCAGCTGGGCGCCGCCCAGCGGCGGGAACGTCCGCCCGAGCCGTTCGGCGGCCTGGCGGGCGAAGGCGTCGAACAGCAGCGGGATGTCTTCGCGGCGCTCGCGCAGGGGCGGCAGGCGCAGCTCGGCCACGTTCAGCCGATAGGCCAGGTCTTCGCGAAAACGCCCGGCCCGGGCCTCGTCGAGCAGGTCGGGCTTGGTGGCGGCGACGATGCGCAGATCCACGCGGATGCTCTGGTTCGAGCCCAGCCGTTCCAGCTTCTGCTCCTGGATCACCCGCAGCAGCTTCACCTGCTGGGCCAGGGGCATGCTTTCGATCTCATCGAGAAACAGCGTGCCGCCGTCGGCGTATTCCAGCTTGCCGATGCGCTTGCCGGACGCCCCGGTGAACGCGCCGCTCTCATGGCCGAACAGTTCGGCCTCGAACAGTTGCTCCGGGATCGCCGCGCAGTTGAGCGCCACGAACGGTTTGTCCGCGCGCGGGCCGAAGTCGTGCAGGCAACGGGCGACCATTTCCTTGCCGCTGCCGGTCTCGCCGCGGATCAGCACGTTGACCGGCAGCGCGGCCAGGTCCAGCACCTGCCGGCGCAAGGTCTGCATGCCGCGGGACACGCCGAGCAGCGTGGCGTCGAGCCTGGCGCGGTTGTCGGCCTGCTCGTGCAGGGTACGGTTCTCCAGCACCAGCCGGCGCTTGTCCAGCGCCCGGCGCAGGCTGCCGAGCAGGATCTCGGGGCTGAACGGCTTTTCCAGGAAGTCGTAGGCGCCGTCGCGCATCGCTTCGACGGCCATCGGCACATCGCCGTGGCCGGTCAACAGGATCACCGGCAGGTCGGCGTCCCGGCGCTGCACTTCGGCCAGCAGTTCCAGGCCGCTCTGGCCGGGCATGCGCACGTCGCTGAGGATCACTCCGGCAAAGTGCCGGGGCAATGCGGCCAGGCAGTCCTCGGCGCGGCTGAACAGTTGCACCTCGAAACCCGACAGGCTCAGCCATTGTTCGACGGCGCTGCGGATGCTGCTTTCGTCGTCGACCACCATCACCGAATTGAGCATCAGATGTGCGCCTCCAGATCGATCGGCAAGGTCAAGGTGAACACCGCGCCGCCTTCGCCGTTCTCGGCGCTCAGGCGCCCGCCGGACTCGTGGGCGATGGCGAACGACACCGCCAGCCCCAGGCCCAGGCCGTCACCCACAGGCTTGGTGGTGAAGAACGGGTCGAACACCTGGCCAAGGTGCTCCTCGGCGATGCCGCCGCCGCTGTCGCTGACGCTCAGGTGCCACAGCTGCTGGTCGGCCTCCAGGCGGATCAGCAGGCGCTTGCACGGTTTGCCGTGCATGGCGTCGAGGGCGTTGCGCAGCAGGTTGATCAGCACCTGTTCCAGGCGGATCGCATCGCCGCGCACCCAGGCCGGGCGGGTCAGGTGCAGCACCAGGCTGACCTGCTCGTCGCGCAGGCGGGTGTCGAGCAATTGCAGGGCCTGATCGACCACGGTCGCCAGGTCGAGCCGTTCGCGCAGGCCGCTGGGGCTCTTGCGGGCGAAGGTCTTCAGGTGGCCGGTGAGGGCGGCCATGCGGGTGAGCATGTCGTCCACCGGCTTGAGCGCCTTGTAGGCCTCATCGACGCGGCCATGATCGAGCAGCAGGCGCAAGGTGGCCAGTTGCATGCGCTGGGCGGTCAGCGGCTGGTTGATCTCGTGGGCCAGCGCGGCGGACATCTGCCCCAGCGCCGCCAGTTTGGCCGACTGCACCAGGCCGTCCTGGGCGGTGCGCAGCTCGCGGGTGCGTTCTTCCACCAGCCGCTTGAGCTCGGCGCGGCTGCGCTGGCGCATCTTGCCCAGGCGCCAGCGCTGGTTGAGGAACAGCAGCAGGAACACCAGCGCCAGCCACACCCCGGCGGCGGCGAGCCCGGCGTTGCGCAGGTCCTCGAACGCCACCTGCGGGCGGCGCAGCAGGTGCAGCGTCCAGCCTTCGGCGGTCAGCGGCAGGGATTCCCACAGGTAGTCGGCGGTGCCCTGCGGGCCTTCGACCCGGCGCAGGTCGCTGGTGTCGTCGAAGCGGCGCAGCGACAGGTGCGTGAGCGGCACCAGCGCCTGTTTGTCGTATTGGCGCGTGGCCTTGATGTCGGCCAGGTCGGCGGCATCCAGCGGCCGCAGCGCGCGGTAGCGCCAGCCCGGCTGGTTGGCGATGAAGATGATGCCCCGCGCATCGCTGACCAGCAGGGTGTCGCTGCCCTGGCTCCATTCGCGTTCAAGCTCGGGGAATTCGAGCTTGACCACCATCGCCCCGAGGAATTCGTCCTGTTCGCCGAGCACGGCGCTGGAGAGGAAGTAGCCGGGAATCCCGCTGGTCACGCCCACGGCGTAGAAGCGTCCGCTGCCTTGGGTGCGGGTCTGGCTGAAGTATGGGCGGAACCCGTAATTGTGGCCGACGTAGCTGCTGGGCAGGCGCCAGTTGCTGGCGGCCACCGCCAGGCCGGTGTGGTCGAGCAGTTCGAGGGTCGAGGACTGCGCCGCGCCGTTGATCTTCTCCAGCTTCAGGTTGAGCGCCGCCTGCTGCTCGGCGCTCACCGGGCCGCCCAGGGCCGCGCGCAGCTGCGGGTCGAGCGCCAGCACGGCGGGCAGGGCGCGGTAGCGGTCGATCAGGGTGTGAAGGGAATTGGCGTACAGCGCCAGTTGCTGGCTGGCGCGGGCCGCGTCCTCCTCCAGGGCCTGGCGTTCGGCGTGGCGGATCGCCAGGGTCGCGGCCAGGACGGCGCCGGCGATGATCAGCAGGGTGTACAGCGACAGACGCAGGGTACGGGAAGTCGGCAGCATGCTGGGGCGAACGGATGGGGGACGGGCGGGCACGATAGCACGGGGCTGCGTGTCGTTCTCGCTTTGCACGTAACCTGATCCGACACCAAGAGACTCCGATTGAATGCGACGGTGCTCGGTCGCACGAACCGGCCGGCAATGCACAGTGCGGATAGGTGACAGGCCCCCCCGCGGGATCAATGCCTTTTGACGCTTTTCGAGGTTCGGCGCTCTTGTGCCAGCAGGAACTGATTGTCGGTGGTGCCTTGAATTTTGTATGCGCTCATCAGTTTCTGTGCACGGTCGATGATTGCATGGATGTCTTTGGTTCTTCCTTGCAGGTCTGCTTGTCGGATCGGTGCCAAGTCTTCCCGGGAGGTCATGTTGTTGACATTGGGCAGCACATCGCCAGGGTGGACGGTAGTCCTTTGCAGCACTGCATAGGCTTGCTGGACAGAGTCCCAGCGCTCGTCCAGCGCACTCCGCCAGTCGGCTAGCATGGTTTCGATTTTGTTGATCTTCACCGGACTCAGTCGGTTTTTGATGTCTTCGGCTTCCTGACTTCTGGAGCCCATGTTCAAGAACACATTCATGGCGGGAACCACGGTACCGACGACTCTGTTCAGGAAAAGGTTTGCGGTGTCGGTCGGGGACAAGCGGGCCTTGTCCGGCGTGAAACCCAGCCTGCGGTCGATGGCGGCGACCGACATGGCCGATGTCTGCGGAATGAGCGGCCGGATCCAGCGGGGGCTGGGAGTAGAAGCGTTTTGGGTATCTGTAGCGACGTCACCGCCGGCATTGCCGGTGATGATGCCGCCCACAAAGGGGATGGCGTTCACTTCAGGCGCCAGTGCACCGAAAATCTCGCCTGCGCCGAAGCCGCCATAAAATCCGGCCAACCCTGCAACGGATTCGCCGAGGAGGTTTTTCAGCATTTCCTTGCCCGTGCCGGACTGAGTGAACACGTTATAGATCTGATCCAGCGCGGTGGCGGCTTCGGTGCCGAGTTCGGTTATGAACTGCGAATATCTGATGATCTGCCATTCTTCCTTGCTCTGCCCGGCTGCATCGATGAACCGCAACGGATTGTTCTCGACAAACCCGTAGAGGTTCAGCCCGTCCACGCTCCCGGCAGGATCGGCGGCGACCCAGCGCTGCAGCCACGGTGCGTACTGGCGGGCGCCATAGTCGTACAACCCGCTCACGTCCATTTCCTTGCCCGAATAGCGGATCGTTCTGTAACCGACCTCAAGGCTTGAGCGGGCGGCCATCCAGGCGGTGGCGCCGAACGGGTAATAGCCTTCGTGGCTGATCAGCTGCGCTCGGGCGTCCAGTTCCATGACGCAGGAGCCCAGGTGGTCGCTCAAGGTGTAGCGCAATTGGTCGGCGTCGATGCCGGGCGGCTGACCGCTCTCCCAATGCAGGCAGCGCACGTTGCCTATGCCTGTGGCGAGGGTGATGACGTGCAGCGTTTCGCCGTTGTCCTTCGTGCGGATCTCCAGCCCCGGCAGGTAGCGCACCTCATGGAAGTGAAGGTTGGCGGCGTTGTGGAACTCATGGCGCTTGAAGACCCGCACGCCCTGGCTATAACGGTAGCGTTCCTCGTCGTCGGGCCCGGACGGGCGCTGCACCAAGGTGACCGTGTCCAGGCGGTCGCGGGCGTTCCATCGCAGCGGCTGGCCGGGTTGCAGCGCCAGCAGGTTGCCGTGGCGGTCGAACAGGCTGCCGATGGCCGGCTCAGGGTCGCCTTCGGCCCAGCGCACGCCGCGGTTGCTGGCGGGGTCGATGAACATTCGGCGGGTGTGGTTGGCGCCGTCGCGCACGTGGCGCAGCCGGATCAGGTTGTTGCCGTGATCGTAGTCGTAGGTCTGCACGTAAGGGCGCCGGTCGGCGGGGTCGGTCGGTTGCGGCAGGCCGGGAATGTCCGAGGGCGGTGCGTCGTCGTGACCGCTGGCGGTGTGCAGGCGGTACAGCGAGTCATAGGTGAAGGCGCGGTGGCCGTCGACCCGACGGTTGGCGAAGTGGCTGGGCGTGAAGGCGTGGTCGAGGAGGCGGGTGAGGTTGCCCGCCGGATCGTATTCGTATCCGAAGTCCTGCAGCGGAGCCTGCCCGCCGGCTTGTGCCTGCTGACGGATCAGGCGTCCGTCCGCCGGGTCGTAGGTCCAATGGGCTGCCGTTCCGTTGTCGGCCTGCTGTTCGACGATCTGCCCGGCGGCGTTGTACCGGGCATCGAGCAGCACCGTCTGCCAGGCGGTCTGGCCGTTGAGTCGCAGGCGCATCCGCCGCGGTTGGCCGGCGAGGTCGAAGTCCGTCTGTTGCCGGTGCCCGCCGGCGTCGGTCTGTTCCAGCCGGGCGCCCAGCGGGCCGTGGCGCCAGCGGGTGACGAAGGCGTTGTCGTCGCCGAAGGTGCGCGATTGCTCCAACGTCTCGCCGAGCAGGCCGAAGCTCGGCCATTGCACGGTGCCGGCCTGGTCGGTCTGTTCGACGGTCCTGCCGCGCAGGTTATGGCTGGCGTCGGCCGACGCATCGGCATGGACGAAGGTCTCGGCATCGGCGCCGTGGGTCTCTTCGTCTTTGACCAGACGCAGCTGCGGATCATAGGCGCTGCGCCAGTGAAAGCCGCGCGCATCCCAGCGCTGCAGAACCTGGCCGGCGGTCCCCGGCAGGATCAGGCGCCAGCCGGCGTCGACGCTGTCGGTCTTCACGGGGGCATCGTTCAGTCCGTACACGTGGACGAGGTTGGGCACCGCCAGGCGCGGATCCCTTTGCGCGATCACCCGTCCCGCCGCGTCGTACCCCAGGCGAGTCACCAGGCCAAGCGGCGTGTCTTCGGCCAGCGTGCGCAGGTAAGCCACCTGGCGAACCGCCAGGCCGCGGCTGTCGTTCACCGTGACGGCGGGCGTACGCCGATGCACATTCATGGCTGCGGCCCCGGCTCGTCGGTGTCGTTGAAGTCTTCGCTGATGTGATACCAGGGGTGATAGGTCTCACGGGAGAAATGGCCCTTGGCGTTGACCAGCCGGACCGGACGCCCGAGCACGTCATAGAACAGCTGATCGAAAAAACCGTGCTCGCGCAGCGACGCATCGTTGACGTAGCGGTGGGTGTCGGCGAAGAACGGCCGGAACCGTCTCACGGCCAGTCCTTTGTTGTTGTATTCGACCCGCTCGCTGATGCGCCAGCGCGGGTCGGCCGGCACCTCGACCGGTTGGCCGTCCTCGATGATCAGCGAGCCGTCGGCGTCCACCGCGTACGCGGATCCCGGCTCCACAAGCTGTTGGGTCTGCAAGGGGCGGCCGAAGCCGTCGACGCAGGTCTTGATGATCTGGATCTGCGCCGGCACCGGGTCATCGGGGTAGCGGTCGGCCCGGAGCAGGACGCTGTGCACCGGCTCTCGGGGGACAAGGGCGATGGCTTCGCCCAACGCGTGCTCCGCCGGCGTCAGTGCGGTGGCTTGCGCCAGACGTCGGCGGGCGCTGGCGCGGATGTGGCCGTCGGGCAGGATCAGGCCGCCGTCGACCCATCGGGCAAAGCGCTCGGCGTCAGCGGTCGCGGTCGGCGGCAACTGGCCCATCCAGCTGAACAGATCCTTGCGCAGGGTGCTGGCGGCTTGCTGCACGGCGCCCTCGGGATCTCCGATGGCGGGGGCCGGTCGGTGATCCTCCGGCCGCACGTAGTCGCTCAACGGGCTGAAGCCTGCCGGCAAGCCGTTCTCCGTGCCGTGGAAACTCAGGGCCAACGGCTGGCCGGAGGGTTCGTAGAGCGCCTCCTGCACGTTGTCGTTGGCGTCGACGATGCGCAGCGGCTGCAGGGCGTGGTAGTCGTATTCGATCCGGGTGGTGCAGCCGTCGGGCAACACCACGCGCTCCACCGCCAGGCGGTAAGGGTCGTAGGTGGCCC
Source organism: Pseudomonas sp. R25(2017) (assembly GCF_002112565.1). Taxonomy (NCBI): domain Bacteria; kingdom Pseudomonadati; phylum Pseudomonadota; class Gammaproteobacteria; order Pseudomonadales; family Pseudomonadaceae; genus Pseudomonas; species Pseudomonas sp. R25(2017). The sequence goes on from NZ_NEHZ01000006.1 coordinate 158,473, forward strand.
GGGTGATGCCGTGGCTCGCGGTTTCGTGGTAGTCGAGCACCCGGTGGAACCCTTCGCCGGCAGCATAGGCCGCGAACCCGTAACGGGCCGACCACAGGTTTTCCTCCGCATCGGCCAAGGGCGCTCCCTCGAACAGCAGCGGCATCGGGGCGTAGCCGATGGCGGCCAGTTCGGCACGGATGTCGAACGGCGGCGGCACGTCCGCATAGGCCTCCAGGGCGGTCTTGTCCATCTGCGCCAGTTCCAGGGGCGCGGCCAGGGCCTCGAAGTCCGCCTGACCGTCGGGCAGGAGCGTCTGGCCATCGGTCTTGAGGTAGCGTTGCACGGTCTGGCGGGTCAGGGTGCGCCGGGTGTTCCACTCGGGCGAGTCCTGATGCTGCAGCAGTCGTTCGAACGACACCTGCTCAGGCGTCAGCCCACCGGGCAACGGGCCCTTGGGCAGCGCCAGCGCATCGCCGCGCTGCTGATAGGGCAGGCCGAGGCGCCAGTGCTGCGGGTCGCCGTCCAGGTCGATGAAGCGCGCGCGGGTCTCGCTGAGGTAGAACGATTGCTGGGCCGGGTCATGGGCGTCGCGCCACCACTGTTGCTCATCGGGGTCGGTGAACGGCGGCGGGTCGGCCTCGGTGCGGCGACGGGCGTAATGCACGGTCAGGGCATGCAGCGGGGCGCCGTAGGCGTTGTGGCGCAGGGTCAGTTCGTGGCGGCTCAGCGGGTCTTCGATCACTTGCTCGTAGGCATGGTCGAGCTGTTCCAGCGTCAGCGGCAACAGCACCGCGTAGGCATCGTGGGAACCTTTGGCCCGGACCTCGCGCACCCGGTAACGGTGCTCGGTCACGGCAAAGGGCCGCGCCGTGGCCGGGTCGTCCGCCTCGGCATAGGTTTCGCTGCGGACCGGCAAACCGGCGAGCGCCCGGGCGATGGCGTGTTCGGTGTCGGCGTCGGGCGGTGCGACGGGCTCGTCGAACTCGTCGCCTTGGTGGAAACGGCTGAACACGGTGGGGCCCAGCGGCACGGCTTCGGGGTCGCGGTCGAAATAGCCTTCGCGCGGCCGGTCGATGGTTCGCCCGGTGTGGAACCAGGTGTGCAGTCGCACCGGTGCGGTGAAGCCTGCATCGTCGTCGGCGCCGGCCGACTCGCTGTCGCACTGCTGCAGGTGGCCGAACCCGCGGAACTCACGGTCTTCGCCGTCATAGAAACCCTCGCGGTAAGTGAACGCTTGGGTCAGGCGATTGCCGGTGACTTCGTCCAGCTGAAGCTGGCGGCTGACCGCTTGAACGGGGAAGGGCAGATGGCAGGCGGGAGGGACGGCCGGGTGCGCACCGAGCCGGTCGCGCTTTTCGTCCAGCCATTCCTGGGCGCTGCTGCGGTAGGTCACACGGGTGCTGCAGCCCATGTTGTTGTTGCTGGCCGTCAGCAGGTACGGCTTGGCGGACACGAAGTCATAGCGCCAGTGCCGGGGCGTCATGTGCGGCACAGTCAGGATCAGGCTGGCGCAGCCCAGGCCCTGAAGGTCCGCCAGCGTCACCTGGCACAAGGCGTCGTAACGCACGCCTTCGGGCCACGGCACCGTGACGGGCGTTTGCTCCAGTCCCCGGCCGCCGCGGTTGAGGTAGATCTCGAAGGCGTCGGACTTCAGGTAGACCAGCGCCGGCGCGCCGGAGCCGTCGAGGTCGGCGATGCGCACGTGCGCCACGTCGAACGAATCATGGGCAAAGGGCAACGCGCTGATGACCCGGCCTGCGCCGAACCGGCCGTGGCCCAGGTTCGGCCAGCATTTGATTTCGTTATGGCGGATGCGGCACAGCTCGGGCATGTCGCTGCCCAGCAGGTTGCCCAATAGCACCAGTTCGTCCGGCGCCGGGCCGAACAGCGGCAAGCGGTCGTCGTCCGGCAGGTGAGCGACGTCTTCGCCGGGGGCGAAGCCTGCCTCCCGCCGGTTGGCGTACAGACGCACCGAGCGGGGGCCGATCAGGGCCAGTGAGGCGAGGCCGTCCCCGGACAGGTCGCCCAATTGCGTCAGCGTATGGAAGAACTCCGCCGGGAAGGCGTTGAACGCAATGAAGGGGGCGAACGTGCGGTCGGCGTTCAGCGTACGGAAGCCGTTCATGCCTGGTCGGGCGGTGATCCAGTCCAGCCGTCCGTCGCCGGTCAGGTCGGTGAGCAGTTGACGTGCCGCGCTCCCGCCATCGGCCACGGGCGTGCTGTCCAGCAACGTCCAGGGGCCGTAGGCGATGGCCTGCGGGTCCGACTCGCCGCGCAGCGGTTCGCGATAGTGCCAGGCCTGATCGTAGCGGCAGAGGAACCCCGGCACGCCTTCGCCGTACAGATCGACGCACTGGTAGGCGCGGCCGTCCTCGATGCCGGGCTGGGGGCCTTGCATCGGCAGCGGCCTGGGCGTCTTGTCGAGGGTGAACGGTGAATGTTCGAACTCCACCGGCGGGGTGTGCTCGACCGCGCCGCTGGCGTCCCAGGCCTGGTAGTGGGCGGCGCTGATCTGGCTGTAGGACCAGGCGGGCGTGTCCGGGGTGTATTCGAGCAGCAGGCGGCGGACTAGCACGGGCGCAGCGCCCGTTTCCTCGGGAAAATGATGGAACATCAGCACTTGGCGGCACAGTCGCCGGGTGCCCAGTTCGAACCCCTGGGCGAAGGTCGAGAACGGATCCGGCCGCAGCGGCCAGGGCTGCAGCGAGGGATCGTCGTAAGGTGGCCTTTGCGTCAGGTCCCGGGTGCGCTCGCCGTAGTCGAACAGCAGGCGGAAATGCCAGTCCAGGGTTGCCGGATCGTCCGTGCGCCAGAGGTACAGGTCCTTGCTGGCGGTGACGTTGCCGTAGAGCACTTGATGCACGTAACGCTGGGCTCGGTAGTCGTGCAAGGGATCCGGATCCTGGTCGTCGGCCTTCCAGGTGACGCAGAGGTGTTCGCCCAGCGGGTTCATGCTTTCGCACAGCAGCCAGGCGCTCACCCGCGCCGGGTCGTCTGCGTCCGCTCGGCGCGACGCCGCGGTTTTGCCGTACATCTGCAGCGAGCCGTCGGCGCCGTGGATCAGCCAGAACGGCGGGCGGCCGTCGTCCGGCTGCCAGCGCTCGCGCAGGGCAAAATCGCTTTCGACCCGGGGCCAGAAACGCACGACGCTGTGCGGGCCGATGTCCAGGCCGTTGTAGCGGCGCTCGCTGCGCGATCGGATTCGGCCTTGCTCGTCGCGCTCCGGCATCCACACTTCGCCGTCGTGGCCGACGATCTCGTCGTGGTCGGTGTAGCGCGGCGTGCCCTTGTGGGTGCGTCGGGCGATCTGCAGGCCGGCCAGGCTCCAGCCGATGCCGAACGGGCCGTTGCCGGCCTGGCTGCTGTAGCTCAGCGTCAGTTGCGGGTCGAAGCCACGTCCGGCGGACAGCGGCAGCGGCAGTTCGAACGAGGCCGCCCCGGTGGGGCCGACGGCTCCCCAGCTCTTGCCGATCGTGGCGATCGAGGCGCTCTGGGCGATGGAGGGGGTAACGATGCTCAGGTCTTGATCGGCCATGATCCAGCGTTTCCTGGCGGGGAATGAACCGACGCTATCAGGAAAACGGATGGCCGTGACCTGTCAGGTCTGACAGTTGTGTGTTCACCCCGAATCCCTGTAGGGGCTTGCCTGCAAGCGATGAGGCCAGTACGGCCGGCATCTCAGTTGCCTGACCCACCGCCATCGCTGGCAAGCCAGCTCCCACAGGGGATCCCGGCTGCCCGCAAGATCCCGACACACCACAAAACCTGTGGGAGCTGGCTTGCCAGCGATGAGGCCTTCACTGCCATCATCCCTGTTGCCTGACCCGCCGCCATCGCCAGCAGGCTGGCTCTCACATTTTCAGCGGGACAAAAAAAGGCCGGCCCGTCATGCGACGGGCCGGCCTTCTCATGCAGCGGCGAAGCGCTTACTGCACTTCCACCGCCAGGCTTTCGCTGATCTTCTGCTGCCAGATCGCAGGCCCGGTGATGTGCACCGACTCACCCTTGCTGTCCACCGCGACGGTGACCGGCATGTCCTTGACCTCGAACTCGTAGATCGCTTCCATGCCCAGCTCGGCGAACGCCAGCACCTTGGACTTCTTGATCGCCTGGGCCACCAGGTAGGCGGCGCCGCCGACGGCCATCAGGTACACGGCCTTGCTGTCCTTGATCGCGTCGATGGCGGTCGGGCCGCGCTCGGACTTGCCGATCATGCCCAAAAGACCGGTCTGCTCAAGGATCTGACGGGTGAACTTGTCCATCCGCGTGGCGGTGGTCGGACCTGCTGGGCCCACCACTTCGTCGCCGACCGGATCGACCGGGCCGACGTAGTAGATGAAGCGGCCCTTCAGGTCCACCGGCAGGGTCTCGCCCTTGTTCAGCATCTCGACCATGCGCTTGTGCGCCGCGTCGCGGCCGGTGAGCATCTTGCCGTTGAGCAGGACGGTCTCGCCCGGCTTCCAGCTCTGCACCTCTTCCGGGGTCAGGGTGTCGAGGTTGACGCGACGGGCCGAAGGACCTGCTTCCCAGACGATTTCCGGGTAGGCGTCCAACGGCGGCGCCTCCAGTGCGGCAGGGCCCGAGCCGTCGAGCACGAAGTGCGCGTGGCGGGTGGCGGCGCAGTTCGGGATCATGCACACCGGCAAGGAGGCGGCGTGGGTCGGGTAGTCCATGATCTTCACGTCGAGCACGGTGGTCAGGCCGCCCAGGCCCTGGGCGCCGATGCCCAGCTGGTTGACCTTCTCGAACAGCTCAAGGCGCATTTCCTCGATGCGGTTCTGCGGGCCGCGGGCCTTCAGCTCGTGGATGTCGATGGATTCCATCAACACTTCCTTGGCCATGACCGCAGCCTTCTCGGCGGTGCCGCCGATGCCGATGCCCAGCATGCCCGGCGGGCACCAGCCGGCGCCCATGGTCGGAACGGTCTTGAGCACCCAGTCGACGATCGAGTCGGACGGGTTGAGCATGGCCATCTTCGACTTGTTCTCGGAGCCGCCGCCCTTGGCCGCCACGTCCACTTCCACGGTGTTGCCCGGGACGATGGAGTAGTGGATGACCGCCGGGGTGTTGTCCTTGGTGTTCTTGCGGCTGCCGGCCGGGTCGGCCAGGATCGAGGCGCGCAGGACGTTTTCCGGCAGGTTGTAGGCGCGGCGCACGCCTTCGTTGATCATGTCGTCCAGGCTCATGGTCGCGCCGTCCCAACGCACGTCCATGCCCACGCGCACGAACACGGTCACGATGCCGGTGTCCTGGCAGATCGGCCGGTGGCCGGTGGCGCACATGCGCGAGTTGATCAGGATCTGCGCCATGGAGTCACGGGCCGCCGGCGATTCTTCGCGCAGGTAGGCTTCGTGCATCGCCTGGATGAAATCCACGGGGTGGTAGTAGGAAATGAATTGCAGGGCGTCGGCAACGCTCTGAATCAGGTCGTCTTGCTTGATCACGGTCATGAGTCGCGCTCCTCTAAAAGTCGGGAACATTCAATAAGGTGCCTGCGGCTTGGGTGCATCGGTCGGTCGCAGACACCTTTCAAGGCACGCCGGGGCTGCTGGCGCGACGCTAAAAAGGCGCGGCAGTATACCGCGCCTCCCGGGAGCTGACACGCGCCGGCAGTCATTCGTTGGTCGCATGCCGTGGCGAGGGCGGATGCCGGGCCGGCGTGCCGGTCAGTTAGTGAATGTCAGGTTTCGCGTCTTGCCGCGCAGCCGGGCGGGAGCGAGCTTGCCCGCCGCAGGGCAGGGGGCGGGACACGCTTTTGACGCCAATTATCCGGCCCGAAAATCAATGGTCATTTATCGGCCGCGCCACTAAAGTGGCAGCCGGTCTGTAGAGTAGGACACTCGGTCAGCCTTCCATCGCACGGTGAGTCAACGATTGACCCATAACGCCATTCAACGTCTTTTGCTCAAACGCTTCGCCCTCGCCGCAGCCACCTACGGATTGGCTTTGCTGCTGCTGTGGCTGGCGTATTTCAGCGGTCTCTACGACGACTCCCTGACCGGCGTCGCCGTCGGCAGCGCCCTGGTGGTGATCAGCCAGGCGAGCCTGTTCGCCGTGTTCTTTTCCGGCTGCAACCTGCGCTTTCCCGACCCCAGCCTGACCGAGGCGCAGGTGCTGATCGGCCTCGGCTGGCAGACGTGGCTGATCGCCCACCTGAACCAGGCCCGGGGTTCGTTCCTGGTGTTCTATGTGCTGATCCTGCTGTTCGGCCTGTTCCACCTGTCGCGCCGGGCCTTCATCCGCTGCACGGCGTTCGTCTTCTTCAGCTTCTGCGCCATCACCCTGTGGGACGGCTATCACTTCCGCCTGCCGGATCCGGCGCTGGCGGCCCTGCAGGTGTGCGTGCTGCTGATGGTGCTGGTGTGGCTGGTGATCTATGCGCGGTTCGTCCAGACCTCCCGCCAGCGCATGCGCCAGCGGCGGTTCGCCTTGCAGGCGCACCAGGACACCCTGCGCGGGATGATGCGCCAGCTCGAGGACCTGGTGGCCACCGACGAACTGACCGGGCTGTTCAACCGCCGGCACTTCCTGCGCCTGGCCTCCCGCGAGCTGAACGCGATGGAGGCCGGGGTGGTGCATGGCCTGGCGCTGATCGACCTTGATCACTTCAAGCGCATCAACGACCTGCACGGCCACGCTGCCGGCGACCAGGTGCTGCAGGCGTTCGCCGGGGTGGCCGGGGCCTGCCTGCGCGACGGTGACGTGCTGGCCCGCTACGGTGGTGAAGAATTCGTGGTGCTGTTGCCCGACTGCAACGCCGAACGCCTGACCGCCTGCTGCGAGCGGCTGCGCCTCGCCTTCATGGACGTCGAGCTGGTGGGCCTGAGCGTGAAGAGCCTCAGCCTGTCGGCGGGCATGACCTTGCTGGAACTGGGCGACGACCTGGACGACGCCTTGCAGCGCGCCGACCAGGCGCTGTACCGGGCCAAGCGCGACGGGCGCAACCGCTGCGCGGCGGCATGGGAGAACGTCGATGCCTGAATTGCGGGTGGGAGAGCGGCAGTGGTCGGTGCCGGCGGGCAGCAACCTGCTCGATGCCTTGAACGGCAACGGCGTGGCGGTGCCCTACAGTTGCCGTGCCGGCAGTTGCCATGCGTGCCTGGTGCAATGCGTGCAGGGCCTGCCCGCCGACAGCCGCCCGGACGCGTTGAGCGCTGATCAGCGCCGCGAGGGCTGGCGCCTGGCTTGCCAATGCCAGGTGGTCGAGGACTTGCAGGTGCACGCGTTCGATCCTGTGGTGGACGGTCGCCCGGCGGTCGTCGAAGCGCTGGACTGGCTCAGCGACAGCGTCCTGCGCCTGCGCCTGACCCCGCAACAGCCGCTGCGCTACCGCGCCGGTCAGCATCTGGTGCTGTGGGCAGGGCCGGTGGCGCGGCCGTATTCGCTGGCGAGCCTGCCCCAGGAAGACCGCTTTCTGGAGTTCCACCTCGATTGCCGGCTGCCGGGCGCGTTCAGCGACGCGGCCCGCCGCCTGCGCCTCGGCGATCCGCTGCGCCTGGGCGAGCTGCGCGGCGGCGCGCTGCACTACGACCCGGACTGGCAGGCGCGCCCGTTGTGGCTGCTGGCCGCCGGCACCGGGCTGGCGCCGTTGTTCGGCATCCTGCGCGAGGCGCTGCGCCAGGATCACCAGGGCGCCATCCGCGTCATTCACCTGGCCCATGACGCGACCCAGCACTACCTCGCCAAACCGTTGCAGGCCCTGGCCGCGCAGCGGGAAAACCTGTCCGTCGAACTGTGGACGGCGACCGAGGCGCCCGCCGCTTTGGCGCAACTGCGGCTTGTTTCCCGGCAAACCCTGGCCTTAGTCTGCGGTTCGAGCGCCAGCGTCGATGCGTTTTCCAAGCGTCTGTTCCTGGCCGGACTGCCGCGCAACCAACTGCTGGCCGACGTCTTCCTCGGCCACGCTTGAGCGCGAGCCACAAGGATCCTCACCGACCGGGAGTCGCCATGACCGAAGCCGTCCTGCTGCAGCGCGAGTGCGGTTTGCTCACCCTGCGCCTCAACCGCCCCGACAAGAAGAACGCCCTGACCCGGGCCATGTACAGCTGCTTGGCCGAAGCGCTGAAGCAGGCGGACAGCGACCCGGAAATCAACGCCGTGCTGATCGCCGGCAGCGCCGAATGCTTCACGGCCGGCAACGACATCGCCGACTTCATCCAGCAGCCGCCGAACGACCTCGACAGCCCGGTGTTCCACTTCATGCTCAGCCTGCTGGAGTGCCGCAAACCGGTGGTCGCCGCCGTGGCCGGACCGGCGGTGGGCATCGGCACCACACTGCTGCTGCACTGCGATCTGGTGTACGTCAGCCGCGATGCGCGCTTGCGCATGCCGTTCGTCAACCTCGGCCTGTGCCCGGAGTTCGGTTCCAGCCTGATCCTGCCGCGTCTGCTCGGGCACGCCAAGGCGGCCGAACTGTTGCTGCTCGGCGAAGGCTTCACCGGTGAGCAGGCGGCGCAGTGGGGCATCGCCTGCGAGGCGTTGGGCAGCGGCGAAGCGGCGTTGGCCAAGGCACGGGAGATGGCCTTGCGGTTTGACGAGTTGCCGGCGGAAGCGGTGCGCATCAGCAAGCGGTTGATGAAGGCACCGGACCGCGAACGGATCCGCCAGGTGATCGAGGAGGAGGGTGCGCTGTTCACCCAACGGCTGCGCTCGCCGGAGGCCTTGGCGGCGTTGACCGGGTTCATCAAACGGCATTGAAATGTTGATCAGGGCATCCGGCCTCATCGCCAGCAGGCTGGCTCCCACAGGGGAACGCATTCCAACTGTAGGAGCCAGCCTGCTGGCGATAGGGTGGGTACAGCCAACACACCTTCCGGACCGGAAAACAAAAAGCCCCGGCACTCAGAGGCCGGGGCTTTTTGTTTTCAGCGAGCGGTCACTCAGACCTGCGGGTCGCCGACATGCAGGATCTTCATGCCGTTGGTGCCGCCGGTGGTGTGGTAGCTGTCGCCCTTGGTCAGGATGACCCAGTCGCCTTTCTCCACCACGCCGCGCTTGGTCAGCTCGTCGATGGCTTTCTGGCTGACTTCGCTCGGCGGCAGGGAGGCCGGGTCGAACGGGATGGTGTACACGCCACGGAACATCGCTGCGCGGGCCTGGGCTTCGCGGTGTGGGGTGAACGCGTAGATCGGCACCGACGAGCGGATGCGAGACATGATCAGCGGGGTGTAGCCGCTCTCGGTCAACGCGATGATCGCCTTCACGCCCGGGAAATGGTTGGCGGTGTACATGGTCGCCAGCGCGATGCTTTCGTCGCAGCGCTCGAACTCCTTGCCGATGCGGTGGCTGGAGGTCTTGCCGGTCGGGTGCTTCTCGGCGCCGACGCAGATGCGCGCCATCGCCTGCACGGCTTCCAGCGGGTACTGGCCGGCGGCGGATTCGGCCGAGAGCATCACGGCGTCGGTGTAGTCGAGCACGGCGTTGGCCACGTCGGACACTTCGGCGCGGGTCGGCATCGGGTTCTGGATCATCGACTCCATCATCTGGGTGGCGACGATCACGGCCTTGTTGTGGCGGCGTGCGTGCAGAATGATCTTCTTCTGGATGCCCACCAGCTCGGCGTCGCCGATCTCCACGCCGAGGTCGCCACGGGCGACCATCACCGCATCGGAGGCCTTGATCAGGCCGTCGAGGGTTTCGTCGTCGGCCACGGCTTCGGCGCGTTCGATCTTGGCCACCAGCCAGGCGGTGCCGCCGGCTTCGTCACGCAGCTGACGGGCGTATTCCATGTCGGCGGCGTCACGTGGGAAGGACACGGCGAGGTAGTCGACTTCCATTTCGGCGGCGAGCTTGATGTCGGCCTTGTCCTTGTCCGTCAGGGCCGGAGCGGTCAGGCCGCCGCCGCGACGGTTGATGCCTTTGTGGTCGGACAGCGGGCCGCCGATGGTCACCACGCAGTGCAGTTCGGTGGCGGTGGCGGTTTCGACGCGCATCACCACGCGGCCGTCGTCGAGCAGCAGCTCGTCGCCCACGCCGCAGTCCTTGACCAGGTCCGGGTAGTCGATGCCGACCACCTGCTGGTTGCCTTCGGTCAGCGGATGGCTGGTGGAGAAGGTAAAGGTGTCACCGATCTTCAGCTCGATGCGCTTGTTGGCGAATTTGGCGATACGGATCTTCGGGCCTTGCAGGTCACCCAGCAGCGCCACGAAGCGGCCGTGCTTGGCGGCCAGGTCGCGCACCAGCTTGGCGCGAGCCTTGTGCTCGTCGGGGGTGCCGTGGGAGAAGTTCAGGCGGGCGACGTCCAGGCCAGCCAGAATCAGCTGTTCGAGAACTTCCGGCGAGTGACTGGCCGGGCCAAGGGTAGCGACGATTTTGGTACGACGGACGGACATGCAAAGACTCCTCAGGTTCAAGCGCCAGCGAAGGCTACTATGCTCTTGGGGTGTAGTCATTGTTCGTTTGCACTACTTAACGTTTTCTTTTTTGAACGCGACAATCGGCACAAACGGTTCTGAAGATTTCCCGCCCCGGGTCGATACAGAGCTCAAGACAGGAGAACCCCCATGCGATTGTTGCCCATTGCCGCCCTTGCCCTCAGCGTCCTCGCCGTGACGGGCTGCACCCGTTGGTCGATGAACCACCACCTGAACAACGCCTACAGCGCCTACGACCGGGGCAACTGCGAGCAGGTGATGCTCGAGCTGTCCAAGGTCGAGCGCGCCAGCCGTGCCCGGCCTTACGTGTGGCCGGAAGTGTCGATGATGCGCGGCCAGTGCCTGGAACGGCAGAAGATGTTCATCGACGCGGCCCAGACCTACCAGTTCATCATCGCCTCGTACCCCAACAGCGAATACGCCTACCGCGCCCGCGCGCGCCTGGAGACCCTGCAGAGCCTGGGCCATTACCCGACCCGCAGCGCCGCTGCGCCGGTGCGTCCGACCCGCTTCTGATGGCGGTTGTCATACAAAAGCTGTCGGCGTGTACAACCTGAGCTATAGTCGAATCATTCCGGTCCGGCCATGGACCTGACCGGAGCAACACCTGCGACTGGCCGTAGTCAGGTGACGGCGATGCAGCGACCGTCACACCGGAAGCGGGGAGAGCGGGCCTTGGGCAGTGACCCGTTCCGAAGCACAGTGCGGCCCGGGCACAGGGCCTTGCGTGGCGATACGCTCATGTTTACCGAACGTCGGATCGAACGGCACCAATTGCCGTATTTCTTGCGGGTGTTCAACAGCGTCACCGACCGGCCCCTCGGCTTCCTCGGTAACGTCTCCGAAGACGGGCTGATGCTCATCAGCCAGTTGCCGATGATGATCGGGGCGGAATTCAGCCTGCGCCTGAAGATTCCCGCGGGCGACGGTTGCCAGCAGGTGATCGACCTCACGGGGTGTTGCCTGTGGTGCCATGAGGACGCCACCCCCCGGCACTACGACGCCGGCTTCAGCCTGCACCGGCCGCCGCCGGAGTACGGGCAACTGATCGAGGCCTTGAAGCAGTACTTCAGTTTTCAGCCGTTGCCGGCTTCGGTTTGATTCGCATCCCTTACTGAAAAGCTTCGCGGGCAAGCCCGCGAAGTCGTCAGCACACGACGCCTTTTCCATTCAACATCCCATTTCCTTCACTTTCTCATTCGGCATTGGAATTAGATCCATCGTCTTTTATGCGATTTTGATCTCAATTACTGTCACGTTTGACAGTAGTGATCGAGTCGGCTCGACCCTAGGCTTTGGGTAAACCCCAACAGTCCCTGAGTCGAGAACATCTGAAATGAGTGACGACAATGATGGTGCAAGAGGCAAAGGCTGGTTGGACGAGGGCGTTCAGACTATCAGCTATGCGCATGTCACAGAACTCGAAAAGGGTTCATTTCGCGAACATGGCGAAGGCGAGCAGTATTCCGAGATTTTTTGGGCGGATGCGGTCGAGACAACGCTTCATCAAACCCATCCGCGCGTGTCCACGCTAAAGACTCAGTTGGTGTGCCAGTACAAGTTCGAAAACGGCCGTATTTATGTGAAGACATTGCGTTACCACATGACGTCCCGTCCTGCAGATAAGTATTGGTACAGGGCCAATATCGATGTAGGGCTTCAGGCAGGACAATGGGTTCGCAAGAATTCCCAAGACTCAATGTCGCAAGACAACCAATGGCACAATTACGAGATCTATCTGGATTCGCCGTTGGGTGTTCCGGATTTCGGTGTAAGTCTGGCAATACGCGTTGACTACGACGGCACCAACAATGATGTCGAACCTCACGAGGGTTGGGGCATTAACATATATCCTTCACGAAAGCCGATCATTGAATTGCCAGCCTCCAATGCGGTGGTCGAAATGCCTTTTGCCGTCTCCGGAATAAACGGGTTGGTATGGCCCTTCCCCCCCACGGTTTATGGAAAGGTCAATTTGCTGTGCATCTACAACGGTCAAGTGATTCCACTCGGCTCCGGAACTGTGGGGAGAGACGGGCGCTGGGGGGCTTACATCAGTCTCCCTCCTGATGTCACCTCTTTTTATGCAGAACAGCTCATTGGTGACCAAAACTCCGGGCGGTCAGAATCCGTGTCCATTCGCAGGGCTGTCGCAGCACCTGTAATCACAGTCCCAACGCCGAATTCAACGGTATCCGTCCGGCGGCCTTATGTTGAGGGCACAGGTACTGCAAGTGCACTTGTCCGTATTTATCAGGCCGGATCCGATGCGATTCTTTATGGTCAGACAGTAGTCAGGCTAGACGGTGTCTGGTCGTTGATGTTGCAACATGACTTGCCCGACGGGGTCTTTACATTCACCGCCAAACAGTCACTTGGTGGTGTCGATTCTCCTTGGGCACGCTATGTCCCCGTCACCGTAAGGGTGCTGCCCAAGACACCGGCGATCACCAGCCCAACAGCCAACACTTTGCAGAGTTCAACGTTCACGGTTTCAGGTTCGGGTGGCGAGGCCGGTGCGAAGGTTGACGTCCTGCTCGATATCGCCGGCACTAGGGTCGGCCAAAGCGCGACGCTGACAGGGGATGCATGGAGCGCCTCGGTGACCGTCAGCCCTGGGCCCGTTTCGCTGGTGGCCAAGCAGATAAAAGGTCAGTTGGAGTCATTGCTCAGCGCCCCCCGCGCCTTCAAGGTCCGCCCCCCAGCCTTGACCGCCGTCTCCGCCACCCCCATCGGCACCCACGTCAAACTCACCGGCAGCGGCCACACCGGCGCTACGGTGCAGATCACTGTGGTCGACGGCGGAGCCGCCGCGCCGCCCGCCGTGCAAGTGACCAACGGCCGATGGGAAACCACCGCCGCCAACTGGCCCTTCGGCACCTACCGACTCAGGGCTATCCAGAAAGTCTCGGACAACGCCGGCGGTTGGATCGAATCCCAGCCCTATACCTTCACCGTCAATCATACGTTCCCGAATCCGTCCGATGTCGCGTTCACGGCGGACTATCAGCCGACCTGCTCGGGCAAGGGGCTGAACGGCGCGACGGTGAGGCTCTTTGACGTGGGCGGCACCGTGCCGTTGGCGCCCGATGCCGTTGTCGGCGGTGGCCAATGGTCGGTGCGGGTGTCGCAGGTGTGGGGACCGACCTGGGAGCGCTCCGTGCAGGTCAAGCAGTTCCTCGGCGGACAGGCATCCAGCGGGGTCACGGTCAAAGTCACCGTCCCGCCCAAGGCGCCGACGCTTGATGCTCCGGTCGAGGACGGCCTGTCGCCGCAATGGAACGGTACCTGCTGGCCCGGTGCGCAAGTGAACATCGAGTTCAGTGACAGCACCACTGTCCACACGGTGACCGGCGCCGGGGGCGTCTGGTCTTTCCGTCGCGCCACCGACTTCGCGCCGGGCATCACCTATACCGTCAAGGTCACCCAGACCGCCGCCAGTCAGACGTCGGCGATCGTGTCGCGCACGTTCACCGTCGATGCCCCCTTGCCCAAACCTGTCATCACCTTCCCGGCCCAGAACGCCGAGGTGGGGACTGAGGTGACCGTGCGCGGGGAAAGCGGCGTGGCCGGCGCGACGATGCAGTTGCGCGACGCCCAGTTCGGCAGACCGCTGGGGACGCCCAAAACGCTGACAAGCGACGGCGCGTGGTCCATCGACCTGACGGCGCTGGAGTTTCGCCAGTACACCCTCGACGCCAGGCAGGCGCGCAACGGCCGGGAGTCCGAGCGCAGTGACTTGCACATCTTCCGGGTGGTGGTGCTGCCGCCGGTCTTCGAGGCGCCGGAGCAGGGCGGCACGTTGCCGCGCACCGCGATTCTGTCGGGCACGGCCATGCCCGGCGGGAAGGTTGAGGTGCTGCTGGAGGGCGACAGCGCCCCCCTGCTCAAGGACATCACCGTGGATGCCGAAGGCCGCTGGCAAGGCGAGGTGAGCTTGCCCATCGGCCCCAAGACCCTGCGGGCCCGGCAAACGTTCGAGTCCCTGACGTCCCGGGACAGCCCGCCGCTGGCGTTCAGCGTCGTGCCCGCCGCGCCGTTCATCGAGACCCCGGTGACGGGCGAGCCCGTCGGGCGGCGGGCGGTGGTCTCCGGCTTCGGGGTGCCGGGCGATACGGTGTCGGTGAGCTTGGCCGGCGCCAACCGCTCGGTGTCGGCACAGGCCCCGGTGCTGGGGGATCGCACCTGGTCGGTGACCTTGCTCAGTGACCTGCCCGGCGGTGACGGCGAGGTGACGGCGGTGGCGTCGTTCGACGGTTTCGAGTCGGCGGGGGCCCGGCGCCGGGTGGTGCTGGCGACGTTCCTGCCGGGGATCGATCTGCCGGCGCCGGGGCAGTGGGTCGTTCATCCGGTTCTCTTCAAGGGCCAGGGGCAGCCGGGCAGCGGGCAGGTGACGAGCTGGTTCGACCCGGAGCAGGCCTGGACAGCGGTCATGCCGGTGACCGCCGCCGGCTGGCAGGGCAGTGCCGCTCAGGCCGTGCCGCCAGGAGGCCAATGGTGCCGGTTCAGGCAGACCCTCACCGGTGGCGCCGCCGGGCCGACGATGTCCGACTGGCAGGAGAGCGAGCGCTTCGAAGCGCTGCCCCCGCAGGCGACCCGCTCCTGATGCCAGCGAACCGATGAATGGCCTAAAGAGCTGTCATTTATGACAGTAGACGGTCGGCGATTCTTGGCGCCAAATCTCATCAAGCCCATGTTCAGCCTGGCGTGTTCGCCAGGCTGCTGCGGACAGTCCCTGCCAGAGGAGCCGGAAGATGCGCGACGCTGCCGAACGCCCCGCCCTGCAACTGTTTCAACAGGTCTTCAAGGAGCAGGGCGCTGCCGGTCTTGAGGATTACCTCAAAGCCGGCGGCTCGGTCTTCGCGCTGGTGGAAAAGGGTGCCCGGGCCCTGACCGTCGAGTACGGCATGAGCGACGAGTCGGCCCGGGCCTTCATGCGCAGGGCCAACAGCCTGGTCACCTATGTCCGGCGCCGCTACATCGAGGGCCGGTTGACCGGCGAGGGACAAGCGGCGGCGGGCGCCTCCAGCGGCTTGCTGTCGATGGTGACCGGGCCCACCTACGAGCGCCTGTTCAACACGCCGTTCGACGCGCTCTGCCCGGCGGATGCCCTGGAGTCCCTCGCCTCGCCGGTGGCGTACCTGATCGAACTGCTGCGCTGGATACGCGACCGCATCGAACCCCATGGCGTGGACACCTATCCGCTGCACGAGCGCCGGGCCGACCTGAAACGGCTGTCGGTGGATTTCAATGCCGTGCACCGGTCGGTGTCTTCGGTGGACATCATCGTGGCGGTACTGGAGACCTTCATCGCCGAACACGGTTCGGGTCAGCCGATAGAGCAAGCCCTGATCGAGTCGCGCTACCCCAACGGGCTGCCCTTTTACCAGCACTGGGCTTCGCTGGACGCCGTCGCCCGACGCAACGGCTTGCTGGTGGGCGACTTTGCGCACACGGTCGACCTGTCGTTTCCGTATTTCCTCAGCCCCCAGGCCTGGAGCACCGATGCCGGCCGTGCGCTGGCCCATGCCTCGCGGTTGGGGCCTTATCAGCGGCGGTTGCTGATGGAGCCTGCAGTGAAGTTCGAGGATCGGGAAGACTTCTACGCACGGAATTTCGGTGCCGAAGGCCTTTCCTGGCAGAACCTCAATCAGTTGCTGTTTTTCGGTGAGCGGACAAAGCTGGACACGCCGGGCGTCGAGGCCTTGCTCTCGACCCGCGGGTTTGCGCCTGTACGCTCCGCCAATGTGACCTACGCCGATGCGGCACCGGCCGCGGACGAAAGCGAACGCTCAGGCTCCGTCTACCTCAATGCCAACACGGCACCGGCCGTGAGCCTCACCAGGGCCGCAAACGGCTCCTCGTTCCTGCACCGCTTGTCCGCCAACCCGACGGACGCGGCCGGGCTGGCCCGTTACGACCGCATGAACCGCAAAGTGCGCCTGGACGCCTGGCTGGGGCTGCCCTGCGATCAGGTGGACGCCTTGCTGGTGGCCGCGATCAATGCCCAAGTGCGTGGGGGCGGCAAGGACGACCCCTGGTGGATCTCGGAAAACGTGGTGCATGCGCTGGGGCTGTTTCAGTCGTTGCGTGAGCGCTATGGCTGTACGGCGCCGGACTTTGCGGCGTTCATCGATGCGATGGGGATCTATGGCCGGGGAGAGGCCGCCTCTCACTTCGATCAGGTGTTCAATCGCCAGAGCGACTACCGCCGGCCCCTGCAGCTCGATGGCTTGCCCTTTGCGGTGCTGCCCGTCGAGGGGGGCACCGATTTGACGGTCAGCCAACTGTGCAACGGATTGGGCATCGATCCGCTGACCTACGGCTATCTGGCCGTGGCCATTGCCCAGGCCCGCGGGGCGGGCGATACCCTGGCGCGCAGCCCGGCGGTCGTGTCGGCGTTCTACCGTCTGGTGAGGCTGCCCAGGCTGTTGGGCATCACGCCGGTCGAAGGTCTGCTGATGCTGAACGCGCTGGGCGGCGAGGAATGGGTCAACGGCCTGGCGGGCGATCCCTGGATCAGCACGGGGGGGGAGGCGCCGAGCGTGCTGAACCTCATCCACGCCTTGCATGCCTGTGTGCAGTGGTGCCGTGACCGCGACCTGCCGGTGCTGTGGATGCTGCAGCAGGCTGCTGCGCCGCAGCCGTCGAGCGCGGTGTCCGATGCGCAGCGGCAACTGTTCGACAAGGTGGTCAGCCTGCTGCCGGCAGCCCTGTTTTCCAACAACGGGCTCTTGATGGCCGGCGTGCCGCCGCTGCCGGCGGCCGACTGGCTCGGATTGCTGGGGGCGCTGGCGGACGGCGACGGTCTGGTGCTGCCATTCCCGGGAACGGAGGAGGAGTACCTTACAAAGGCCCGCGAGGCGTTGGACCATGCGGTCACCGACGGTCTGGGCGAGATCGGAGCCGACGCCCGGGCGGTCATCGTCGAGCAGATGCTGGGGGTTCTCCTGCAGGCCAGGCAGGCGCAGGTGGCGCTGGTTCAGCATGCGGTGGCGGTGTACGCCACGCTTGAGGAGGCGCAGGTCCTGCCGGTGCTGGAATGGGCGGACGTCTCGGTTCACGGGTTTCTGCGCCAGGTGCGCGACCGGATCGCGGTGATGGAGGATCCGGTGCGCGGACTCAATGAGTCGCCGGATCCCTTGCTCGCCCTGCTGGCCGACATCCAGCGCCGCAGCGAGGTCGTGGCGAAGCTGGGCCTGAGTGTCGCCCTGCTGCGCGATTATCTGGCATACGGCCACAAGGCCTGGCTCAACCAGGACGACCGGCACGTGCTTTCGGTCAGGACGCTCTATTACCTCACATTGCTCAGCCGGGCCTTTGCGATGGGCGAGCAGCCTGAACAGAAGCTGCTCGACTATCTGTGGCAGGTCAATCATTTGCCTGACGTTACGGGCGATGCGTTGTGGCTGGCGCAGCAGGCCGCGTCGATCAGGCTGGCCGAGTTCTTTGGCTGGAGCCTTCAGGACGTTCGCGAGTGCGTCAGTCGAATCGATCCGTCGGGCCTCAAGGTGCTCAAGAATCTGGTTCAGCTGGATGTGCTGATGCGGGTGCGTGCGCTGTCGGCCGACAGCGGTATGGACGCCTTGACCATCTTTATGATCGGACGCCTGCCCGAAGAGTTGGACACCCAGGCCTATGCCGATGCCGCCGAACACGCGTTGCTGAGCCTCACGGAGAGCCGTGCCCCGGCGGGGCGCGTCGCCGGAGGGGTGAAGGAACTCGTGCAGATGAGCTGCGTCGCCGACAAGACTGAGGCCGTCGCCAACAAGCCGGGCGAAAGGATCAGGTTCACGGTGACGCTCAAGAGGGCCGACGGCCGGCCCTTGAGCGGGGTCATGGTGCACTGGCGGGCGGCCTTGGGCAGCGTGGCCGCACAAGCCACCGGAACGGACGGGACGGTCAAGGCGGACTATCTGCCGGGCAAGGTGACGGGCACCGATACGCCGGCCTATTGGCTGGACCTGTTCGACGAACAGCTGGCCCCCACCGTCCAGGTCACGTTCGAGACGGCCTCGCTGCAGTTCCCGGCCCCGCTCAAGTCACCGGTGCCGTTGGACACTGTGGAGCCCGGCGGTGAAGCGCAACTGTATGCCGTGCTCATGGACGCCTACGGCAATCCGGGCGCCAACAGCCTGGTGCAGTGGTTCGCTGAGCCGCAGGAAGAGGGCGGTCAAGCCGTCATCCGGCCCCGGCAGACCTTCACCGATCCGCAGGGGCTTGTGCGGGTGTTCGTCGCCAGCCCGACCGGCGGCACCTTCACCTTCAGCGTGCTCAGCGAGGCCAGCGAAAAGAGAACCTACTTCGACCCCATCACGTTTGCCGCCCCGACGGGCTCTGCATGACTTGGCCGGTCGAGCGAGTGTGTCTGGACGGATCATCGCTGCAGGAGAATGGCTCATGGAACAGGACACGATGGCTGCGTTGCAGGAAAAACGGCGTGCTGCGCTGGTGGAGTACTGCATCGGCCAGGTCAACGGCGCCGACGGGCGGGATTACGGCTTTCTGCGCACGCCGGCCGACCTGTTCGAGCTGCTGCGCATGGATCCGCTGGACAGCTATGCGGTACAGAGTTCCTGGGTGGCCGAAGCGACCAGTTGCGCCCAGCAGTACATCCATGCGGTGTACCGCAAGCTGGAGCCCGGGTTCAGCGAGCATCAGTTCGACAAGGACGATGTGGCGACCTGGGCGCTCTACGGCAACTACCCGGACTGGGCGGCGCTGCAGTTGATCGAGCTTTATCCGGAGAACTTCATCAACCCGTTCGTGCGCCGGCGCAAGACCAGCCTGTTCAAGACCCTGGAAAACGACCTCAACCAGACGCGCCTGGGCACCGACAGCGTGCAGGCGGCGCTGCGCGATTACCTGCAGGCCTTCGAGCAGACCTGCAACCTCGATGTCGTCAGCGGTTACATGGACTACAGGGCCGGCGGTTCCCCCGCGAAAGCGGACTACTACTTCATCGGCCGTCAGAGAACGGCGCCGTTCCAGTATTTCTGGCGCAAGGCGCAGGTCGAGCTGTCGCCGAGCTGCACCGCCATCAATCCGGCCGCGTGGGGGGAATGGCAACCGGTGGACATTCCCGTCGAGGCCAAGGTGCTGGATATGCGCCCGGTGTTCTGGAGCGGGCGCCTGTGCCTGGTCTGGGCCCAGTGGCGCGACAAGGTCGAGGGGCGGACGGCGGACGAGTACCTGCCGCACAGGCTGGACATCCGATTGGCCTTCATGACGCAGAACGGCCAGTGGACGGCGCCGATGGGCCTGGCCGGGCGCGAATTCGATGAGGACCTGTCCGCGGACTGCCGGCTGGTGGTGACCGTGTGGGCCGACCGTCACCACCCCAAGGGCAAGCTGGGGGGGCTGCTGACGAACGGGAAGAGCGACGCGGACTCGTTGCGGGAGGCCGCCGTGCGTGACGTGCTGATGCGGCCCGTGGCGGGCGATGACGCCAGTTGGCTGGAGCATGCGGCCAATCATCGGTTCTCGGATGCCCGGGTGGTGCAGCACCCGTTGCTGAACCAGCCGACCGTGGTGCCCACCGTGGTAACGGCCACCGACCTGACGCCCTTTCTGGACGTGCAGGCGCTGGCGTTCCGCGTCGGCGAAGCGGACTGGCTGGTGATCCAGGGGCTTTGCCGGGCGACGGGGCTGAGCGGGAATCCGGTGACGCTGAAGTTCGATCTGGTCAATGAAGCGGCGGGCGATCCTGCGCCTATCGAAAAGAGCTTTCCGCTCGCCGGAGGCTGGAGCACGGACTGGCAGGTCTTCAAACGCGCCAAGGGCTCGTTCGCCCAACCGGTGACCTTCACTTGGGGGGCCGGCACGGTCATCCACAAGAAATTTGATCTGACCCTCCTCAACGTTACGGGCTTCATGCCGGCGATCCTGCTGAAAAACACCTTGGATGCCGCGCAGTTCCTCTCCCTGCGGCAACCGGAGCTGGCCCTCAAGTTCGCCCGCCTGAACTCGCTGTTCGGGCCTGAGCTGGTGCAGCGTTCCAATGTGTCCGTCGATGCGGTGCTGGACTGGGACACGCAGTTTCTCGACGAGCCGCCGCCCGAGTCGGGCCCGATCACTGAGCTCAACGGCGCGTTCGACGGCGCCAATGGCCTGTTCTTCTGGGAGCTGTTCTTCCATCTGCCGCACCTGGTGGCGACGCGGCTGCGCGCCGAGGACCGGTTCAGCCAGGCGCAGGACTGGCTGCATTACCTGTTCGATCCGCAGGCAGCGGCCGACCCTGAGGATCCGCCGCCGGCCAATCCCAAGCCGCAGTATTGGCGTTGCCGGCCTTTGGTGAAGCCCGGCAACCCGGGGTGCGAGAGCCTGGATCCGACCGACCCCGACGCCATCGGTTACGCGGCGCCCAGGCACTTTCAGATTCTGGTGTTCACCGAGTACGTCAGCAACCTGATGGCCTGGGGCGACTGGCACTACCGCCAGCTCACCCGTGACAGCCTGGTGGCGGCGAAGCTGTGCTACGTGCAGGCCGAGTTCCTGATGGGCAAGGCGCCTTCGGCGCGTACGACGAACCAATGGCGGACCGACACGGTCGCCAACCTGTTGGGCAGGAGCGCATCGCGCCCGGCGCTCGAGCGGTTCGAGCGGGAACTGGACTTCAGCCTCGCCCAGATCCCTGCCGGCAGCGATGCCGTGCCCCGGCTCGGGCTGCTGGCCAATGAGCCTTTCGAGACGCCGATCAATCAGCCGTTGCTCGACTTGTTCGCCTTGCCGGGCCAGCGGCTGTTCAACCTGCGCAACAACTTGACCCTCGACGGCAAGCCGCTGCAGATCCCGCTGTTCAGCCCGCCCACGGATCCGAACCAGTTGCTGCGTGACCTGGCGAATGGGGGCGCCGGAGCGCCGCGGCCCATGGGCGGACGGCTGGCGGTGGGGGCGTTCCGCTGGCGGGTGACCTTCGAGGCCGCCCTGCGTGCCGTGCAGACCTTGCAGGAGTTCGGCAATCAGGTGCTGCGTTTCCTTGAGCAGCGCGACCGCTGCGAGCAAGAGGACCTGCAGCAAAGCCATCTGATCGAACTGGGCGCCTATGCCCAGACCGTGCAGGAACAGAGCATCAGCCAACAGGAGGCTGGCGTTGCCGCCCTGGTCCGCAGCCGGGCCGTCGCCCAGGAGCGGGCCGACGCCTATGCGCAACGGCACGCCGAGAACGTCACGGCGGTCGAGTACGACGTCATGGAAAGCCTGCATCTCTCGAAAGTCCTGGCGTTGGCCTCGTCGAGCATCAAGCCTGCCGCGGCGGCCGTGGCGGCCGTTCCCAACATCTTCGGCCTGGCCAATGGCGGGCACCGCGCCGATGCGTTGCTCGATGCCGTGAGTTTCGGGCTGGGCGTCGCCGCCCAGGTGAGGCAGATCGACGCCGACAAGCAGGCGGCCACCGAAGGCTACCGCCGCCGCCGTGAGGAGTGGGCGCTGCTGCGGGATCAGGCGTTGGCGGAAGTGCTCGCCATCGATGAGCAGATCACCGCGCAGACCCACGCCGTGCAGGCGGCGAAGGCCGGCCTGCAACAGACGCTGCGGGCCAACGGCCAGGCCCGGACGGTCTATGACTTCCTGAAAAAGCGCGCGGGCAACGCCGAGCTGTACGGCTGGCTGCTCGGCCAGCTCAAGGCCTTGCACTACCAGGCCTACGACGCTGTGGTCAGCCTGTGCCTCAACGCCCAGGCGTCGCTCAGCGCCGAAACCGGCGATTACGACTCGGTCATTCCCTTGCCGCAGGTCTGGCTCGACAACCGTCACGGTCTGACGGCGGGCGAGCACTTGCGCGGTCACCTGTTGCGCATGGAGCGCGAATACCTGCAACGGCACGAGCGCCGGCTGGAGTTGGTCAAGACGGTCTCTCTGCGCAGACTGTTCGACGACCGCGTCGAGCCCCAACAGGGACTCGACGGCTGGCAGGCCGCGCTGCAGCAACTGCTGGACACCGGGACGCTGGAGTTCCGACTCACCCAATTGCTGTTCGACCGCGACCACCCGGGGCATTACTGCCGGCAGATCGGTTCGCTTGAGGTGGATCTGCCGGTGCTGGCCGGGCCTTACGAAGACGTCCGTGCCACGTTGCTGCAGGTCGGCAGCATGACCGCGACCAAGGCCAACGTCCAGTCGGTGAAGTATCTGCACAATCCCCAGCAAGGCGTCGCGCCCGCCGATGTGCAGGTCAACCTGCGCAGCGGCCAGCAGATCGCCCTGTCGCTGGGCATCGCGGCCAACGGCATGCACGGAACCAAGGCGGACGAGGGCTTGCTCAACCCCTTCGAGTGCACGGGTGCGGTGTCCGCCTGGCGCCTGACGTTCCCGTGGCCGAAAAAGGAACCGCAGGTGTCCATGCTCGGTTCGCTGACCGACATCATCGTGCGCATCCGCTACACCGCCAGGGCAGGGGAACCGACGTTCCTGCGTACCGTGCAGGACATGGTGACCCAGCTCGAAGGCGCCACCGGCAACATCACTGCCGAAGAGGCACGCGGCCATGAATGAGTCAGGCGTTCAGGCGAACCAGAGCCTGGTGCTCAACGGGGCGTTCACCGAAGCGTTCACCCATTGGCGCAAAGGGTCGCTCAACCCGGACTGGCTGGCGATTGAAGCGGAGGCGTATCAGGAAGACGTGATCCGTCTCCTGGCGGCCGGCAACCAGTCGTCGGTGAGCCAGACCCTGTCGGTGCCCAAGACGCCTTCCCCCGGCGCACGCTATGTCTTGAGCTTTCTGTGCGAGACGCGGCACGCCGAAGCCGGGTGGCTGCGGGTCGGCATTCAGGGGCGTCCTGAGCGACTGGAGATTGCGCTGTTGCCGGGTGCGTCGCGCGACATCGAGGCGGATCGGGCGCGCCTGGCCGCCGGACAGCCGCTGGAGTTCCGGCCGCGCGAGTACCGCGAGGAACTGGCGCTGCCGTTCAGCGGCCAGGACACGCTGGTGGTCGAGGTGCAGAGTCCGGCCAACGCGCCCGGCGACTACCTGTCGAAAATCTGCATCACCCGTATCCGGCTTGAGGTGCACCTGGAGCCGGCGACGATGGTTTCGCTGATCCTCGATGAACAACCGCTGGCGCCTCTGCAAACAGTCTATCTGTGCAAGGGCGCCACGGCGGGCCTGGCCCACCGATTGGGCTTCAACGTGGCGCCGGACAGTGCCTGGCACACCACCCGGGCGGCGCTGACCAGCGACGACAATCCGCAGCAAGCGGTCGTGGCCTGGCCCGTCTGGGGTGAGGACCAACCGCTGGACCTGCCCTGGATCCTCGATTGCCCGGTGATCGGCGAAGACGGGGTCGAGTTGTTCACCGTCAACCTGGTCAACCAGTACACCGCCGATCCCTATCCGCTCACGGTGTCGCTGGGGCATCACCGCCTGGTGTTCCTCGGCAAGCTGGAGGCGGCCCATTTCCCGGTGCTGGCGCTCAAGCAGAGCGTCCGGCTGGGTGTGCAGGTGGCGTCGCACTACACCGGCCAGCCATTGAGCGGGCGGACGGTGACCTGGCGGGTGGCGGGGCAGACGCTTGCGGCCGCGGACTCGGATCCGCAGGGCTGGGCCTGGTTCGATTACCTGCCCACCGCCGCGGGGGATTTCACCGTAGCGGCCTCGGTGGACAGCCCCTACTACGCCAGCGGTGCGATCAGCGCCCTGTTTGAGGTGCGGGTGCTGGCGACGGATCCGTGGAGCGATGCATTGGTAGTGGTCGAAGACGCGGCGCTGCCCTGGGCGCAGAGCACCGGCTATCCCAACCGAGGTACGGATTATCCGCTCAGGGTGCGGTTGCCTGCGGGGAGCCCGATGCTCGGGACAGAGGTTTCATTGCATTGGAGCGGAGATTCGCACGAACAGCTGGGTGTGGGCGTCAGCCCGGCGCTCGGACAGCCGCAGCCCGTCGAAAGCACACACATCGACTGGACGCTGTCGAGCGAAGACCGGCTGGACGGGCAGTTCAGCCTGACACTGGCCTGCTCGAAGCTGCTGCACCCTTCACCGGCCAAACCCATGTCGCTGGCGCGCAATGTGGTGCGGATCGGCGAGGTGCGCGAAGCCGACCGGTTTCCGGTGGTGGACGAGGGCGAAAGCGTGCTGCTGCGGGTCCAGGTGATTCACGTGGTCGCCAGCGGCGACGGTGACCCGGTGAGCAATGCGCAGGTGGATTGGGTGACGCCCGAAGGCACGGTTTCGACCCGCTCGGGGGCGGGAGGCTGGGCGAGCGTGCTGTACCGTCCGGCGGGGGCCGGCGACCTGGTGGTGACGGCCCGGGTCAGGGCCCACGCCGAAGCCGTTGCCGTGGAGCGGCCGTTTGCCGTGAAGGCACTGGCGACCAGCCCGTGGAAAGACCGGATCAGGATCCTGTTCGATGAGCGCGACGTGGATCTGGTCGGCACGGGGTTGCTGTGCCGGCGCGGCGGTGAGCATGTGCTGAAGATCCTGCCGGTGGCGGGCAGTCCGTTCATCGGGCAATCCGTCACGCTGGACTGGCGCGCGGGCGATCCTGGCATCGGGCTGAGCGTCAGCGGGCTCGGCAGCGGCAGGATCCTGACCGCCGCGGGGCTCGAATGGACGTTCAGTTCCTCGGCGCCGCAGAGCTTCAGCGCATTGTTTGCCCTGCAACTGTCCACCGGCATCGCCGCGTCGCCCAGGGAACTGATCGGGCGACTGATCGCGGCGGACCTGGCGGACGAACTGACGGTGATGCTCGATCAGGTGACGCAACCGCCGGCGGGGCAACCTTTCTATCCGTGCCTGGGGGCCCGGCATGCCGTCAGGTATTTGCCCAATCCCCTGAGCCCGCTGGTGGGCCTGCAGGGCCGGCTGGTGTGGCTGGGAACCCCCGCCGACGACTTGCAGGCCGGGGTCGAGCCGCCCCCGGACCGTGCGCAGCCGATCGAGGACGGCGGTGTGGCCTGGACGCTGGACTTCACGTCGAGCCCGACGGCCGGGGACTTTTCCCTGGCCCTGGCGCTGCCGGCGTTGGGCGTGGCATTGCAGGCGGACGCGATGCATCTGGGGCACAACCGGCTGCGTATCGCAAACCGTCGTGATACGGCCGTCGATCCGGTGGTCGGCCAGGATCGGGCCTGGCTCTGGGTGCAGGTCGAATCGGTGTTCACCGGCCAGCCTGTGGCGCAGGCCCCCGTGGACTGGAGCGCTCAGGGTGAGGTGGCCAGCCGGACCTGCGACGAGACCGGCTGGAGCGGGTTCGGGTTCGCGCCGGTCCTGGCCGGCGAGCACACGGTCGAGGCGCAGGTGCTGAGCCGTTTCGACGGTTTTCAGGAGCGGCGTCCGTTCCCGGTGACGGCATTGGCGGACGATCCTTGGCGCAGCGTGCAGGTTCGCTTCGATGGCCAGCCTGCCAGCCGTTGGGGCGAGCAGACGTTCTTCCCGCGGCGCAAGGGCGAGCACCGGATCGAAGTGCTGGCCGAGGCGGGCAGCCCGTTGCTGGAGCGCAGCCTGACCCTGGGCCTGACGGGCACCGGTCCCGCCGAACTGGGCCTGCAGTTCCAGGCACCGGGGCTCGGGGCGCCGCGCCTGTTCTCCGGCATCGGCCTGCATTACCTGCTCAGGTGCGGCGACCTCAAGGACGGTGGCTTCGCCTTGCGCCTTGGGGCCGAGCGCTTGGCGAGCCTGTCGCCGGCCAATGCGATGTCGTTGGGGGAGGGCGCGCAGGTCATGGAGATCGAGGGGACGGGCCGTACCCGTCAGGTGCTCGACTGGGGAGAGGAACTGGTCGAGCAGGTGAGGGTGATTGCGTCTACCACGGGCAAGCCGATGGTCGGGGCGACGGTTGCCTGGGAACATCCGGACCTGGAGGGCGTGACCAGTCAGACTGATTTCTACGGAGTGGCCAAGGTTCGTTTCAGGCCGCATACGACAGGCACATCCGTGTTGGTGGCAACGGTGGGCAGCGAGCCGTTTTCAGTGTCTGTCGAGCTGGCGTTCACGCTCAATGAGCCCCGTGAAATCAGTGAGCTGTATGAGCCGGACGGCCCGCAACCGCTACCCGACAGATCCGGAGTCCTTGCCCGAGCCGTGGTGCTTTCGGCGTTTACGGGGTTGCCGCTGGCTGGGGTCGAGGTTTGGTGGGACTTCTCGGGGCACTTTGTTTCAACGTCGCTGACCGATGCTGAAGGCATTGCGCAACTGGCCTTTACGTATCCCGAACAAGGTGTATTGGGCGCTACCGTGAAGGGTGGACTGGGAGGCTGGGACTACACGCATATTCTGTTCGACAGAAAGGTGCCGACGATCACGTCGTTGACCAGTCCGGATCAGAATGTCGGGTTGGGCAGGAAGGCGCTGGCGCAAGTGACGGTGGCTTCCGCCCTGGACGGGCTACCCATCGGCGGCGTCAACGTGGAATGGAGCTTCCCGGGAGTGACGCTGCCGTCCACCTTCACGAACCCGGACGGACGATCACTGATCGAGTTCGTCCCTCCAGCGCTCGGCAAGTATTCTTTGCAGGCAACGATTGACGTGACCAAGCCTCATTCGCTGGATTTCAACATTGTCGAATCGGCTACGTTGCCTCAGATCTACACCATCGGAAAACTGCACGGACAGAGCCTGATCGGTGCGCAAGCGCATTGCTATGTCCTCGTCCGAAATCCCGCAGGTCTGCCCGTAGAGGGAGAGGAAGTCTTCTGGAGTTTTCCGAAGGCCAGAGTGGTTTCCACGATTGCCGATTCATCAGGACGTGCTGAGGTGAAGTTCGTTCTGCATAACCGGGGAACGTTAGTCGCACGTGTTCGGGGAGGCTCCGATCTCGCCCTTCCGTTGTAACGTTACTCAGCCCTGTCGTTGAGCCGGGTCAAAACGACCCGGCGCGCTTGTACTTCAAGTAGCGGGTCACCAGATCGGTTCCCAGCTCCTCAGGCCGTAGGTTCAGCATCGCCACCCCATGAGCCCCCAACCGCTCATGACATTCTGCCCGTGCATTGAGAAAGTCCACCGTGCCGCAGTAGGCCAACGCTTCATCCAGGGTCTGCACCGGCGAGCTGCGTATCCGATCAAGCGTTGCCTCGCGCAAGCTGGCCACCAGCACCTGATGTTGTTGGCTCAAATGTTTGACCGCCACGAGCAGATCATCGTCATCCTCATCGCGCAGGTTGGTCACCAGCACCACCAGGGCCCGACGCTTCTGCCGTGTCAGCAGTTTCCGGGCAGCGCTCTGGTAATCCGCCGAGCGCTGACCGCTTTCAAGGTCATAGGCGGCGTTGAGCAACACATTGAGTTGTCCGGGCCCCTTGATCGGCGCGAGGTAGTGTTCCTGATCGCCTGCAAACGTGCACAACCCCACCGCATCCCCCTGGCGCAACGCCACATAGCTGAGCAGCAGGCACGCATTCAACGCATGGTCGAAATGTGACAGCTCATCATCCTGGCTGCGCATGCGCCGCCCGCAGTCGAGCAGGAGCATGATCTGCTGGTCACGCTCATCCTGGTACTCGCGGGCGATCGGCGTGCGCTGGCGGGCGGTGGCTTTCCAGTCGATCTGGCGCAGGCTGTCGCCTTCGCGGAATTCGCGCAACTGGTGGAATTCCAGGCCTTGCCCGCGCCGTTGCCGCTGACGCACGCCGAGCTGGCTGAGCCAGTTGTCCACCGCCAGCAGTTGCCCGCCGTAGAGTCGGGCGAAGTCGGGGTAGACCCGGGTGTTGTCCATCACGGACAACAGGCGTTTGCCTGACCACAGGCCCAAGGGGCTCGGCAGGTTGACCTCGCAATGCTCGAAGCGGAAGTGGCCGCGCTTGAGCGGCCGCACGCGATAACCGACCTGGCTGGCTTGGCCCGGCTGCAGTTCGACCGTCAGCGGCAGGTGCTCGAAGTCAAGGCCGTCCGGCACATGGTCGAACAGTCGGATGCGCAACGGTTCGGCAAAGTCGTGACCGACCGTAAGGCTCACCTCGCCCCAGCGGCCGAGCGCCAGGCTGCCCGGCACTTGCCGCTGCACCCGGGGCAAGGGCAGGCGACTGAGGCGCACGGCATCCAGGATCGCCAAGGCCAGCAACGCCAGGAGCATGCCCCAGTTGACCGCCTGCAGGCTGGGTGGCGTGTCGATGTCCAACGCGCTCAGGCTGCCCAGCAGGACACCCAGGGCCAGCAGGGCCGACAGCCAGACCAGCAGCCGTTTCGACGGTTTCACGGGTGCCTCCCCCTTGTGGTGAGGGGCGGCGTCATTGGCGCGGCGCCGGCACTTGGTCGAGCAGTTGCTGGAGCACCTGATCCACTTGCAGTCCTTCGATGTCCAGCTCCGGGGTGATGCGCACCCGATGGCGCAGCACCGCCAGCGCACAGCCCTTGATGTCATCCGGGATCACGAACTCGGCGCCGCGCAGGACGGCACGGGCCCGGGCGCAGCGCACCAGCGCAATGGAGGCCCGGGGGCCGGCGCCGAGGCTCAGGCCCGGCCAGCTGCGGGTGCTGCGGGCCAGGCGCACGGCATAGTCGAGCACCTGGTCGTCCAGCGGCAGGTCGCTGGCGATGCGTTGCAGGGCCTGGACGTCCTTGGCCTGCAGCACCGTGCGCAGCGGCTGCACGTCGAGCATGTCGGCACGGCTGGAGCGGGTGACCTGTCGCACCATGTCCAGTTCCTGGTCGGCGTCCGGGTAGTCCATGCGCACCTTGAGCATGAACCGGTCGAGTTCGGCTTCGGGCAGCGGGTAGGTGCCTTCCTGCTCGATCGGGTTCTGGGTGGCCAGCACCATGAACGGTTGCGCGATGGGCAGGGCCCGCCCTTCGAGGGTGACCTGGCGCTCCTGCATGGCCTCCAGCAGGGCGGCCTGGGTCTTGGCCGGCGCACGGTTGATCTCGTCGGCCAGCAGCAGGTGAGTGAACAGCGGCCCCTTGCGCAGCTTGAACTGTTCGGTCTGCAGGTCGTACACCGCGTGACCGGTGACGTCGCTGGGCATCAGGTCCGGGGTGAACTGGATGCGCGCGAACTCGCCGCCGAACGTCTTGGCCAGGGCCCGGACCAGCAGGGTCTTGCCGAGCCCCGGCACGCCTTCGAGCAAGACGTGGCCGCCGGCGATCAGGGCGGTAAGCACGTCGTCGATCACGCTGTCCTGGCCGATCAGGGCCTTCTGCAGTTCGTTGCGCACCGCCTGGGCCAACTGGGTGGCCCGCTGGCGTTGCTGGGCGGCATGGCTGGCGGCGCCGGGCTCGGTCTGTTCGTTCATAGGGCGTTCCTCAAGGATTGCAGGTGGGCGACCTGCCGGCTGAATTCGGCGCCGGACAGGCGCTGCTTGCGCACCGGGCTCAGGGCCTGGCTGATGGCGCGGGTCGGCTGCCGGGTCAGGCGCGACAGCGCCAGCCATTGCTCGGCCACGTTCAATTGATCGAAGCCCGGATGGCGCCGCCGGGCCCGGCGCAGCACATCCTGCTGCAGGGCTTGCAGCAATGTCCGCTGCCCGTTGTGGCGCAGGATGAAACCGGCGCTGGCGCGCAGATGCTCCTGCAATTGCCGGCGTCCGCCGGGGGCGGGCGCAACGACCGGCCCGTGACGGACGCCGGCGTGCCACAGCCACAAGAGGATCAGGGCCGTCAGGGACACGATGGCTTGCGGAAAGTGGCGCCAGAGCAGGGTCGGCAGGCCGTCGCGGGCCGTGTTGAACAGCAGGGTCACCGAGGTGTCGGCGCTCAGGTACCAGAGCAGCCAGGCGTTGTCGTGCCGGGCGATGTCCGGGGTCTTCCAGAGCTCGGCATCGGTGACCACGGTGATCGTGCCGACGCCGTAGGGCAGTTGCATCATGTGGGTGGCCCTGCCGCTGTTGGCCCAGGCCTGGGCCAGGTTCTTCGGGTCTTCAAGGTGAAAGTCGGTGTCGAAGCCGACGTAGGCCGGGGCGTCTTCGTCTTCCAGGTACAGCTTGGTCAAATTGGGGTAGGGATCGTCCGCCGCGTCCGGCGCAGGCTCCTTGAGATCCTTGCTCAGCGACTGGTGAAGCTGCACACGGTCGAGCAACAGGTCGTTGCTTTGGCCGCTGCGTTCGTCCCACAGCGATTCGGCGACGAACACCAGCCGTCCGCCGGCACGGGCCCAGTTGAGCGTTTGCTCGACCTGGCGCGGCGTCATGTTCGAACGGTCGCCGAACAGCAGCAGTGTGTGCCGGCGCGGGTCGATGCCGGGCAACGCATCCAGGCTTTCGGCATGGGTGACGGACAGGCCGCGCCCGCGCAGGAACAGCTCCGCCGCCAGGTAAGGATTGGCCTGCGCGGCGGGAGAGGGGCCGTGGTCGATCACGCTCTGGTAGGGTTCGGCCTTGAGGTACAGCAAGAGGCACAGCGCGCCCAGCAGGGCGACGGCCAAGGCAGCGGCCAGCCTGACCGCGAGCCGGCTCAATGCGCCGCTCCCGGGCCGAACAGGGTGCGCCAGCCGTCGCACAGTTCCTGTTGCAGGTGCGCGGCGGGCAACCGGTGCCCGTAGGCCATGTTCTGCCAGTGCCCGGTCAGGCTGCGGCTGAACGCAAGCAGTTCCGGGCGCTGCAACCGCTCGATCTGCGCCAGCACCTGATATTCGGTGTCGGCGGGTTTGAGCGTCAGGCCGAAGTCGTGCAGCAGATGGCTGAGCAGCGCCCGGTAGAGCAGGCCCAACGCCGCCCGGGGTTGGCTGGCCCAGAGCTGTTCGGCGCTGGCGGCGATGTCGTCGGGCAGCGTTTCCCGGTTCAGGTCGAGGCCGAAGGCCTGCTGCGGCGCGGGGCGGTGCGGGCGTGACGGCCTCTTCGGACGACGGCCGGCGAATGCCTGCAGCCAATCGCGGTAGCGCCAGATCAGCCAGCCGAGCGCGGCCGACAAGGCGCCCCACAACAGCACTTCGATCAATTGCGCAAGGCCGTCGAAATGCCGGCTGTCGAGCCAGTCGAACAGCGTTTCCAGCCATTGCGGCACGCCGCCTTCGTGGGTTTTCTCTGACTGTTCGGGATCGTCGCCGAAGCGGTAGCGGGTGACGGTTTCCGGGTTCTTGAACGGCGGTTGCTCCAGCAATGCCTTGATGTCGTCGCGGGAGGCCTGGCTGGTGAGGGGTTGGTGCAGCAGGCGCGGCGCCTGCGGGGCGTCGGCCGGTTCCGCCGCCCAGGCGGTCGGCGGGGCGGACCACAGCAAGGCGAACGCCAGCAGCAGGACCGGCGCGACGCCGCTCAGGCGCTGGCGCAGGCGGCGGAACACCAGTTCGATGTCCCAGGCCTCCAGCACGGTGCGCCGGTTCAGGTAAAGGCTGAAGCCGCAGGCCACGTAGACCGGCTCCCATACCACCAGCACCAAGGCGTAGAAGGCGTTGGTCAGGTGTTCCAGCCAAAGCCAGTCCTGATCGGCGGCCAGGATCAGGCTCTGCCAGTCCCAATCGGTTTCTATTTGTTGCGGCAGCAGCAGGTAGAACAGCACCATCAGACCGATCCACAGCGCCGTTTCGAGATGGACGCCGATGATCGTCAGCCACTGCGCCGCCCCGGCATTGCGTTGCAGCAGCACCCGCAGACGCTGCTGGCGCGCGCTGCCGGACAGGCCTTCGAGCTGCACCACCGGCAGCAGGAAGCTGCGGCTCAGGCTCAGGCGGCGCCAGGTCAGGCTGGCGAGCAACTGCGGCTTGAGCAGGCGCGGCCATTCCCGCAGCGTCTGTCTCAGGGTCGGCGTTTCACCGAACAGGGCCCTGGAGAGGATATACAGCGGCAAGCGTTCGTAGGCCGGCTTCAGCCACCAGAAGATGAACAGGGCCAGCGACGGCGAACGCCACAGCGACAGGCTCAGCAGGGCGAACAACGGCAAGGTGACGAGGGCCCAACTGGTCATCAGCAGGCGCCGGTGCCGCTGGCTCATCAGCACGCCCAGATCCATGGCTTCCCAGGTCGAGCGCGGACGGATCGCCACGGTGGCGTCACTCAGGCGCATGGCGGGCCTTTCCGGCAAACAGCAGATAGGCGGCCACCAAGGCCCAAAGCCCTGCGCCGACCCCGTACTTGGTCAGCGGCGCCACGGTGGCGCGCGAGGACCAGTAGGCCTCGATGAGGGCCGCGATGAGCAGGAACAGCATGACCCCGCACACCAGCGACACGCTTTGGCGCGCCGCGTGCCTGAGCGCTTCGCCGCGGGTCAGGCGCCCGGGGGCGACCAAGGCCCAGCCCAGCTTCAGCCCCGCCGCCCCGGACAAGGCGATGGCCGTGAGCTCGAAGGCGCCGTGGCCGATCACGAACGACCAGAACGGCTGGCCGAAACCGATGGCGCTCAGGTGCCCGGCCACCGCACCGATGAACAGGCCGTTGTAGACCAGGTAGAAAACGCTGCCCAGCCCGAGCAGCAGCCCGCTGGCGAAGGTCTGGAAGGCGATGCCGATGTTGTGCATGACGTAATAGCCGAACATCACCCAGTCTTCGCTGGCCGCCCGTTCGGTCGGCCGCCCGAGATGACCGGCGGCCGGGTCGTACATGCTTTGCACTTCGCGCACCTGGTCGGCGGGAATCAGGGCGTACGCCAGGTCAGGGAACAGCCGCACCAGCACACCGAAGCCGATCAGGCTGGCGAAGAACAGCAGGGCGGCGGTCAGCACGAACCGCCATTCATCGCGCACCGTGCGGGGAAACCCGGCAAGGACGAACCCCGCCAGACCGGCGCCGGCCCGGCTGCGCTGACGGTACAATTGCTGATGACCGCGCAGCGCCTGCTGCTGCAGCGAGTCGATCAGGAAACTGCTGTAGCCCCGCTCCTGCGCCAGGGCCAGGTGCTGGCAGAGCCGGCGGTAGGCCTTGGGGAAACCGGCCACCTGCGACGTGTCCTTGCCTCGCTCCAGGCGTTCGAGCGTCAGCGCGAAACGCTCCCATTCGGCCTTGTGGCGGTTTTCGAAGAGGTTCTGCTTCATGTCGGGCCCAGCAGGCCGCGGGCGATGCCGTTGAGCTCGCCGACCGCCTTCGGTGCGCTGATGTGCAGCGGCTGGGCGAGCAGGGCGGCGAGTTCGTTGACCCGTGCCGGCGACAGCTCGCTTTGGCGTTCGGCGAAACCGAGCAGGGCGCGTTGCTCGCTCAAGGTGAGGGGCGCCGGACAACGGCGGGGAACAGCCTCAGGCAATGACGGAGGTCGGGGCGGGGTTTCGCCGTAGACCACCAGCGTGCCGGCGGCGATGTCGCCCAGGCGTTTGAAGGTCGGGTGCTGCAGGCAACTGAGGGCGCCGAGGAAGTAGCCGAACGGCATCAGGTCGACGACGCGCAGCAGGTTGCGCAGCAGCGAGGCCGACCAGCCGACCGGCGTGCCGTCGTCGTGCACCACCCGCAGGCCCATCCACTGCTTGCCCGGCGACCGGCCCTGGCGCAGCACCTCGAACAGCACCATGTACCACCAGCTCACCCCGAACAGCAGGAGCGAGCCCAGGCCCATGCCGAGCCTGCCCAATGCCGCCAGCGCCATGAACAGGACGCCGAGCGCCGCTCCCCGCAGGGCCAGGTCGATGGCGAATGCCACCGCGCGCACCGGCAGCCCTGCCGGGCGCAAAGGCAGGTCGATGCCTTCCGGCGTCTCGACCTGATGCCGGGTGTCCTGCGGCGTAACCAGCGGTGCTTTCCTTGGCGGTGCTGAAGGCTCGAACATGGGCTACCTGAGATGTCGCCGGATGGGGATACGAGTGCGTCCGATGCTAGCAGCCTCTTGGGGGAAAACGACATAACTATGTATTGCACACCGCGCCGCGAAATGTGCCTGAATGATGCCGCGCTGGTCGTGACGGCGGTCGAGCGCCTAGACTTCGCCGATCTTCAGTTCAGGAACACCCCGTGACTTCCATCTTCTGGTACGACTACGAGACCACCGGCATCAACCCGCGCAGCGACCGCCCGCTGCAGGTGGCCGGCATCCGCACCGACCACGCGCTCAACGAGATCGGCGAGCCGGTCAATCTCTATTGCCGGCCCAGCGACGACATCCTGCCGCATCCGGCGGCGTGCGCGATCACCGGCATCACGCCCGGCCGCCTGGCCAGCGACGGCCTGAGCGAAGCCGACTTCATGACCCGGGTGCATGCGCAACTGGCGGCGCCCGGCACCTGCGGCGCGGGCTACAACACTTTGCGCTTCGACGATGAAATGACCCGTTACAGCCTGTACCGCAACTTCTTCGATCCCTATGCCCGGGAATGGCAGGGCGGCAACAGCCGCTGGGACCTGATCGACGTGGTGCGCGCCGCCTATGCCTTGCGTCCTGACGGCCTGGAATGGCCCACCGACGACGAAGGGCGGGTGACGCTCAAGCTCGAACGCCTGACCGCCGCCAATGGCATCGATCACGGTCATGCCCACGAAGCGCTGTCGGACGTGCGCGCCACCATCGCCCTGGCGCGGCTGATCCGCGAGAAGCAGCCGAAACTGTATGACTGGCTGTTTCAACTGCGCAGCAAACAGAAGGTCATGGATCAGATCCGCCTGATGCAGCCGATGGTGCACATTTCCGGCCGCTTTTCGGCGGCGCGGCATTATGTGGGCGTGGTGTTGCCGTTGGCCTGGCATCCGCGCAACCGCAACGCGCTGATCGTCTGCGACCTGCACCTCGATCCGCAGGGGTTGCTGGATCTGGATGCCGACACCCTGCGCCGGCGCCTGTACACCCGGCGCGAAGACCTGGCCGAAGGCGAACTGCCGGTGCCGCTCAAGCAGATCCACATCAACCGCTGTCCGGTGGTGGCGCCGATGTCGGTATTGCGTGCCCAGGATCAACAACGGCTTGGCCTGGACATGGCGTTGTATCAGGCCCGTGCCTTGCGGCTAAGTGACGCACAGCAAGTTTGGAAAGATAAGATCCCGGCCATTTACGCCAGTGAGGAATTCACCCCGAGCGAAGATCCGGAACAACAGTTGTACGACGGATTTATCGGCGACCGGGATCGGCGTCTGTGTGAACAAGTGAGGGCGGCGGATCCTGCGCAATTGGCGCAGGAACAATGGCCTTTCGATGATGAACGTCTGCCGGAGTTGTTGTTTCGATATCGAGCGCGCAACTTTGCGCAGACGTTGAATTCCGAAGAACAACAACGCTGGACGGATTTCTGCCGGCAGCGGTTGTCGGACAGCGAGTGGGGGGCTCCCAATACCCTGACATCATTTGCCGAAGCCATGGAGCAATGGGCGCTTAGTGCGACGCCTGAGCAAAGTGCGGTGCTCGCGCAATGGCAGGATTATGTCCAGGTGTTGCGCAAACGTTTGAACCTGTGAATCCGGACAAGTCCCCATAAAATTGAAGGCATAAAAAAACGCCAGCGGATGCTGGCGTTTCTTCGTGTGTCGCGGACGTGTCTGCGACGAGGGTTGCAGCTTAGCCCAGCAGGGTGGACCAGCTCTCGACCACGTCACCGCCCCACTTGGCTTTCCACTCTTTCAGAGTCTTGTGGTTGCCGCCTTTGGTTTCGATGACTTCACCGTTGTGCGGGTTCTTGTATTGTTTAACTTTGCGTGCACGCTTGGTGCCGGTAGTTTTGACTGCGCCGCCGCGTGGGGCCTTGGTTTTGGACTCTGGATCCAGCAGCGCGATGATGTCGCGCAGGGACTTGGAGTACTCGCCCATCAGGGCGCGCAGTTTGCCTTCGAATTCCAGTTCTTTTTGCAGTTTGTCGTCTTGCGACAGGTTCTGCAGACGGGCTTGCAGCTCTTTGATGGCTTCTTCGGTGGCGCGGTATTCGTTGATCAAGGACATGGTTACTACCTTATGTAGGAGTGCTGGGTGGCAGGGACAGTGCCGCAATAATAGTCAGGCTGTTTCATCAAGTAAACATTTAACCGGGTCATTTATTTGAATTAGTTTCGATGAAAAGGCCTGAATTGAATATTCGGTTAAATAATGTGATGCAGTCTTCAGCGATATTCACGGTCGTCCGTTCGCCCATGGCTTTTGCGCCTGCGCCCCTGACGGCAGGCGGTGGCGAGCGTCCCGTCCGCCCCGGAAACGGACCGGGCGGTCATCAATACTGCAGTTTTTGCGCACAGTCGCTAGAATGGCCGCCTTTGCGAAGTTCTGGAGTTTCCCCCTCATGCGCACCTTTCGGTTGGTGATTTCCTGCCCGGACCGCGTTGGCATCGTTGCCAAAGTCAGTAACTTTCTGGCGTCCCACAACGGCTGGATCACCGAAGCGAGCCACCACTCGGACAATCAGGTCGGCTGGTTCTTCATGCGTCACGAAATCCGTGCCGACTCCCTGCCGTTCGGCATCGAAACCCTGCGCGAGAAGTTCGCGCCGATCGCCGAAGAGTTCTCGATGGACTGGCGCATCACCGACACCGAGCAGAAAAAGCGCGTAGTGCTGATGGCCAGCCGCGAGTCCCACTGCCTGGCCGACCTGCTGCACCGCTGGCACAGCGATGAGCTGGACTGCGAGATCGCCTGCGTGATCTCCAACCACGACGACCTGCGCAGCATGGTCGAGTGGCACGGCATCCCTTACTACCACGTGCCGGTGAACCCGCAGGACAAGCAGCCGGCCTTCGCCGAAGTCTCGCGCCTGGTTCGCCAGCACGAAGCCGACGTCGTGGTGCTGGCGCGCTACATGCAGATCCTGCCGCCGGAACTGTGCAGCGAGTACGCGCAGAAGGTCATCAACATCCACCACAGCTTCCTGCCGTCGTTCGTCGGCGCCAAGCCGTACCACCAGGCTTCGCTGCGTGGCGTGAAGCTGATCGGCGCAACCTGCCACTACGTGACCGAAGAGCTGGACGCCGGCCCGATCATCGAGCAGGACGTGGTGCGCGTCAGCCACAGCGACAGCATCGAGGACATGGTGCGTTTCGGCCGTGACGTCGAGAAGATGGTGCTGGCCCGCGGCCTGCGCTATCACCTGGAAGACCGCGTGCTGGTGCACGGCAACAAGACCGTGGTGTTCTGACCGGCCCCAAAGGCGTCGGTTGAAAAAGCAAGGGCTTGGGCGTTCAATCGTCCAGGCCCTTTTTTTATCCGCAGAATCCGTTCGAACCCCGAGGAGATGCCATGAGCGATCCACTGGACAAAGCCACTTCAAAAGCGCCTGCGACGTTGGGGGAGGGGTGTCTGGCCCGCTACGACCCGGATGACATGGGCCCGGAGGACGGGACGGAGTTTCCCGGCGCGGCTGAGCTGTGGGAGCGGCTCAAGGATCAGGAGGAGAACGACGAGCCTGAGGGGGAGTCGGTGGAGCGTTAGCGCCGCAGTGGTTTGCGTTGCACCATCACCTGACTGGCGGTGTTTGGGCTGACGCCATCGCCAGCAGGCTGGCTCCCACCGTTTTAGTGGGAGCGTTGGATCAGTCGCCAAAGATGTCGGTTGTTGCGGCCTCATCGCTGGCAAGCCAGCTCCCACAGGTTTTTGCGGCGTTTGCGGATTCTGTGTCCGCCGCAAAAACCGGTGGGAGCCAGCCTGCTGGCGATGACGGCAAACCAGCCCCCATCGGGGCCGGCAATCCCGCTGCGATCGCGAGCAGGCCGGTGAAGGCGCCTCAGATCCGGAAGGTGCCCACCAGATGCTTGAGCCGCGCCGCCTGCTGCTCCAGGTCCGAGCAGGCGCGCAGAGTGGCCTGCAGGTTTTCCACGCCTTCCTGGTTCAACGTGTTGATCTCGGTGATGTCGACGTTGATCGACTCCACCACGGCGGTCTGCTCTTCGGTGGCGGTGGCCACCGACTGGTTCATGCCGTCGATCTCGCCGATGCGCTGGGTCACGCTGCTCAGGCGTTCGCCGGCCTGGTTGGCGATCTCCACGCTGTCCTGACTGTGGCGCTGGCTGTCGCTCATGGTGCTGACGGATTCCCGGGCGCCGACCTGCAGCTCCTCGATCATGGTCTGCACCTGTTGCGCCGACTCCTGGGTGCGGTGCGCCAGGTTGCGCACTTCGTCGGCCACCACGGCGAAGCCGCGGCCCGCCTCGCCGGCACGGGCCGCTTCGATGGCGGCGTTGAGCGCCAGCAGGTTGGTCTGCTGGGAAATGCTGGTGATCACTTCCAGGATCTGGCCGATGTTCACGGTCTTGCTGTTGAGCGATTCGATATTGGTGCTCGACGCGCTGAGCATGCTCGACAATTGGTTCATCGCCTTGATGCTGCGGTCCACCACCTGCTGACCGTCTTCGGCCAGGTTGCGCGCGTCGCTGGCCTGGGTCGAGGCTTGCGCGGCGTTGCGGGCGATTTCCTGGGCGGCGGCGCCGAGCTGGTTGATCGCGGCGGCCACGCTGTTGGTGCGCGAGGCCTGCTGGTCGGAGTTGTACATCGACGAGTTGGACGCTGCGACCACCCGCAGGGCGACTTCGTTGACTTGGCCGGTGGCCGAGGACACTTCGCGGATCGAACCGTGGATGCGCTCCACGAAACGGTTGAACGCGGTGCCGAGCACGCCGAACTCGTCCTGGTTCTGGATGGTCAGGCGCTTGGTCAGGTCGCCTTCGCCGTCGGCGATGTCTTCCATGGCGCGGGTCATGACGTGCAGCGGCTGGATCAGGATGCGGATCAGCATGCCGAGCAGGGCGATGATGATTGCCACCGCGATCACGGTCGCGATCACGGCCGAGGTGCGGAACTGGCTGAGCATCGAGAACGCCTTGTCCTTGTCCACCGACAGGCCGATGTACCAGTTCACCGACGGCAGGCCCTTGATCGGGGTGAAGGTGACGATGCGGGTCTTGCCGTCGACGGTGACTTCGCTGAAGTCGCTGCTGATGCGCGGGGTGTCCTGCGGGTAGGCTTCCTTGAGCGATTTCATCACCAGGGCCTTGTCCGGGTGCACCAGGATCTTGCCGTCGGCGCTGACCAGGAACACATAGCCCATGCCGTCGAAGTCACGGGCGGCGAGGGTGTCGATCAGGGTTTGCAGGCTCAGGTCGCCGCCGACCACGCCCACGCTCTGACCGGCCTTTTTCGAGGCCGTGGCGATGGAAATGATCAACTGGCCGGTGGCCGCGTCGATGTAGGGTTCGGTCAGGGTCGAGGTGCTGCTGCCCTCGGCGCCCTTGTACCAGGGGCGGACGCGGGGGTCGAAGCCGTCCGGCATCTTGGCGTCCGGGCGGATGGTGAAGTGGCCGGTGGCATCGCCCAGGTAGGAAGCCATGAACGTCGACGTCAGGGCTTTCTGTTCCAGCAGACCGGCGACCGTCGAAGGTTCCGGGTTGATGGCGATGTTCTGGGCGGCGTTCTCGATCAGCAGGATGCGGCCGTTGAGCCAGGTCTGGATGTTGCCGGCGGTGACCTCGCCCATCTCGTTGAGGTAGTTGTTCAGGTCCTCGCGGATCGCGTTGCGTTGCAGCCAGTCGTTGTACAGCGTGAACGAGGCGAAGGCGGCGATGACGATGAGGGCGGCGGCAAGCAGGATTTTATGGCTGAAGCGCAGGTTTTTGTTCATGGCTTGGGGTTCCGCTAAGGTCTTAATGTCCAGGACGTGCTTTTATGGAAGCGCGCAGAATGGGCAAGGGTGAAAGTAAGCTGATATTTCCGTCTCTCCTTAGGGAAATGTCAGACCAAGCTTGTGGCTGGGTCTCTCGCCTTTATGTATCGGCCATGCAGAATCAAAGATTAACCATTAGGTGACAAAATGCCTGACTCTCTGCAACTCGTAATCGGCGCCGATCTCGCCGGGCAACCGATCGCCCAGGCCATGCGCCTGGCCAACCGCCACGGCCTGGTGGCCGGCGCCACCGGCACCGGCAAGACCGTCACCTTGCAGCGCCTGGCCGAAGCGTTCAGCGACGCCGGGGTCGCGGTGTTCGCCGCCGACGTCAAGGGTGACCTGTGCGGCCTCGGGGCCGCCGGCAATCCTCAGGGCAAGGTCGCCGAGCGCATCGCCGGCATGCCGTGGCTGAACCACACCCCTCAGGCCTATCCGGTGACGCTGTGGGACATCCACGGTCAGTCCGGTCATCCGTTGCGCACCACCTTGAGCGAAATGGGCCCGCTGCTGATCGGCAGCCTGCTGGAACTCACCGACAGCCAGCAGTCGGCGTTGTACGCGGCGTTCAAGGTGGCGGATCGCGAAGGGCTGCTGTTGCTGGACCTGAAAGACCTGAAGGCGCTGCTCAACCACCTCAAGGACAACCCGCAACTGTTGGGCGAGGATGCGGCACTGTTCACCACCGGCTCGAGTCAAGCGCTGCTGCGGCGTCTGGCGACGCTGGAGCAGCAGGGCGCCGAAGCGCTGTTCGGCGAGCCGGCGCTGCAGCTCGAAGACATCCTGCAGCCGGCGGCCGACGGGCGCGGGCGCATTCATCTGCTCGACGCCAGCCGCCTGGTGCACGAGGCGCCGAAGGTGTACGCGACCTTCCTGCTGTGGCTGCTGGCCGAGCTGTTCGAGCAGTTGCCCGAGCGCGGCGACGCCGACAAGCCGCTGCTGGCGCTGTTCTTCGACGAGGCCCATTTGCTGTTCACCGATACGCCCAAGGCCTTGCAGGATCGGCTGGAGCAGGTGGTGCGGCTGATCCGCTCCAAGGGCGTGGGGGTGTATTTCGTCACCCAGTCGCCGGGCGACCTGCCGGACGATGTGTTGGCGCAGTTGGGCCTGCGCATCCAGCACGGCCTGCGGGCCTTCACCGCCAAGGAACAGAAGTCCCTGCGGGCGGTGGCGGACGGCTTCCGGCCCAATCCTGCGTTCGACACCCTGACGGTGCTGACCGAGCTTGGCATCGGCGAAGCGCTGGTCGGCACCTTGCAGGAAAAAGGCACCCCGGAGACGGTGCAGCGCGTGCTGGTGGCGCCGCCGCAATCGCGGATCGGGCCGTTGACCGAGACCGAACGCACCGTGCTGATCGGCGGATCGCCGTTCAAGGGGCGTTACGACAAGCCCATCGACCGCGAGTCTGCCTACGAGATCCTGATGGGCCGCAAGGGGCTGGCGCCGGAGGCCGAAGCGGCGCCGGGCAAACCGGCGGCAGAGGAACCGAGCCTGGCCGACCGCGCCGGGGAATTCCTCGGCACGGCGGCGGGTCAGGCGCTGAAATCGGCGATGCGACAGGCGGCGAACCAGTTGGGCAAGCAATTGGTGCGCGGCTTGATGGGCTCTTTGCTGGGGGGCAGCAAGCGGCGCTGACCGGCGCCGCCATCGCCAGCAGGTCGGCGGTCAGCCTTTGGTCTTGGCGTGTGCCGCCAGCCGCTCCAGCGCCGCCCGCAGGTTCGGG
Source organism: Pseudomonas sp. R25(2017) (assembly GCF_002112565.1). NCBI lineage: Bacteria > Pseudomonadati > Pseudomonadota > Gammaproteobacteria > Pseudomonadales > Pseudomonadaceae > Pseudomonas > Pseudomonas sp. R25(2017). The sequence continues at coordinate 199,890 of NZ_NEHZ01000006.1, forward strand.
TCGCTGATCCCCTCGGCGGTGGACTGAAGGGTCGCCGCCGCATCCGTCGACAGGTCGACGCTGTGTTCGCTCGGCCCGCGCTGGACGGTCGGTGGTTGCACCTTGAACAGAATCCGCGTCAGCCCGGCGAACTCGTCGAACATCTGCAATTGCCGTTGCAGGCGTTTTTGCTGATAGCGCAGGCGGGTCGCCCAGTGGCCGTCGGTGACAATCAGCAACAAATCCCCTTCACGCCACTTGGCCACATGGCAGTGCTCGCGGGCGGCGGGCTGCAACTGGGTTTCGAGCAGGCGCTGCAGGTGCCCCAGGCGTTGGGCGTGGTTGAGGATGGCCTTCAGCGGCCTGGCTTCGCGAAGCAGGACAGCGGGTGCCTTGGCTGTGTGCGGGCGAAATGCCATGATCGAACACCGAAATTGACGGGGGCACTATGTTAACAGGAAGGTTGTCAGGAAGCGGCTCACGCACTCGCCCCATTGCTTTTGCCTCTGCTTTGCCCCTTAAATCACCGACTGACTTAAGTGCCGTACGGCTTGAAGTCGAGCAAAACGCCCCTATTTTAAGTGAGCCCCGTCAAAGCGCAGTGCCAGCATCGTGGAACATCGCCACTTTCCTCACCACCGTTTCCGGGTAGAATGCTCGTTCGCATGCGGCCATGAGGGCTGCACGGGCGACTCACGGGGCCGCCCTCCATCCCTTTAGTGTGGAAGATCCTGCCGATATGTTTGCGCCTTTGTTAAAGAAACTTTTTGGAAGCAAGAACGAGCGTGAAGTCAAACGCATGCTCAAGACGGTGCAACTCGTCAATGCCTTCGAAGAGAAGATGGTCGCCCTTTCGGACGATCAACTGCGCGCCAAGACTGCCGAGTTCAAGGACCGCATCGCCAAAGGGGAAACCCTCGACAAGCTGCTGCCCGAAGCGTTCGCGGTCGCCCGCGAAGCCGGCAAGCGCGTCATGGGCATGCGTCACTTCGACGTTCAGCTGATCGGCGGCATGACCCTGCACGAAGGCCGGATCGCCGAAATGCGCACCGGTGAGGGCAAGACCCTCGTGGGCACCCTGGGCGTCTACCTCAACGCGCTGTCCGGCAAGGGCGTGCATGTGGTGACGGTGAACGACTACCTGGCCCGCCGCGACGCCAACTGGATGCGTCCGCTGTACGAGTTCCTCGGCCTGACCGTCGGTATCGTCACGCCGTTCCAGCCGCCTGAGGAAAAGCGTCTGGCCTACGCCGCCGACATCACCTACGGCACCAACAACGAATTCGGGTTCGACTACCTGCGCGACAACATGGCGTTCAGCATGGAAGAGAAATTCCAGCGCGAACTCAACTTTGCCGTGATCGACGAAGTCGACTCCATCCTCATCGACGAAGCCCGTACCCCGCTGATCATCTCCGGCCAGGCCGAGGACAGTTCCAAGCTGTACATCGAGATCAACAAACTGATCCCGAAACTCAAGCTGCACGTCGAAGAGGTCGAAGGCGAAGTCACCCAGGAAGGCCACTACACCGTTGACGAGAAGACTCGCCAGGTCGAACTCAACGAGGCCGGCCACCAGTTCATCGAAGACCAGCTGACCAGCATCGGCCTGCTGGCCGAAGGCGAGAGCCTGTACTCGGCGCACAACCTGAGCCTGCTGACCCACGTCTACGCCGGCCTGCGTGCGCACAAGCTGTTCCACCGCAACGTCGAGTACATCGTGCAGGACGGCCAGGTCGTGCTGGTCGACGAGCACACCGGCCGCACCATGCCGGGCCGCCGTCTGTCCGAGGGCCTGCACCAGGCCATCGAAGCCAAGGAAAACCTGAACATCCAGGCCGAAAGCCAGACCCTGGCCTCGACCACGTTCCAGAACTACTTCCGTCTGTATACCAAACTGTCCGGCATGACCGGTACGGCCGACACCGAAGCGTTCGAGTTCCACCAGATCTACAACCTGCCGGTGATCGTGATCCCGACCAACAAGCCGTTGGCCCGTAAGGACTACAACGACCTGGTGTTCCTGACCGCCGAAGAGAAATACGCGGCGATCGTCAACGACATCAAGGAAAGCATGGCGGCCGGCCGTCCGGTGCTGGTCGGTACGGCCACCATCGAAACGTCCGAGCACATGTCCAACCTGCTGGTGAAAGAAGGCATCGAGCACAAGGTGCTGAACGCCAAGTTCCACGAGAAGGAAGCGGAAATCATCGCCCAGGCCGGTCGTCCGGGCGCGTTGACCATCGCCACCAACATGGCCGGTCGCGGTACCGACATCCTGTTGGGCGGCAACTGGGAAGTGGAAGTCGCTTCGCTGGAAAACCCGACCCCTGAGCAGATCGCCCAGATCAAGGCCGACTGGCAGAAGCGTCACCAGCAAGTGCTGGAGGCGGGCGGTCTGCAGGTGATCGCCTCCGAACGTCACGAATCCCGCCGTATCGACAACCAGCTGCGTGGCCGTGCCGGCCGTCAGGGCGACGCCGGCTCCAGCCGCTTCTACCTGTCGCTGGAAGACAGCCTGATGCGCATCTTCGCCTCCGACCGGGTGAAGAACTTCATGAAGGCCCTGGGCATGCAGCCGGGCGAGGCGATCGAGCACCGCATGGTGACCAACGCCATCGAAAAGGCGCAGCGCAAGGTCGAAGGCCGCAACTTCGACATCCGCAAGCAACTGCTGGAGTTCGACGACGTCAACAACGAACAGCGTAAAGTGATCTATCACATGCGCAACACGTTGCTGGCCGCCGACAACGTCGGTGAGACCATCGCCGACTTCCGCCAGGACGTGCTCAACGCCACCGTCAGCGCCCACATCCCGCCGCAGTCGCTGCCGGAGCAGTGGGACGTGGCCGGCCTGGAAGCCGCGTTGCAGAGCGACTTCGGCGTATCGCTGCCGATCCAGAAATGGCTCGACGAAGACGATCACCTGTACGAAGAGACCCTGCGCGAGAAGCTGCTGAACGAGCTGGTCGCCGCCTACAACGAGAAGGAAGACCAGGCCGGCGCCGACGCCCTGCGTTCCTTCGAGAAGCAGATCGTGCTGCGGGTGCTGGACGACCTGTGGAAAGACCACCTGTCGACCATGGATCACCTGCGCCACGGCATCCACCTGCGCGGCTATGCCCAGAAGAACCCGAAGCAGGAGTACAAGCGCGAGTCCTTCACGCTGTTCTCCGAACTGCTGGATTCGATCAAGCGCGACTCGATCCGTGTGCTGTCGCACGTTCAGGTGCGCCGCGAAGACCCGGCCGAGGAAGAGGCCCGTCTGCGCCAGGAAGCCGAAGCGCTGGCCGCCCGCATGCAGTTCCAGCACGCCGAGGCCCCCGGCCTGGAAGCGCAGCCGGAAGAAGTGGGTGAAGAGGTCGACGTGGCCCTTGCCGCCGCGCCGGTTCGCAACGAGCAGAAACTGGGCCGCAACGAGCTGTGCTATTGCGGTTCGGGCAAGAAATTCAAGCATTGCCACGGGCAGATCCAGTAAAACCCGTTTCAATCGCTGAAATACCCGCGCCGCGACCGGCATCAGCCGTCGCGGCGTTTTGCCATTTATCCCGCCGCTTTTCCGTGTGGCGGTGCTGACATTACTGATTGAGGAGCGCATTCATGGCTGTTGGTCTTGGTCCTTTGCCAACGTTGCACCCGGTTGCCGGTTTTGAACTCGGTATCGCCTCGGCCGGCATCAAGCGCCCGGGGCGCAAGGATGTCGTCGTGATGCGCTGTGCCGAAGGCTCCACCGTGGCCGGCGTGTTCACGTTGAACGCTTTCTGCGCAGCGCCGGTGATCCTGGCCAAGCAGCGCGTGAAGAATCCGGTGCGTTACCTGCTGACCAACACCGGCAACGCCAACGCCGGCACCGGCGAGCCGGGCCTGGCCGCCGCCGAGCGCACCTGCGCGAAGCTGGCCGAACTGACCGGCGTGGACGCCAGCCTGGTGCTGCCGTACTCCACCGGCGTGATCGGCGAGCCGCTGCCGGTCGAGAAGATCGAAGGCGCGCTGCAGGCCGCCCTGGACGACCTGTCGGAAAACAACTGGGAAGCCGCCGCCACCGGCATCATGACCACCGACACCCTGCCCAAGGGCGCCAGCCGCCAGTTCCGGCATGACGGCGTGACCGTCACCGTGACCGGCATCAGCAAGGGCGCCGGCATGATCCGGCCGAACATGGCGACCATGCTCGGCTACATCGCCACCGACGCCAAGGTCTCCCGCGACGTGCTGCAGAACCTGATGCTGGACGGCGCCAACAAGTCGTTCAACCGCATCACCATCGACGGCGACACCTCGACCAACGACTGCTGCATGCTGATCGCCACCGGCAAGGCCGCGCTGCCGGAAATCACCCGGGCCGAGGGCGAGCTGTTCGCCAAGCTCAAGCAGGCGGTGTTCGAGGTGTGCATGGACGTGGCCCAGGCCATCGTGCGCGACGGCGAAGGCGCGACCAAGTTCGTGACCGTCGAAGTCAACGGCGGCGGCAACCACCAGGAATGCCTGGACGTCGGCTACACCGTCGCCCACTCGCCGCTGATCAAGACCGCGCTGTTCGCCTCCGACCCGAACTGGGGCCGCATCCTGGCGGCCGTGGGCCGTGCCGGCGTGCCGGACCTGGACGTGAGCAAGATCGACGTGTTCCTCGGCGAAGTGTGCATCGCCAGCCGCGGCGCCCGTGCCGCGACCTACACCGAAGCCCAAGGCGCGGCGGTGATGCAGCGTGAAGAGATCACCATCCGCATCGAGCTGGGCCGCGGCGATTGCAGCGAAACGATCTGGACCACCGACCTGTCCCACGAGTACGTGAAGATCAACGCCGAATACCGCACCTGATTCGGAACCGGGTCGCGGCCATCGCCAGCAGGCTGGCTCCCGCAACGGACATTCTGCGCATGCAGGTTCTGTGGGAGCCAGCCTGCTGGCGATGACGGCGGCCCGGCACTGAAAGTCCCGACGTTTTCCACTGACGAAAAGGCGCCAAACCATGTCCCTGCACCTGATCATCGGCGACAAACTGCTTTCCTCCTGGTCCCTGCGCGGTGCCCTGGCCCTTGAGCTGGCCGGTGCGGCCTACACCGAAGAACGGGTCAAGCTCGGCAAGCCCGACACCCGCGAGCGTCTGCTCAAGCACTCGCCGACCGCCAAGGTGCCGCTGCTCAAGACCCCCCACGGCACCATCGCCGACTCGCTGGCCATCGCCGAGTACGTGGCCGAGCAGTTCCCGGCTGCGCAGCTCTGGCCCGCCGACGTCGCTGCCCGCGCCCAGGCCCGCTCGGCCTGCGCCCAGATGCACAGCGGTTTCTTCGCCATGCGCAACCACATGCCGTTCGACCTGAGCCACGAAGCGCCGCTGAACCCGGTGCCGCCGGAAGTGAAGGCCGACATCGAGCGCATGCTCGCGCTGTGGGCCGAGTGCCGCGCCGTGGCTACGGAAACCGGTCCCTACCTGTTCGGTCGCGCCAGCCTGGCCGACGCGTTCTTCGCCCCGATCGCCGTGCGCCTGCGCACCTATCAGGTGAGCCTGCCGGCGGCGGACGAAGCCTATGTTGAAACGGTCTACCGATGGCCGGCCTTCCAGGCCTGGCAGAAGGCGGGCCTTGAGGAGTTGCAGTCGTGAAACGTGTACACGTCGCTGCGGCCGTCATCCGTGACGGCAGCGGCAAGATCCTGATCGCCAAACGGGCGGACAGCCAGCATCAGGGCGGGTTGTGGGAATTCCCCGGCGGCAAGGTCGAGGACGGCGAATCGGTCGAGGCCGCGCTGGCCCGTGAGCTGCGCGAAGAGCTGGGGATCGTGGTCGGCCAGGCGCGCCCGCTGATCAAGGTGCGCCACGACTATCCGGACAAGCAGGTGCTGCTGGATGTCTGGGAGGTCGCAGCCTTCACCGGCGAGCCCCACGGCGCCGAAGGCCAGCCGTTGGCCTGGGTGACGGCCCGGGAGCTGGCGAACTACGAGTTCCCGGCGGCCAACCAGCCGATCGTCGCGGCGGCACGGTTGCCCGGCGAATACCTGATCACCCCGGACGGCCTGGAGACGCCGGCCTTGCTGCGGGGCATCCAGAAGGCCATCGCCGGCGGGATCAAACTGATCCAGCTGCGCGCGCCAAACGGCTACGACCCCAAATACCGCGATCTGGCGGTGGATGCGGTGGGGCTTTGCGCCGGCAAGGCTCAGCTGATGCTCAAGGGGCCGTTCGAATGGCTGGGGGATTTCCCCTCCGCCGGTTGGCACATCACTGCGGCGCAGTTGCGCAAGCACGCGGCAGCGGGGCGTCCGTTGCCGGCCAACCGCTGGCTGGCGGCGTCCTGCCACAACGCCGAAGAGCTGGCGCTGGCCGAGCAGATGGGCGTGGACTTCGTGACCCTGTCGCCGGTGCAGCCGACCCTGACCCATCCGGACGCGCAGCCGCTGGGCTGGGAACAGGCCCAGGCTTTGATCGAGGGCTTCAGCAAGCCGGTGTTCCTGTTGGGCGGCGTCGGCCCTGCGGAGCGGGAGAAGGCCTGGGGTGTCGGGGCCCAGGGCGTGGCGGGGATTCGGGCGTTCTGGCCGCAGGCTTGAGCTTGCGGTGAGCTTGCCGGCCTCATCGCCAGCAGGCTGGCTCCCCCAGGGTTCTGTGGTGAACACAGAGGCTGCATTCAACCGAGATAACTGTGGGAGCCAGCCTGCTGGCGATGGCTTTTACTGCCCTGAAGGCTTGGCCGCCGGCTGCCAAAGGATCTCAGCGATCCCTTGGCGACGGGCAATCAGCCGCGCCGCCACAAACAGCAGGTCCGACAGCCGGTTGATGTACGCCAGCCCGACGCCGGCCAGCGGTTCCACGGCATTCAAGTGCTGGCACCGTCGCTCGGCGCTGCGGGCCAGGCTGCGGCAGGCGTGGGCCTGGGCGATCAGCATCGAGCCGCCGGGCAGAATGAAATTCTCCAGCGGCCCCAGCTCTTCGTTCCAGACATCGATGGCGGCCTCCAGACGCTCCACCTCGGCGGTGTCCAACGCCTGGTACGCCGGCATCGCCAGTTCGCCGCCGAGGTCGAACAGCCGGTGCTGGCAGGGCGCAAGCACCTCGATCAGTTCATTGAGCCCCGGGCATTGCCCGCGCTCGGCGATCAGCCCCGCCAGCAGCACGCCCATTTGGCTGTTCAGCGAATCGACTTCGCCGATGGCCTCGATCCGTGGGTGATCCTTGGGCACGCGACGGCCGTCGCCCAGGCCCGTCTCGCCCTTGTCGCCGGTGCGGGTGTAGATCTTCGACAGGCGAAAGCCCATGGTTTACCTCGCTATCTGATTCAGTTCGGGTGCATTGGCGGTCGGTTGCACGAGCGGCAGGCGCAGGGTGAAGCAAGTGCCTTGGCCGAGCGTGGACTGCACCTCCATCTGGCCCTTGTGGTTGTTGGTGATGATGAAGTACGACACCGACAGCCCAAGCCCTGTGCCCTGACCGATTTCCTTGGTGGTGAAGAACGGTTCGAAGGTGCGTTTGCGCACGTTCTCGCTCATGCCGATGCCGTTGTCTTCGACCTGGATCTCCGCCCACGGCGGGTTCAGCCGGGTGCGCAGGGTGATCCGTCCCGGCTCGCGGTCGTCTTCGCGCTGGTGGATGGCCTGGGCGGCGTTCTTCAACAGGTTGAGCAGCACTTGCTCCAGTTCGTTGGCGGTGCCCGGCACCGGGCCGAGCGCCGGGTCGAACTGGCGGACGATCGCCTGGCCCTTGAAGTCGAAGCCGATGGCCAGGTCGAAATCGTTGCCGGCGATCTCCACGGCCTGGTCGATCAGCGCCGGCAGGTCGCACGGGGCCATTTGCCGGGTGCTGCGGCGGCTGAAGCTGAGCATGTGGGTGACGATCTTCGCGGCCCGGGCGCCAGCCTGCTGGATGCCGTCGAGCAGTTGCGGCACTTCGCGGTTCTGCAGGTAGCGGTTGACCGCCTCCAGTTCCAGGCCCAGCAGTTCGGCCTGCTCCAGGTTCTTCGGCAGATCCGCCGACAGCCGCCGGCGGATGTTCTGCACGTTGTGCAGGATCGCCCCCAGCGGGTTGTTGATTTCGTGGGCCATGCCGGCGGCGAGGCCGCCGACCGAGAGCATCTTCTCCGACTGCACCATCATTTCCTCAAGCGACAGGCGTTGGGTGATGTCGTCGATCCGAATCACCACACCGCGCCCGGCGCCGCCCATCAGCGGGTAGAAGGTGAGGGCGTAGTGCTTGGGCTCGTCGTCCTTGAGCCAGGTCACCCGCTCGATCTTCGCCACGGTGTGCTGCTCGACGGTCTGCTTGAGCTGCGGCAGGAATGGCTTGAGCGGTTCGAACGCGAGGAAGATCGGCTGGTTCAGCGCTTCGTCCAGCCGCGTGCCGGAAAGGGCGCTGGCCTCCTGGTTCCACTGGGTGACGTAGAGCTGTTCGTCGAGGGCGATCAGGGCCGAGGGCATGGAGTCGATGATGCTGTTGAGGTAGTTCTGAAAACCCGTGAGCTTCTTTTCGATCTTGCTGCGCACCTGGACTTCCAGTTCCAGCTTGCGGTTGGTGTGGCGGGTTTCCTCGGCCAGGCCCTGGGCCTGGTCGTAGGCGGCCTGGGAGTCGTCGCGGGCGCGCTTGAGCTGCTGCTCGCGGGCCTCGATGCGCGACAACATGGTATTGAACGCCTCGGCCAGGCTGCCGATCTCGTCGTGGTTGCCGCGGGAGGCGCGCAGGGCGTAGTTCTCTTCGCGGGTCACCTGGCGCGACAGCTCTTCGAGCTGGTGGATGGGACGGGTGATCAGGCGTTTGATTTGCCGTGCGATGACCAGCCACAGCAGTACGCTGAAGATCAGGATGCCCAGGCTGGCGGTGAGGGTGCCGGTGTAGAACGCCACCGGCAGTTCGCTGCTGGCCACCAGCAACAGGTGGCCGGGGGCCGCGCCGGGGCGGGGCAGGGTGATCAGTTGGTTGCTGCGGAATTCGGTCAACTGCCAAGCTTCGATGTGCCGGTAGCGCTCGGGCAGGCTGAGCTTGTCGCCGCGCTGCACCTGGGCGATGCGTTCGCCCTTGCCGTCATACAGGGCGGCGGCGCGCAGCGGCGAATAGCTGTCGAGCTCCTTGAGCAGCCGCTCAGCGCTTTGCGGCGATTGCAGGGCATCGGCCACCAGGGCGGGGTTCGACACCAGCCGGCCGATGGTCTGCAACGCCTGGGGCGCCATGCTTTCCTGGGAAATGTAGTAGGCGGCGCTGATGAAGGTCAGGTTGGCGACCAGCAGGACGGTGGTCAACAGCACCAGCAGGGCGGCCAGCAGTTTCTGGCCGACCGGCAGGTTTTCGAGGCGCTGGCGCAATGGCATCGGGTTTATCGCAGCAAAGGAACAAGTGGCCAGCGTAGCCGCTGCTCAATCGCCGGGCAATCCGAGGCGTTGCAGATGGGTGATCAGGCGCTGCTGCAACTGATGCAGGTGAGGCAGGTTCACCCGGTGCCGCTCGGCGGCTTTGCAGGCGTGGCCCAGCAGGTAGCTGATCTCGGTGCGGCGCCGGTTCGCCACGTCCTGGTGCATCGAGGAGAAGTTGGCGGCCGTGGCCTGGATCACCCGTTCGACCTCTTGTTGCAGGTTGTCGGCCGCCGCCGGTTGGCCGCAGCGCTCCAGCAGGTCGGTCAGCTCGGCGCACAGGGTGGCGACTTCGCAGGCATGCTGCTGCAAGCCGCCGTTGCGGCAGTCGTGCAGCACCGTCAGGGGATTGATCGCGCAATTGAGCGCCAATTTGCGCCACAGGCGGGTGAGGATGTCGGTGCTCCACTCGTGGGGGATCTTCGCGGCGCTCAGGTCGTCCAGCCAAATGGGCGCCACCGGATGCGCGGCGTCGCCGAGCCAGGTGTAGCCATGGCCGGCGAACACCACGCGCCAGTCGCCGTCGCGGAAGGCGCCTTCTGTGCTGGAAGCGAAAATGCACCGTGCGTGCGGCACCCGGGCGGCGACCGCTTCCTGGCTGCCGAGGCCGTTCTGCAGCAGGATCAGCTCGGCATCCGGCGCCAGGCGCGGGGCGAGGCGGGCGACGGCGCTTTCGGCGTCATAGGCCTTGCAGGCCACCAGCAGCCGCCGGATGGGCTCAGGGTGATCCGGCGTCTGCGCCGGCACGGCCCAGGTGCCCGGCTCGCCGTGTTCCACCAGGGTCAGCCCGCCGGTCGCTTCGTAGTCGCGCAGGCGCGCCGCGTCACGCAGGATCAGCCGCACCGGCCGTTCCGCCCGGGCCAGCCGCGTGGCCCACAAGGTGCCGAGGCTGCCGGCGCCGAGCACATGCCAAGGGGTGGACATCAGTTTTTCGCTCGCTGGGGTAAAGGCATGCAAGGCTCGCCGTGTGGTGGGGAAAAGACCCGTTATAATGAGCCCGATTTTAACCGCAAGCCAAGCGCGCCGCGTCCTGTACGGGCGCGCCTTTTCATTGGAGAGATTACATGCCGTCGTTCGACGTGGTATCCGAGCTGGACAAACACGAAGTCACCAACGCGGTCGAGAACGCCGTGAAGGAGCTCGATCGTCGCTATGACCTCAAAGGCAAGGGCAGCTTCGAGTTCAAGGACAAGGACCTGACCGTCAACCTGACCGCTGAAGCCGAGTTCCAGCTGGAAGCGATGATCGAGATCCTCAAGCTGGCCCTGGTCAAGCGCAAGATCGATGTGCAGTGCCTTGAGGTCAAGGACGCTTTCGCATCGGGCAAGGTGATGAAACAGGAAGCCGTGCTCAAGGAAGGCATCGACAAAGAGCTGGCGAAGAAGATCGTCGCGCACATCAAGGACGCCAAGCTCAAGGTGCAGGCGGCCATCCAGGGCGAGCAAGTGCGCGTCACCGGCAAGAAGCGCGACGACCTGCAGGAAGCCATCGCGGCGCTGCGCGCCAAGGAATTCGGCATGCCGCTGCAGTTCAACAACTTCCGCGACTGAGCCATCATTGTGGAACCTCTCGGCGTTTAAGGCGTCCGAGGCCCAAGCAGCGGCAGAAACGATCCGGCCCCTTCGGCCCGGTCTTTCTGCCGCTGGTTTTTATAGCCCGGGTAGCCGGAAAATTCAGGAGATAGAACATGGATTTGAATGCTGAGGTGGACAACCTCGTCAAGGTGTCTCAGGCGTGGATCCCGATGATCATGGAGTACGGCAGCCGCGTCTTGCTGGCGGTCGTGACCCTGGCCATCGGTTGGTGGCTGATCAACAAGGTGACCCAGAAGCTCGGCGGCCTGCTGGCCCTGCGCAATGCCGACCTGGCGCTGCAAGGTTTCATCAGCAGCCTGGCGAACATCATTCTCAAGGTGCTGCTGATCGTCAGCGTGGCGTCGATGATCGGCGTCGAAACCACATCGTTCGTCGCGGCCATCGGTGCGGCCGGCCTGGCCATCGGCCTGGCGTTGCAGGGCAGCCTGGCGAACTTCGCCGGCGGCGTGCTGATCCTGCTGTTCCGTCCGTTCCGCATCGGTGACTGGATCGAGGCCCAAGGCGTGGCCGGCACCGTCGACAGCATCCAGATTTTCCACACCGTGCTGCGCACCGGCGACAACAAGACCATCATCGTGCCCAACGGCAACCTGTCGAACGGCATCATCACCAACACCAACCGTCAGCCGACCCGCAAGGTCGTGTTCGATGTCGGCGTCGACTACGAAGCCGATCTGCAAAAGGCCCGTCAGGTGCTGTTGGAGTTGGCCAAGGATGAGCGCGTGTTGCAGGATCCTGCGCCGCAAGCGGTTATTTCGACTCTGGGCGACAGTTCGATCACTGTTTCCCTGCGCGTCTGGGTCAAGACCGCAGACTATTGGGATGTGATGTTCATGTTTAATGAACTGTCCCGCGACCGTTTAAAGACCGCCGGCATTGATATTCCGTTTCCGCAACGGGTGATTCGTGTGGTTCAGGAATCGGCAGTGCAGTGAATGAACTGACAGTTCGGCAATTGACTCTTTGGTCAGTTGTCGGGTGTCGGGTTGTTCATTTGGAGTCAATGCCCAAGCAATAAAAAAGGCCCATCGAGAGATGGGCCTTTTTGTTTGTTATCGCAAACTAACAGGATGCGATTACAGGAGCGACAGCGGGTAGTCGACGATCAGACGGAACTCTTTCACGTCGCCTTCGCCTTCGTCGGCGTTGGCGAAGTGCCAAGCTTGACGAATACGGAAGGACAGGTCTTTGGCTGGACCGGATTGAACAACGTACTTGGCTTCGAAGTTGGTTTCGTTGTGCTTGCCGTCTTCGCCGTACAGACCGGTGTAGGCGCTGCCTGCCGGAGTGTGGGTGCCGTCGATGTCCCAGCCTTTCACGTAACGGGTCATGAAGCTCAGGCCAGGTACGCCGTACTCGGCCATTTTCAGGTCGTAACGGATCTGTGCGGATTTCTCGCCAGGGGCGTTGAAGTCGGAGTACTGGATGGAGTTGGCGAGGAAGATCGAGTCGCCGCCACGGTTGGATGGACCGTGACCGCCTACGCCGATGTAGTCGAACGGAGTATCGCCATTGACCTTCTGGAATGCGAGGGTCACGGTGTGTGCTTTCAGGAACGAGTAAGCGGCGGCGAGGGAGAAAGCAGTGTTGCTGATGTCGCCTGCTTTGGCCTTGCCGGTGTCGGTGGTGCGGTAGATGTTACCGTCCAGGTTCAGCGACTGATCACCACCCATTGGGATGGTGTAGTTCAGGTTGGCGTAGTACTGGTTCCAGATGTCTTCCAGCTTGGCGCCATACAGCGAAGCGCTGAGGTTGTCGGTAATGCCGTACTTGCCGCCGAAGTAGTCGATGGAGTCAGCTTGTACGCCGGCATAGGTTGCCCACAGTTCGCCATCACGGGCGTTCTTGTCCTGGCTGGTAGCCGAGTAGAAGTGACCGGCTTCGAGATCAAGGTCTTTGATTTCGCTGCTCTGCAGCTGAAGGCCGCTGGCGGTTTGAGGCAGGATGCGGGAGCCGCCGACAGCGAAGACCGGAGCGGTGCTAGGCTGCATGTCGCCGACTTTCAGCTCGGTTTTGGAAATGCGGAACTTGACGGCAGCGCCGGCTTTGCCCTGGCTGTCGTTGGCGTGGCGGATGCCGTTGGCGTCAGGAAGGTTGTCACGGCTCATGTTGCCGGAACCGCTGGTGCCGTCGCCGCCATCGAGTTTGATGGCCAGGTAGCCGAATGCATCGATGCCGACGCCTACGGTGCCTTGAGTGTAACCGGAACTGAAGTTGCCCCAGAGACCTTGAGTCCAGTCTTTCTGGTCACGTCCACCGTCTTTGTTGTCACGGTTGAAGTAATAGTTGCGAATCAGCAAATCAGCTTTCGCGCCTTCAACGAAGCCTTTGGCTTCTGCCTGGTCACTAACAAACGGTGCGGCCGTAGCCAACTGAGAACCGGCAGCTGCAGCAACTGCCAGTGCGATCATGCTCCACTTCATCACGCGCATCGTGATTTGCTCCTTTGGTTTTAGAAGAGTACTGCCGTCCCACCGGTTTTATTATCTGGGCGGCTCTTTCTTTTTGTGTCGGCGCAAACTTATATCACGCCGACCATGTTGGCGATACTTGCGCATCCAACCTTTCAGCTTCTTTACGACCCTGTCGCAATTGGCTTCGTAGATGTCGCAAATTTACAGTCCGAATGCAATGGGACTGGCAACTTCAGCACTGTTTTACAGGGCTTGAGCATCGGTAAAAAAGAGTCCCTTGGCAAAACGCTTGAATCTCCATCGGGCAACCCTGCCACTGTTTTTTTTGGCCTTGGGGTAGCCACTTCCCGTGGTGCGCCCATAGACCATATGAGTACGAATGCAACAAGCGTGCACAAACCGCATTTCTGCTGCGGATATTTTTCAAAACGCCCGCCTGTCGCTGTGAAAACCTTGTAAATACGGGCGTTCAAGCGCGTGTTTCACCGGGCTTGACGCCATTCATCCTATGGTGTTGCCACGGCTGTTTTGGCCCGCGACAACCAAAAACGTTACCGGTTCACCCCATCAGTGAGTATTCGGCGGATGCCCGAAGCAATGAGCGTAGACCCACTGTGCGGTTTTGGTGCAAAAAATTTTGAGGCCTTACCGGATTCATGCCGTTCAGCCCTGAACGCGGCTGCATTCTCCCGCCGTCCGGTTGCCTTGCGCGTCGCTTGCTGGTGCAAGGAAAGCGCAAATGCCGCATCTCGGGGCAGCGCAGCCGTCCCCCGATGCCGCGTCGTTCGCCGTGAAGGATCGGGCATTCGCAGGTATGCTGCCGTCCGGTCGCTTGGCGCGCCGCCCCCGGGACGGGCCGCTAAGCTGAATAATGTGATCAGCCGGGAGTGCGCGCAGTGTTTGCTTTAGATTCACGACTTCAACAGGACACCCTGACGATCGGCGACTTCCCGCTCTGCCGCTTGCTGCTGTCCAACGACTCCAACTATCCGTGGTTCATCCTGGTGCCACGCCGCGAAGATATCAGCGAGTTGTTTCAGTTGGATGTCGCCGACCAGCAACGGCTGTGGCAGGAAACCACCGCCCTGGCCGAGGTGCTCAAGGATTCGTTCGATGCCGACAAGCTCAATGTCGCGACGCTGGGCAATGTCGTCAGCCAACTGCACATGCACGTGATCGTGCGCAAGCGTGATGACGCCGCCTGGCCGGCGCCGGTCTGGGGCAAGCACCCGGCCAAGCCCTATGAGGCGGCGCAGGTGACGGCCATCCGCGAGCGGCTGCGCCTGGTGCTGGGTGATGAATTCACGTTTCTGGAGGCCTGAGCCATGAGCCTTGAACAACGGGTTACCGATCTGGAAAGCCGTCTGGCGTTTCAGGACGACACCATCCAGGCGCTGAACGATGTGCTGGTGGAGCAGCAGCGGGTGGTGGAGCGCCTGCAGTTGCAGATGGCCGCGCTGCTCAAGCGTCAGGAAGAGCTGGTCGGCCAGATCGGCTCCTTCGAAGAGGACGCGCCGCCGCCTCACTACTGAGTGTCGCCGTACTTTTCGGCGGGCAATAAAAAAACCGCGGGCAGCCTTGGCTGTCCGCGGTTTTTTTTGAGGCTTCGGATCAGCGGCGGGGGAGAGCTGCGATCACGTCCTCGGCTTGCAGGCCTTTGTCGCGGTTCATCACCGAGAACTCCACGCGCTGGCCTTCGACCAGGACGCGGTGGCCTTCACCGCGGATGGCCCGGAAGTGGACGAAGATATCGTCGCCGGAGTCCCGGGAGATGAAGCCGAAGCCCTTGGAGGTGTTGAACCACTTCACCGTGCCGGTATCGCGGTTGCTCATGTCGTAGCTCGGCGCTGCGGCGGCCGGCGAGGACTTGTGGAAGCCGACGGCCAAGTGCAGCGCCACGGCGGCCAAGGCGATGGCCAGGCTGAACAGCACGGCCGGCTGGCCGGCGATGACCGGCATCGGCGCGATCAGCGTCAGGGTCTGCAAGACCACGGTCAGCAGCAGCAAGGCGCTGGCCAGGTTTTGCAGGTGTTGGCGAGGGCCCTTGTTCCATTGCGGGATCACAGGCGCCAGCACCAGGTTCAGCAGGCCGAAAAGGGCCAGGTACAGGGCATCGGGCTGTTGCAGGTAAGGTACGGCTTCGGACCTCAGGCTGGGTATGAAGGACAGCAGCAAGGCTGCTGCGCCCATTAGCAGGTGGACGATTTTCAACATTTTTATTGACTCACGTTATGACGGCTCACAAGGAAGAGCTGAAGGCGCACGGTTCGCTTCGAAACGATAAAGAGGCGTTGGACACGCGCACGGCATCAGCCTATGCGCAACGCCCGGAAAACGGGGCGTAGCGACACACTGCCTATTTAACAGCAAAGATTGCGGGTTCTCAAACCGGCCCGGCCAATGGCGGGCGGCCGGACGTTTTGCCGCAGCCTGCGCCGGGATGCAGGGCTGCGGGGCATCGCCGGGCTTGCTAGAGTGGGTCTGCACCTGCTGGATGAACTCAATCGCCGTTAGGGGGTAAGCATGGCCATCGATATCGGTATCAGTGAAGCAGACCGCAAATCCATCGTCGACGGGTTGTCCCGGCTGCTGTCGGATACCTACGTGCTGTATCTGAAGACCCACAACTTCCATTGGAACGTCACCGGCCCCATGTTCCGCACGCTGCACCTGATGTTCGAGGAGCAGTACAACGAACTGGCCCTGGCCGTCGATCTGATCGCGGAGCGCATCCGCGCCCTGGGCTTCCCGGCGCCGGGGGCCTATTCGACCTACGCCAGGCTGTCCTCGATCAAGGAAGAGGAAGGCGTGCCGAGCGCCGAAGACATGATCCGGCAACTGGTTGCCGGGCAAGAGGCCGTGACCCGCACCGCCCGCGGCATTTTCCCGCTGCTGGACAAGGTCAGCGACGAGCCTACCGCGGACCTGCTGACTCAGCGCATGCAGGTGCATGAGAAGACCGCGTGGATGCTCCGCGCACTGCTCGAGGCCTGACCGGGCGGCGCGGACGCTTGCGCCGGGCGTTCGCGCCGGTCTGCTGTTTCTGACTTTTTCCGTTGGCTTATCCTACGGCGACGGTCAAATAGTCATCTGGATATAACTTTGCGGCTGCGTTTCTATGAGGGGGCAGAGATTGTCCCTGGCAAAACGTAGAGATGGCAAAGGAGTGTCAACGATATGGCAGATGGAGACAGGCGGAGCGACAGGACGGTCGCCGCGCAGGGGAAACTGAAGGTCGACCCGTTTGACGACGGCCTCGACATGGCATTGATCAGGCCGTTGTCCCGGTCCGTGCGTCTGAACGGATTCGCGACGTGCCTGAGGCTGGAGCAGGTCTACTGGAACATTCTCGGCGGCATGGCGCAGGACAACGCATGTTCGGTCAATGCGCTGCTCTCCCATGTGGACCGGGAAGTGCATCTGCGGCACGGCGGCGTGAAGAACTTCAGCGCGCTGGTGCGGGTGGTGTGCGTGATGCGCGGGCTCAAGGCCCCGACGGGCGCGGCATCGCCCCCGTGTTGAGAGGCTGATCCGCCCTGTGCAGTCTACGGCTGCACAGGGCGAATTTAATGGCTATAATCCCGCCCTTTCGCCGCACGGCCCTGCATGCGGCGGCAACCTGTTCGCCGAGACACCCCGCCATGCCGATGTACGATTACCAATGTGCTTCCTGTGGTCATCAGTTGGAAGCCATTCAGAAGATCAGTGACGCACCGCTGGTCGATTGCCCGGCCTGTCAGGCGCCGGCACTCAAGAAGCTGCTGTCCATGCCCGGTTTCCGCCTGAGTGGCAGCGGTTGGTACGAAACCGATTTCAAGACCGGCGCGAAGAAGAATCTGGCCGGTGGCGACAAATCTGACTAGGGTTTAGGGCCTGGGTCGAACGACACGCGCGAGTTTCCGGCGTCGGCACACCGCTTGGGTGCGGCAGGATCTCCACCGAATTTCGAATTACGAGAAGCGAAACCACTACCATGATGCGCAGCCATTATTGCGGCCAACTGAACGAAAGCCTGGAAGGCCAGGAAGTTACCCTTTGCGGATGGGTTCACCGTCGCCGCGACCACGGCGGGGTGATCTTCCTCGATATCCGTGATCGTGAGGGCCTGGCCCAGGTGGTCTTCGACCCGGACCGCGCCGAGACCTTCGCCGCCGCCGACCGCGTGCGCAGCGAATACGTGGTCAAGATCACCGGCAAGGTGCGCCTGCGTCCGGCCGGCGCCGGCAACGCGAACATGGCTTCGGGCATGATCGAAGTGCTGGGCTACGAGCTGGAAGTGCTGAATGAGGCGGAAACCCCGCCGTTCCCGCTCAACGAATACTCCGACGTCGGCGAAGAGACCCGCCTGCGTTACCGCTTCATCGACCTGCGCCGCCCGGAAATGGCCGAGAAGCTGCGTCTGCGTTCGCGCATGACCACCAGCATCCGCCGCTACCTGGACGAGAACGGCTTCCTGGACGTCGAGACGCCGATCCTGACCCGCGCGACGCCGGAAGGCGCCCGTGACTACCTGGTGCCGAGCCGTACCCACGCCGGTTCGTTCTTCGCGCTGCCGCAATCGCCTCAGCTGTTCAAGCAACTGCTGATGGTGGCCGGCTTCGACCGCTACTACCAGATCGCCAAGTGCTTCCGCGACGAAGACCTGCGCGCCGACCGTCAGCCGGAATTCACCCAGATCGACATCGAGACCAGCTTCCTCGATGAAAAGGACATCATGGGCCTGACCGAAGGCATGATCCGCGCCCTGTTCAAGGAAGTGCTGGGTCTGGAGTTCGGCGAGTTCCCGCACATGACCTTCGAAGAGGCCATGCGCCGCTACGGTTCCGACAAGCCTGACCTGCGTATTCCGCTGGAACTGGTGGACGTTGCCGATCAGCTCAAGGACGTGGAGTTCAAGGTGTTCAGCGGCCCGGCCAACGATCCGAAATGCCGTATCGCCGCGCTGCGCGTCCCTGGCGGGGCGAGCATGCCGCGCAAGCAGATCGACGACTACACCAAGTTCGTCGGCATCTACGGCGCCAAGGGCCTGGCGTACATCAAGGTCAACGAGCGCGCCGCCGGTGTCGATGGCCTGCAGTCGCCGATCGTCAAGAACATCCCTGAAGCCAATCTGAACGTGATCCTCGATCGCGTCGGTGCGGTCGATGGCGACATCGTGTTCTTCGGTGCCGACAAGGCCAAGATCGTCAGCGAAGCCCTGGGCGCGCTGCGCATCAAGCTCGGCCACGACCTGAACCTGCTGACCTGCGAGTGGGCGCCGATGTGGGTCGTCGACTTCCCGATGTTCGAAGAGAACGACGACGGCAGCTTCACCGCGCTGCACCACCCGTTCACCGCGCCGAAGTGCACGCCTGAGGAGCTGGAGGCCAACCCGGCCACCGCACTGTCCCGTGCCTACGACATGGTCCTGAACGGCACCGAGCTGGGCGGCGGTTCGATCCGTATCCACCGCAAGGAAATGCAACAGGCGGTGTTCCGCCTGCTGGGCATCAACGAAGCGGAACAGGAAGAAAAGTTCGGCTTCCTGCTCGACGCGCTGAAGTACGGCGCGCCGCCGCACGGTGGCCTGGCCTTCGGCCTGGACCGTCTGGTAATGCTGATGACCGGCGCCCAGTCGATCCGTGAAGTGATCGCCTTCCCGAAAACCCAGAGCGCGGCGTGCGTCATGACGCAGGCGCCGGGTCTGGTGGACGCCAAGGCGCTGCGCGAACTGCACATCCGTTTGCGCGAAACGCCAAAGGCTGAGTAAGACGGGCCTGAAGGCGCATCTTCGGATGCGCCTTTTTTCATTCTGCAAGGACTGGAAAACAGGTCGAAATTTTTGTTTGCCGGCCGGCGCGGCTTCGCGGGGCGGGCAATGTGTCAAAGAGAATTCGGAGCGAGATATGGCAGGTCATTCCAAGTGGGCGAACATCAAGCACCGCAAAGAACGCCAGGATGCCAAACGAGGCAAGATCTTCACCAAGTGGATCCGTGAGCTGACCGTGGCGGCCAAGCAGGGCGGCGGCGACCCGGGCTCCAACCCGCGTCTGCGCCTGGCCCTGGACAAGGCCCTGGGCGCGAACATGAGTCGCGACATCATCGATCGCGCTGTCGCCCGCGGCGCAGGCGCCACCGAGGCCGACAATGTCGAAGAGCTGACCTACGAAGGCTACGGCCCGGGCGGCGTGGCGGTGATGGTCGAGTGCATGACCGACAACCGCAACCGCACCGCGGCGGCCGTGCGCCATGCGTTCAGCAAGTGCGGCGGCAACCTCGGCACCGACGGTTCGGTGGCGTACCTGTTCGAGCGCAAGGGCCAGATCAGCTTCGCGCCGGGCGTCGACGAAGATGCCCTGACGGAAGCGGCGCTGGAAGCCGACGCCGATGACGTCGTCGCCCATGAGGACGGTTCCATCGAGGTGTTCACCTCGTTCTCCGGGTTCTATGCCGTGAAGAACGCGCTGGAGGCCGCCGGCTTCAAGGGCGACGACGCAGAAATCGTCATGCAGCCGACCACCAGCGCCGAGCTGGACCTGGAAGGGGCGGAGAAGGTGCTCAAGCTGATCGACATGCTCGAGGATCTGGACGACGTGCAGAATGTCTACTCCAACGCCGATATCCCGGAAGACGTGGCCGCACAGCTCAACTGAAATCCTGCATTGAATCCTGCGGGAGCTGGCTTGCCAGCGATGGCGCCGGCGCATCAAGCATTGATGTCGCCTGACACAACGTCATCGCCGGCAAGCCGGCTCCCGCATTCGTAATGCGTTATCTTGAATTTCGTGGATTTTTCGAACCCGCAGGCGTTATGACTTTAATCCTTGGAATCGACCCCGGCTCGCGCATCACCGGTTACGGCGTGGTCCGCGACACCGGACGCGGCTGCGTGTACGTGGCCTCCGGCTGCATCCGCACCGGCGGCGGCGAGCTGCACGAACGGCTGCAGATCGTTTACCGCGGTGTGCGGGAGATCATCCAGACCTACGGCCCCGTGACCATGGGCATCGAAAAGGTGTTCATGGCGCGCAACGCCGACTCGGCGCTGAAGCTGGGACAGGCCCGGGGCGCGGCGATCGTGGCCGGCGCCGAGGAAAGCCTGGAGATCGCCGAGTACACGGCGACCCAGGTCAAGCAGGCGGTGGTCGGCACCGGTGCGGCGAACAAGGAGCAGGTGCAGATGATGGTCATGCACATGCTCAAGCTCACCAGCAAACCGCAGATCGACGCCTCGGACGCCCTGGCCATCGCCATTTGCCATGCGCACACCCGTGCCAGCCTGCTGCCCCACGGGTTGGGGGCGGCACGCAGTCGTGGCGGGCGCCTGCGTCTCTGATAGCATCAGCAGTCAATTTTCCGGAATGGGGGCCGAGCGCCCGGGCCGTCGGCCCGCCTCCCCGGTTCCGGCCCCCGCCAGCCATGGGCTGGCCAACGCTCAAGGATCTGAAACGTGATTGGACGCTTGCGCGGCACCCTGGCTGAAAAGCAGCCGCCGCACCTGATTCTGGATGTAAACGGCCTCGGGTATGAGCTGGAAGTGCCCATGACCACCCTCTATCGCCTGCCGTCGGTCGGTGAACCGCTGACCTTGCACACCCATTTGGTCGTTCGCGAGGACGCGCAGTTACTCTATGGCTTTGCCGGCAAGCGTGAGCGAGACTTTTTCCGCGAGCTGATCCGTCTCAATGGTGTCGGCCCGAAACTGGCCCTGGCCCTGATGTCGAGCCTGGAGGTGGACGAGCTGATCCGCTGCGTGCAGTCCCAGGACACCTCGGCCCTGACCAAGGTGCCGGGCGTGGGCAAGAAGACCGCCGAGCGTCTGCTGGTCGAGCTCAAGGACCGCTTCAAGGCCTGGGAGACCGTGCCGGCGATGTTTGCGCTGGTGCCGAACCAGCCGGACGGCCCGGCGCCGGTCAACCACGCCGAGAACGACGCGGTCAGCGCGCTGATTTCCCTGGGCTACAAGCCGCAGGAGGCGAGCAAGGCGATTTCCGCGATCAAGGAGAAAGGCTTGAGCAGTGAAGACATGATCCGACGCGCCCTGAAGGGAATGATTTAAGTGATTGAAGCTGATCGTCTGATCGCCGCCACGCACAGTCCGCGTGAGCGCGAAGAAGTCCAGGATCGGGCGATTCGCCCCGTCAGTCTGGCCGACTACATCGGCCAGCCGACCGTGCGCGAGCAAATGGAGCTGTTCATCCAGGCCGCGCGCGGGCGCAGCGAGTCCCTGGACCACACGTTGATCTTCGGCCCGCCGGGATTGGGCAAGACCACCCTGGCCAACATCATCGCCCAGGAAATGGGCGTGTCGATCAAGAGCACCTCCGGGCCTGTGCTCGAACGGCCGGGGGACCTGGCGGCCCTGTTGACCAACCTTGAGCCGCACGATGTGCTGTTCATCGACGAAATCCATCGTCTGTCGCCGATCGTCGAGGAAGTGCTGTACCCAGCCATGGAAGACTTCCAGCTCGACATCATGATCGGCGAAGGGCCGGCGGCGCGTTCGATCAAGCTCGACCTGCCGCCGTTCACCCTGGTGGGCGCAACCACGCGGGCGGGCATGCTGACCAACCCGTTGCGCGACCGTTTCGGGATCGTCCAGCGCCTGGAGTTCTACAGCACGGCGGATCTGGCGACCATCGTCAGCCGTTCGGCCGGCATCCTGGGCTTGCCGCTGGATTCGGACGGGGCGTTCGAAGTGGCTCGCCGCGCCCGCGGCACGCCGCGGATCGCCAACCGGCTGCTGCGCCGGGTGCGGGACTTCGCCGAAGTGCGGGCCAAGGGGCACATCACCAAGGCCGTCGCCGATCTGGCGCTGAACCTGCTGGATGTCGACGAGCATGGCTTCGACCACCAGGATCGGCGGCTGCTGCTGACCATGATCGAGAAGTTCGACGGCGGGCCGGTGGGGATCGACAGCCTGGCGGCGGCCATCAGCGAGGAACGTCACACCATCGAGGACGTGCTGGAGCCTTACCTGATCCAGCAGGGCTACATCATGCGCACGCCGCGGGGCAGGGTGGTGACCCGGCATGCGTACCTGCACTTCGGCCTGAATATTCCGTCGCGGATGGGCGAAACCCCCGTGGCAGACGAGTTTCTCGATGCCCTGGACGATTGATACACATCGTGTGGCGATTTATTCCGCATTTGCGCTGTCCGAGGACGGTACTTTTGCGGTGAAGCCACCGTTCAACGAAAAACAGTTGCCTGCCCCGATTGGCAACCCGAGGAGTAAGCACTAGAGTATGCGCGCGCAAAACGGGCTTGAGCCGTTCGCACATCGTTGTCGCGTTTATTACGAGGACACCGATGCCGGCGGCATCGTGTATTACGTTAATTACCTCAAGTTTATGGAACGGGCTCGAACCGAGCGGCTCCGGACGCTGGGCTTCGCCCAGTCGGCGCTGGCCGGGGAGGACCTGTTGTTCGTCGTGCATTCCAGCGAAGCGCGCTACCACGCGCCGGCGCGACTGGACGACGAGCTTCTGGTAAGCGCTGATGTAATCGAATTGAACCGCGCCAGCCTGCGCTTCAGACAGCAAGTCAGGCGGGCGACGGATAATGCGCTGCTCTGCGAGGGGCAGTTTCTGGTGGCCTGTGTGCGCACTAACAGTTTGAAACCCCGGGCCCTTCCCGATGACCTGCGTGCGGCCTTCGCCGACGCGGTCGGCACGGGTACACACTCAAAGCAGGAGATAAAGCGTGGAAGCTAACGTCGTCGACCATTCCTCCATGTGGAGCCTGGTCAGCAATGCCAGCATCGTGGTGCAGTTGGTAATGTTGACCCTGGTGGCCGCATCGGTGACCTCATGGATCATGATCTTTCAGCGCAGCAACCTGCTGCGCGCCGGTCGACGCGCCCTGGAGACCTTCGAGGAGCGCTTCTGGTCGGGCATCGACCTGTCCAAGCTGTACCGCCAGGCCGGCAGCAACCCGGATCCGGACTCGGGCGTGGAGCAGATCTTCCGTGCCGGCTTCAAGGAATTCTCCCGCCTGCGCCAGCAGCCCGGCGTCGACCCTGAGGCGGTGATGGAAGGCGTGGCCCGTGCCATGCGTGTGGCGATCTCCCGCGAAGAAGAGAAACTGGAGCAGAGCTTGCCGTTCCTCGCCACCGTCGGTTCCGTCAGCCCGTACATCGGTCTGTTCGGCACCGTCTGGGGGATCATGAACTCCTTCCGCGGCCTGGCCAGCGCCCAGCAGGCGACCCTCGCCACCGTGGCACCCGGCATCGCCGAGGCCCTGGTCGCCACCGCGATCGGCCTGTTCGCCGCGATCCCGGCGGTCATCGCCTACAACCGCTTCTCCGCCCGCAGCGAAACCTTGCTGGGCCGCTACTACACCTTCGCCGATGAGTTCCAGGCGATCCTGCACCGCAAAGTGCACACCAGCGAAGACTGAGCAGGTAAATCCCAATGGCTTTAATCACTCGAGCCCGACACAAGCGCAAGCCGGTCGCCGAGATGAACGTGGTGCCTTACATCGACGTGATGCTGGTGCTGCTGGTCATCTTCATGGTGACTGCGCCGATGCTCAATCAGGGCGTGAAGGTGGATCTGCCGAAGGTATCCAGCGATGCCTTGCCGCAGGACAACAACACCCAGGTGCTGACCATTTCCATCAAGGCCGACAAGACCTACTACTGGAACCTGGGCAGCGAAGTGGACACCGAGAAGCAGCAGGACCGCGCCATGACCCTGCCGCAGATGACGGATGCGGTGACCAAGATCATCCGTGCCGGCAACGAAGGCGGCAAGCACACCCAGGTCTTCATCCGCGGCGACAAGTCCGTGGACTACGGCGCCGTCATGGGCGCCATGGGCGGGCTGCAGAAAGCCGGGGTCGGTAACGTTGGCTTGATCACCGAGGCCCCCTGATGCAGGCACAGCGAGAGCCGTCAGCCTCGGAAAGCTACTTCTGGCCCAGCGTCTGGGCAATCGGCTTGCACGTGCTGGTGTTCGGCATGCTGTTCGTCAGTTTTGCCCTGACGCCTGAGCTGCCGCCGGCCAAGCCGATCGTCCAGGCGACCTTGTACCAGCTGAAATCGAAAAGTCAGGCGACCACCCAGACCAATCAGAAGATTGCGGGTGAGGCGAAGAAATCCGCCGCGCGCCAGACCGAAGTCGAGCAGATGGAGCAGAAAAAGGTCGAGCAGGAAGCGGTGAAGGCCGCGGAACAAAAGAAAGAAGAAGCGGCTCAAAAGGCCGAGGAAGCCAAGAAGGCCGACGAGGCGAAGAAAGCGGAAGAGGCGAAGAAGGCTGACGAAGCCAAGAAGGCCGACGACGCGAAGAAAGCCGCCGAAGCCAAGAAGGCAGAAGAGAAACAATTGGCTGATATAGCCAAGAAGAAAGCTGAAGAAGAAGCTAAGAAGGCTGCTGAAGAAGAGGCCAAGAAAGCGGCCGCTGAAGAAGCCAAGAAGAAGATCGTCGAAGACGCGAAGAAGAAAGCCGCCGAAGACGCCAAGAAGAAAGCTGAAGCTGAAGAGGCGAAGAAGAAAGTCGCCGAAGAAGCGAAGAAGAAAGCTGCCGCCGACGCTGCGAAGAAGAAAGCGCAGGACGCCGCGCGCAAGTCTGCCGAAGATAAGAAGGCCCAGGCCTTGGCAGATCTGCTTTCCGACACGCCGCAGCGCCAGCAGGCCTTGGCCGATGAGCAGGGCGACGAAGTCGCGGGCAGTTTCGATGACCTGATTCGTGCGCGGGCAGCGGAAGGCTGGGCCCGTCCGCCTTCGGCACGCAAAGGCATGACGGTTGTGCTGCAGATCGGCATGTTGCCGGACGGCACCGTGACCACGGTCAGCGTGGCCAAGTCCAGCGGCGACGGTCCGTTCGACGCTTCGGCGGTGGCGGCGGTCAAGAACATTGGACGATTGACGGAAATGCAGGGAATGAAGGCGAGCGATTTCGCTCCGTATCGTTCCTTCAAGATGACATTCACACCTGAGGATCTAGCCTTGTGAGAAACCTTCTTCGAGGATTGCTGATCGCGGTCTGCTGCATGGCAGGGATCGCGATGGCGGATGAAAAGAACATTCTGGTCACCAGCGGCAGCGATCGGGCGACCCCGATCGCCGTCGTGCCGTTCGGTTTCCAGGGCGGTGCCGTCCTGCCGGACGACATGGCTGAAATCATTGGTAACGATTTGCGCAACTCGGGCTACTACTCGCCGATTCCGAAGCAAAACATGATCAGCCAGCCGAGCCAGCCGAGCGAAATCATCTTCCGTGACTGGAAGGCGGTGGGCGCCCAGTACATGATGGTCGGCAGCATCGTTCCGGCGGGCGGTCGCTTGCAGGTGCAATGGGCGCTGTTCAACGTCGCCACCGAGCAGAAAGTGGCCGACGGCAGCGTTTCCGGTACCACCGAGCAGTTGCGCGACATGGCGCACTACATCTCCGACCAGTCGTTCGAGAAGCTCACCGGCATCAAGGGCGCGTTCTCGACCCGTCTGCTGTACGTGACGGCCGAACGCTTCTCCGAGAAGAACACCCGCTACACCCTGCAGCGTTCGGACTACGACGGTGCCCGTGCCGTGACCCTTCTGCAATCGCGTGAGCCGATCCTGTCGCCGCGTTTCGCCCCGGACGGCAAGCGCATCGCCTACGTGTCGTTCGAGCAGAAGCGTCCGCGGATCTTCGTGCAGAACATCGACACCGGCCGCCGCGAGCAGATCACCAACTTCGAAGGCCTGAACGGCGCGCCGGCCTGGTCGCCTGACGGCAATCGCCTGGCGTTCGTGCTGTCCAAGGACGGCAACCCGGACATCTACGTGATGAACCTCGGTTCGCGCCAGATCACCCGCGTCACCGCAGGTCCCGGCATCAACACCGAGCCGTACTGGGGCAAGGATGGCTCGACCATCTACTTCACCTCCGACCGTGGCGGCAAGCCGCAGATCTACAAGACCAGCGCCGGTGGCGGCGGTGCCGAGCGCGTGACGTTCGTGGGCAACTACAACGCCAACCCGAAACTGTCGGCCGACGAAAAGACCCTGGTGATGATCCATCGTCAGGACGGTTTCACCAATTTCAAAGTGGCGGCCCAGGATCTTCAGCGCGGAAGCGTAAAAATCCTCACTGATAGCACTCTGGACGAGTCGCCTACTGTTGCGCCCAACGGCACCATGGTAATCTACGCCACCCGCCAGCAGGGCCGGGGAGTCTTGATGCTCGTGTCCATTAACGGACGCGTGAGGCTCCCGCTTCCTACCGCTCAAGGCGAAGTCAGAGAACCGTCCTGGTCCCCTTACCTGAACTGACGCGGCGCTTTACGTTTTACTTAACACACTGGGGTTCATTAGGAGTTTCACGATGGAAATGCTGAAGTTTGGTAAATTTGCTGCGCTGGCTCTGGCCATGGCCGTAGCTGTAGGTTGCTCGTCCAAGGGCGGCGACAACGCCGGTGAAGGCGCTGTCGATCCAAACGCTGGCTACGGTGCAAACACCGGCGCCGTTGACGGTTCCCTGAGCGAAGAAGCTGCTCTGCGCGCAATCACCACCTTCTACTTCGAATACGACAGCTCGGACCTGAAGCCAGAAGCCATGCGCGCTCTGGACGTTCACGCCAAAGACCTGAAAGCAAACGGCGCTCGCGTTGTTCTGGAAGGCAACACCGACGAACGTGGTACTCGTGAGTACAACATGGCACTGGGCGAGCGTCGTGCGAAAGCCGTTCAGCGCTACCTGGTACTGCAAGGTGTTTCCCCAGCTCAGCTGGAACTGGTTTCCTACGGCGAAGAGCGTCCAGTTGCCACCGGCAACGACGAGCAGTCCTGGGCTCAAAACCGTCGCGTCGAACTGCGTAAGTAATTCGATATGCGAACGTGCCGTCGTGCTGTAACTGTCCTGGCTCTCAGCCTCGCGCCGCTTGCGGCGTGGGCTGCGGTTCCTGTGGTCGATGACAACTCCGGTTACAACAGTAGCGGGAGCAGTTATCCGCCTGCGGGTTACGGTACGAACGGCGCCTATGCCGGGGGAGCGGCTACGGCCCCTGCCTCGGCACAAGGCATGCTGTTCAACCAACTGCAACAGATGCAGGATCAGATTTCGCGCCAGCAAGGCGTGATCGAAGAACTGCAGAATCAGGTTGCGCGCATGAAGCAGGAATCCCTGGAGCGATACCAGGATCTTGATCGGCGCATAGGATCCGGCGTTGCACCTGCCGCGACTCCTGAGAATTCTTCCGCCGGCGGCGATGCAAGTGCTGCCGCCGGTGCTGCTGCGGGTGCCGGGGCTGCTGCCCAGGCGCCTGCGGCCAGCAGCGAACCCGGTGATCCGGCCAAGGAAAAGCTGTATTACGATGCCGCTTTCGACCTGATCAAGGCCAAGGACTTCGACAAGGCCAGCCAGGCCTTCGCCGCGTTCCTGCGCAAGTACCCGAACAGCCAATACGCGGGCAACGCCCAGTACTGGCTGGGTGAAGTGAACCTGGCGAAGGGCGACCTGCAAGGCGCAGGTCAGGCGTTCGCCAAGGTTTCGCAGCTGTACCCCAAGCACGCCAAGGTGCCGGACTCGCTGTACAAGCTGGCTGACGTGGAGCGCCGACTGGGTCACACCGACAAGGTCAAAGGCATTCTGCAGCAGGTGGTTGCCCAATACCCGGGCACGTCCGCTGCTCAGCTGGCCCAACGCGATCTGCAGCGCATGTAAGGCTGCTGCCTGGGAAAGCGTTACCCGTTCAGAAGAAACCCGCGCCTGTCGCGGGTTTTTTCGTTAGAATTCACGCCCTTTTTTCATGAAACACGCTTTTGGCGATCTGCGCGTTGGCGGGGTGGCCTGAAGTGCCTGACGGAGGCGGACAGCCTGTTTAGCTGTTACGCCCGTGGCGACTATGCAAGACACATTGAGAATCACCGAAGTTTTCTACTCGTTGCAGGGGGAAACGCGGACTGCCGGGCTGCCCACGGTTTTCGTGCGCCTGACCGGATGCCCTCTGCGTTGCCAGTACTGCGACAGCGCCTACGCCTTCAGCGGCGGCACCCTGCGCACCCTCGACGACATCGCCGAGCAGGTGGCCGGCTTCCGTCCACGCTATGTCTGCGTGACGGGCGGCGAGCCCCTGGCGCAGCCCAATGCCATTCCTTTGCTCAAGCGATTGTGTGACGCCGGTTACGAGGTCTCGCTGGAAACCAGCGGCGCCCTCGACATTTCGGCCGTCGATCCGCGGGTCAGCCGTGTGCTGGACCTGAAGACGCCGGGCTCGAAAGAGGCCCACCGCAACCGCTACGAAAACATCGAACTGCTGACGTCCAACGACCAGGTGAAATTCGTCATCTGTTCGCGGGAGGACTACGACTGGGCGGTCTCCAAGCTGATCCAGTACGGCCTCGACCGCCGTGCCGGCGAAGTGCTGTTTTCCCCCAGCCACCATGACCTGAACGCACGGGACCTGGCGGACTGGATCGTGGCGGACAACCTGCCGGTACGCCTGCAGTTGCAGTTGCACAAATATCTTTGGAACGACGAGCCGGGGCGCTGAGATGACTGAACAACTGAACACCACTGAAGAACGCGCGGTCATTCTGCTGTCCGGTGGCCTGGACTCCGCGACCGTCGTGGCGATGGCCCGTGCAGAGGGCTACAGCTGCTACACCATGAGCTTCGACTACGGTCAGCGCTCCCACGCCGAATTGCATGCTGCCGCTCGGGTGGCTCGTGACCTGGGCGTGATCGAGCATAAGGTGATCGGCCTGAACCTGAACGGCATGGGCGGTTCGGCGCTGACCGACAGCAGCATCGACATTCCGGAGGAGTTGGGCGAGGGCATTCCGGTGACTTACGTGCCGGCGCGCAACACCGTGTTCCTGTCGTTGGCATTGGGTTGGGCGGAAGTGCTCGGGGCTCGCGATATCTTCATCGGCGTCAACGCGGTGGACTATTCCGGTTACCCGGACTGCCGTCCCGAGTTCATCGAATCGTTCGAGCGCATGGCCAATCTCGCGACCAAGGCTGGCGTGGAAGGCAACGGTTTCCGCATCCAGGCACCGCTGCAGAACCTGAGCAAGGCACAGATCGTTCAGGCCGGTGTGAAGCTGGGCGTGAATTACGGGCTGACCGTTTCCTGCTATCAGGCTGACGATGAGGGCCGTGCGTGCGGCAAGTGCGACAGCTGCCGCCTGCGCGCAGACGGCTTCGCAGCGGCCGGAATCAGCGATCCAACCCCTTATTTTTGATTTTTTTCAAATTAGGTGTTGAATAGTCCTTAAAAATCAGTATTATACGCGCCACAACGAAGCGGGTCGTTAGCTCAGTTGGTAGAGCAGTTGGCTTTTAACCAATTGGTCGTAGGTTCGAATCCTACACGACCCACCATTTTCGAAGTTTCAAAAAGTCTGGAAGGCCCACGCAAGTGAGGATTTCCGGATTTTTTTTTGCCTGCGATTCGGGCATGCCCGACCCGGTGCCGACCTGCCGTGACGCAGGTCAGAATCATCTTTTGCATCAACGGGATATTCTGTAGCCTTGCGCAGCTTCAATGCTGTCCGTGCCTGATGACACTCACTCTCCCGGCGGTGCCCTCAAGTGGTCCGGAGCCGGGTGTATACTCGACTTTCGCGCGAATGCGCCTGCAGGTCTTGCGAACATGACGCAGTTTTCCGAACGCCTTCTGGTTCAAGCCCACCTCGATGCCAAGCAGCCCAAGCCGCTGACGGCCGAGGAAGAGGCTCACTACCGTTCCGCCATCGCCGCCGAGCTCAAGGCTCAGGACGCCGTGCTGGTTGCCCACTTCTATTGCGATCCGGTCATCCAGGCCCTGGCCGAAGAGACCGGCGGCTGCGTGTCCGATTCCCTGGAGATGGCCCGCTTCGGCAATGCCCACCCGGCCAAGACCGTGGTGGTGGCCGGCGTGAAGTTCATGGGCGAGACCGCCAAGATCCTTAACCCGGAAAAGCGCGTGCTGATGCCGACGCTGGACGCCACCTGTTCCCTGGACCTGGGGTGCCCGGTGGATGAGTTCTCGGCGTTCTGCGACCAGCACACGGAGCGCACGGTGGTGGTGTACGCCAACACGTCGGCGGCGGTGAAGGCGCGGGCCGACTGGGTGGTGACGTCCAGCTGCGCGCTGGAGATCGTCGAGAGCCTGATGGACAACGGCGAGACCATCATCTGGGGCCCGGACAAGCACCTGGGCACCTACATCCAGCGCCAGACCGGCGCCGACATGCTGCTGTGGGACGGTGCCTGCATCGTTCACGAAGAGTTCAAGGCCAAGCAGCTCGAAGACATGAAGGCGCTGTACCCGGACGCGGCCATTCTGGTGCACCCGGAATCGCCGACGTCGGTCATCGAGCTGGCGGACGCCGTCGGTTCCACCAGCCAGTTGATCGCCGCGGCCAAGACGCTGCCGCACAAGACCCTGATCGTCGCCACCGACCGCGGCATCTTCTACAAGATGCAGCAGGTGTGCCCGGACAAGGTCTTCATCGAGGCGCCTACCGCCGGCAACGGCGCCGCCTGCCGCAGCTGCGCGCATTGCCCGTGGATGGCCATGAACACGCTTGAGCGCACGCTCAAGTGCCTTAAAGAGGGCACCGGCGAGATCTTCGTCGACCCGGCGCTGATTCCGCAGGCGATCCGCCCGCTCAAGCGCATGCTGGACTTCACCCAGGCGGCGCGCATGAAGCTGGCCGGCAACGCCTGAAACCTGAGTTCCGGCCGCCCGTGATGCAGGAGCGAGCCTGCTCGCGATTACGGTATGTCAGTCAAATAATCCATCGACTGACGCACCGCCATCGCGAGCAGGCTCGCTCCTGCAGTCGTTTCTGCGCCAAGGATCACTTGGCCTTTTTCGGGATCCGCACCACGCGGGTATCGGAATAGATGTCGTGCCAGGTGCGCTTTTGCTTGTCGAACAGCGACCAGAAGAACCCCAGCCCCAGGCACAGCCACGACGCCATCGACACCATGAAGCGCAGCAGCGCCTGCCACAGGCTGATGGCGGTGCCGTCGGCGTTCTGCACGCGGATGCCCCACACCTGCATGCCTAGGGTCTGGCCGGCGTGGGTCCAGAACTTGGCGAAGAAGCCGAACAGCACCAGCAACAGCACGGTGGAATAGAGGGGATCGCCGTCCAGCTGACCGGCATCGGTCATCACCCGCAGGCGTTCCTCGCCGATGAGGGCGGCCTGGATCATCTTGTAGATGCCGCCGGTGACGATCAGCAGGGCGGTGCAGAGCAGGAAGTCATAGAACATCGCTGCCAGGCGACGGCCCAGGCCGACGGCGGGAAAGTCGCCCTGGGGGGAGAGCAGGTGTTTCGACATGGCAGCCTCTGGACGGAAAATGAAGCGCCATTTTACGGATTCGCGCGCACAAAAAAGCCCCTGATATCAATATCAGGGGCTTTTTCGTTACAGAAGATCAGCCTTCTGCGATGACTTCATCAGCCTGCATGCCTTTCTGGCCTTGCACGGCAACGAAGGTCACTTTCTGGCCTTCTTTCAGGCTCTTGAAGCCGCTGCCCTGGATGGCGCGGAAATGCACGAACAGATCCGGACCGCTTTCTGGAGTGATAAAACCAAAACCTTTCTCGTCGTTAAACCACTTGACGGTGCCGCTCTGACGTGTGGACATTTCTTATTTCCTTTGACGCAAAAATTGATGACAGTCTCTTTCTCATGAAAGAGTACTGGGGCTGGTTGCAGGAGAGTAAGAAGACGTCGAACGGGATGTAGCTAACTTGTAGGCTACTGCCCAGGTCACGATTCCAAGCTGACCCATGCAAACACAGTGGGCAAACTCTACGCCAACTACGGGAGGAAAAACAAGCCCTGTGAAGCCCCCGGTTTTCCTGAGCTTGCCGCCACTTACCGGTACGCGGGCGCAGGCTTAGACGATTGCGTTGTTCAATTGTTTTCGATCGTTATAAGCCAAGTTCATATTCGAATCGGCTGTTAAATCAATGCACTGTTTTATGGCGATTGCGTTACACATTAGTGCACGCATAACGCAATCGCGTTACTTATAGAAACAGTCAATCAGCCGCGATAGTAGCGTTGTGGAACAAATGGCATTTTGCTTACAAGCATTGGCACCTTTTTCCCACGCACGATGGCCCAGACCGGCGTGTCGAGGGTGACATAGGCGCTGTCGAGGTAACCCATCGCCACCGGCCCGCCCAGGGTCGGGCCGAAACCGCCGCTGCACACGCTGCCGATGATTTCGCCCGCTTCATTGACGATTTCCGCGCCTTCGCGCACCGGCGTGCGCTCCTGGGGCAGCAGGCCGACGCGTTTGCGTGCCACGCCGTTCTGCTGCTGGGTGAACACGTTGTCCGCGCCCGGGAAGCCGCCGGCCCGTGCGCCGTCGGCGCGGCGGGGCTTGGAGATGGCCCACAGCAGGCTGGCTTCGATGGGGGTAGTGTCGGTGTTCATGTCGTGGCCGTACAGGCACAGACCGGCTTCCAGGCGCAGCGAATCGCGGGCGCCGAGGCCGATGGCCTGGACTTCCGGTTCGGCCAGCAAGGCGCGGGCGAGCTTTTCCGCGTCGGCGGCCGGCACCGAGATTTCATAGCCGTCCTCACCGGTGTAGCCCGAACGGCTGACGAAGCAGTCCACGCCCAGCAGGTTCACGCGGGTGAACTGCATGAAGGTCATTTTCGCCACCTCCGGCGCCAGGCGCGCCAGCACGGTCACCGCCGCCGGGCCTTGCAAGGCGAGGAGCGCACGCTCCTCGAACAGCGCCTCAATGGTGCATTGGCCGCCGATGTGTTTTTGCAGGTGGGCCAGATCCTGATCCTTGCAGGCGGCGTTGACCACCAGGAACAGTTCGTCGTTGCCCAGGTTGGCCACCATCAGGTCGTCCAGGATGCCGCCGGTTTCGTTGGTGAACATCGCATAGCGCTGCATGCCCACCGGCAGGTCGATGATGTCCACCGGCACCAGGCTCTCCAGGGCCTTGGCGGCGCCGGCGCCGGTCAGGCGGATCTGGCCCATGTGCGAGACATCGAACAGGCCGGCCTGTTCACGGGTGTGCTGGTGTTCCTTCATCACGCCCAGCGGGTACTGCACCGGCATGTCGTAGCCGGCGAACGGCACCATGCGGGCGCCGAGTTCCAGGTGCAGGGCGTGGAGCGGGGTTTTCGACAATTGTTCGGTGGACATCTTCAACTCCTTGGAAGGTGGGCTGCTGCCGATGCGCGCAGGCATCAGCATTCGATAATGTTGACTGCCAGACCGCCGCGGGCGGTCTCTTTGTATTTGCTTTTCATGTCGGCGCCGGTCTGGCGCATGGTGCGGATGACCTTGTCGAGGGAGACGAAGTGCTGGCCGTCTCCGCGCATGGCCATCCGCACGGCGTTGATCGCCTTCACCGAGCCCATGGCGTTGCGTTCGATGCAGGGCACTTGCACCAGGCCGCCGATGGGGTCGCAGGTCAGGCCGAGGTTGTGCTCCATGCCGATCTCCGCGGCGTTCTCCACTTGCTGCACGCTGCCGCCGAGGACTTCGCACAAGGCGCCGGCGGCCATCGAGCAGGCCACGCCGACTTCGCCCTGGCAGCCGACTTCGGCGCCGGAGATCGAGGCGTTTTCCTTGTACAGGATGCCGATGGCCGCCGCCGTCAGCAGGAAGCGCACCACGCCGTCGTCGTTGGCGCCGGGGATGAAGCGCATGTAGTAATGCAGCACCGCCGGGATGATCCCGGCTGCGCCGTTGGTCGGTGCGGTGACGACCCGTCCGCCGTAGGCGTTTTCCTCGTTGACGGCCAGGGCGTAGAGGTTGACCCAGTCCAGCACCGACAGCGGATCGCGCAGCGACGATTCCGGGTTCTTGCACAGTTGCCGGTGCAGCGCCGCCGCCCGGCGCTTGACCTTCAGGCCCCCCGGCAGGATGCCTTCGTTGCGGCAGCCGGCGGCCACGCAGTCCTGCATCACTTGCCAGATCTTCAGCAGGCCGGCGCGGGTTTCCGCTTCAGGGCGCCAGGCGCTTTCGTTGGTCAGCATCACCTGGCTGATCGACAGCCCGTAGGTGGCGCAGTGGCCGAGCAGTTCCTTGGCGGTCTTGAACGGGAAGGTCAACGGGGTGGCGTCCTCGACGATGCGGTCGGCTCCGGCGGCGTCCTCGTCGACCACGAAACCGCCGCCCACCGAGTAGTACTCGCGGCTGCGGATCTGCAGGCCGGCGGCGTCGAACGCGCGGAAGATCATGCCGTTGGGGTGGTAGGGCAGGGGCTTGCGGATCATCGCCAGGTGTTCTTTCTCGTTGAACGCGAGGCTGTGTTCGCCGAGCAGGTTGAGGCGGCCGCTGGCGCGGATGTCGGCCAAGCGGGCGCTGACGGTGTCGGTGTCGACGGTGTCCGGGTGTTCGCCTTCAAGGCCCAGCAGCACGGCCTTGTCGCTGCCGTGCCCCTTGCCGGTGGCGCCGAGGGATCCGTAGAGCTCGACCTTCACGCAGGCGGTGGCGGCCAGCAGGTTGTCCCGGCGCAGGCCCTCGACGAAGCGCGCGGCGGCGCGCATCGGGCCGACGGTGTGGGAGCTGGAGGGGCCGATGCCGATCTTGAACAGGTCGAACACGCTTAACGACATGGTTGTTCTCCGGTTTCTTGTTATGGGGTATCAGCGGAATCTGGGTTGCCGCATTCCCTTGCAGGAGCGAGCCTGCTCGCGATAGCGGTGCTTCAGTCGATGCATTGTTTGACTGACATACCGCTATCGCGAGCAGGCTCGCTCCCACAGGGGGCTGCGGTGCAGGCGGAACCGGCGAACCGGTCCCGCCCTGTCTCAAGCGTAGCTTTCGATCGACGGGCAGGCGCAGACCAGGTTGCGGTCGCCGAACACGTTGTCGACGCGGCCGACCGGCGGCCAGTACTTGGCCTCGACCAGCGACGCCACCGGGTACACCGCCTGCTCGCGGCTGTACGGGTGAGTCCACTCGCCGACCAGCTCCGCCGCGGTGTGCGGGGCGTTCTTGAGCGGGTTGTCGTCCTTGTCCAGGGTGCCGTTCTCCACCGCGCGGATCTCTTCGCGGATGCGGATCATGGCGTCGCAGAAGCGATCCAGCTCTTCCTTGGATTCGCTTTCGGTCGGCTCGATCATCAGCGTGCCGGCCACCGGGAACGACATGGTCGGGGCGTGGAAGCCGAAGTCGATCAGGCGCTTGGCGACGTCATCGACGCTGATGCCGCTGCTGTCCTTGAGCGGACGCAGGTCCAGGATGCACTCGTGGGCCACCAGGCCGTTGCTGCCGGTGTAGAGCACCGGGTAGTGCTCTTCGAGGCGGCGCGAGATGTAGTTGGCGTTGAGGATCGCCAGCTGCGAGGCGCGCTTGAGGCCGGCGCCGCCCATCATGCGGATGTACATCCAGGTGATCGGCAGGATGCTGGCGCTGCCGAACGGCGCCGCGCAGACCGCGCCTTCCTTGCGCGCCATCTCGGCGTGGCCGGGCAGGAACGGGGCCAGGTGCGACTTGACGCCGATCGGGCCCACGCCCGGGCCGCCGCCGCCGTGGGGGATGCAGAAGGTCTTGTGCAGGTTCAGGTGGGACACGTCGCCGCCGAACTTGCCCGGTGCACAGAGGCCGACCATGGCGTTCATGTTGGCGCCGTCGATGTACACCTGGCCGCCGTTGTCGTGGATGATCGCGCAGATTTCGCGGATGCCTTCCTCGAACACGCCGTGGGTGGACGGGTAGGTGATCATCAGCGCGGCGAGGTGCTCGCGGTGCTCGATGGCCTTGGCGCGCAGGTCTTCGATGTCGACGTTGCCGCGGGCGTCGCACGCGGTCACCACCACGCGCATGCCGGCCATGTGGGCGGTGGCCGGGTTGGTGCCGTGGGCCGACGACGGGATCAGGCAGATGTCGCGGCGCTCGTCGCCACGGCTCTGGTGGTAGGCGCGGATCGCCAGCAGGCCGGCGTATTCACCCTGGGAGCCGGCGTTCGGCTGCAGCGACACCGCGTCGTAGCCGGTGGCGGCGCAGAGCATCGCTTCCAGCTCAGCAGTCAGCTGCTGGTAGCCGGCGCTCTGCTCGGCCGGGGCAAACGGGTGCAGGGCGCCGAATTCGGCCCAGGTCACCGGGATCATTTCGCTGGCGGCGTTGAGCTTCATGGTGCACGAGCCCAGCGGGATCATGGTGCGGTCGAGCGCCAGGTCCTTGTCCGCCAGCTTGCGCAGGTAGCGCATCAGCTCGGTTTCGGAGTGGTAGCGGTTGAACACCGGGTGGCTGAGGATCGGCGATTGGCGCACCAGCGCCGCCGGCAGGGTGCCTTGCGCCGAGGTGGCGAGGGCGGCGAAGTCCGGCAGGGCCTTGCCGTCGGCGAACAGCGCCCACAGGGTCTCGATGTCGGCCTGGGTGGTGGTCTCGTCCACCGACAGGCCCAGGCGCTGGGCATCGACCACGCGCAGGTTGATCCGCTGGGCACGGGCCTTGTCGTGCAGCGCGGCGGTCTGCGCGCCGGTGGCCAAGGTCAGGGTGTCGAAGAAGTGCGCCTGCTCGACGTTCAGGCCCAGGGCGCTCAGGCCTTGGGCGAGGATAGCGGTCAGGTGGTGCACGCGGTTGGCGATCTGGGTCAGGCCTTTGGGGCCGTGGTAAACGGCGTACATGCTGGCGATGTTGGCCAGCAGCACTTGCGCGGTGCAGATGTTCGAGGTGGCCTTCTCGCGGCGGATGTGCTGCTCGCGGGTCTGCATGGCCAGGCGCAGGGCCGGCTTGCCGAAGCGGTCGACCGACACGCCGACCAGGCGGCCCGGCATGTCGCGCTTGAACGCGTCCTTGGTGGAGAAGTACGCCGCGTGCGGGCCGCCGAAGCCCAGCGGCACGCCGAAGCGCTGGGCGCTGCCGATGGCCACGTCGGCGCCGAACTCGCCCGGCGGGGTCAGCAGGGTCAGGGCCAGCAGGTCGGCGGCCACGGCCACCAGGGCGTTGGCGGCGTGGAAGCGCTCGGTCAGCTCACGGTAGTCGAACACGTCGCCGTTGCTCGCCGGGTATTGCAGCAGGGCGCCGAAGAACGGGGTCACGTCGGTCAGTTCACGCTCGTCGCCCACGACCACGTCGATGCCCAGCGGCTCGGCACGGGTGCGCAGCACGTCGAGGGTCTGCGGATGGCTGTGGACCGAGGCGAAGAACTGGTGGCTGCCCTTGTTCTTGCTCAGGCGCTTGCAGAAGGTCATGGCTTCGGCGGCGGCGGTGGCTTCGTCGAGCAGGGAGGCGTTGGCGATCGGCAGGCCGGTGAGGTCGCTGATCAGGGTCTGGAAGTTCAGCAGCGCTTCGAGGCGGCCCTGGGAGATCTCCGGCTGGTACGGGGTGTAGGCGGTGTACCAGGCCGGGTTCTCCAGCAGGTTGCGCAGGATCGGCGACGGGGTGTGGCAGTTGTAGTAGCCCTGGCCGATGTAGGTCTTGAACAGTTGGTTCTGGCCGGCGATGGCCTTGATCGCGGCCAGGGCCTGGGCTTCGCTCAGGCCGTCGTCCAGGCCCAGCACGCTGGTGCCCTTGATGCTTTCCGGGATGACGCTGGCGCTCAGGGCTTCGAGGGAGTCGAAGCCGAGGCTGTTGAGCATGGCCTGCTCGTCGCCGGCGCGCGGGCCGATGTGACGGGCGATGAATTCGTTGGCGGTGGTCAGGTTCACTTGAGTCATGTCCGGTCTCCTCAGGCGTCGGCGTTGGCTTTGAGCAAACGGTCGTAGGCGTCCTGGTCCAGCAGTTTGCCGACGGCGCTGGCGTCGCTCGGCTTGAAGCGGAAGAACCAGCCGTCGCCCAGCGGGTCTTCGTTGACTTGTTCCGGGCTGTCGTTGAGCAGTTCGTTGACGGCGACGACGTCACCGTCCAGCGGCATGTACACGCCGCTGGCCGCCTTCACCGATTCCACCGTGGCGGCTTCGGCGCCCTTTTCGTAGGCCTGAAGCTCCGGCAACTGAACGTAGACCACGTCGCCCAGGGCGTTCTGCGCGAAAGCGGTGATGCCGACCGTGACGGTGCCGTCAGCTTCGGCGCGCAGCCATTCGTGATCTTCAGTGAAACGCAACTCGCTCATGGAAACTCCTAGGGGCCGGACTCGTCCGGTGGACGCGGTGGAAGGCTGGGGCAATAAAGCCCTTGTTTATGGATGGGTACTTAGCAAGAACGCGGCCAATGTTTATTTATCGTTTTAAATCAATGAGTTAGATAGATGTAAGGAAGTCTGGGATCGACTCGCTGTAGCGAAATCGCTACAGCTGGGGGCGGGGAGAAAAGCTGAACCGGATCAAAGCCTTGCGCGGCGGTGGCCGCAGGCGGGTGTATCGATATCGTTCCGCTGTAGCGCTTTCAGTACAGTTGGAGGTCGCTTTTGGGCTGCGGAGGCCTTTGGTGGCGCCATCGCCAGCAGGCAGGCTCCCACAAAGTTTTGCTGTGTCCAGGCTGTTGCGCACAGCCTGGATTCCTGTGGGAGCCAGCTTGCTGGCGACGGCGTGCGCAAGAACGCCGCACCGGCTCAGGGCTTGTTGGGAATGCCGTACTTGCGCAGGCGATGGGCGATGGCCGTGTGGGAGGTCTGCAGGCGGCTGGCCAGTTGGCGGGTCGAGGGGTAGCTGACGTAGAGGGTTTCGAGCAGGGATTTCTCGAAGGCTTCGACGGCCTGTTCGAGGCTGTCGACGTCGGTGTCGGCCTGGCGCGCCACCGAGGTGCCGGCGATGTCGAGGTCGCCGATGTCCACCAGGCTGCTTTCGCAGATCGCGGCGGCGCGGAAGATCACGTTCTGCAGTTGCCGCACGTTGCCCGGCCAGCGGTTGCCGAGCAGGGCCGGATAGGTGCCGGGCGCCAGGCGGCAGACCGGGCGCTGGATCTGCGCGCAGGCCTGCTGCATGAAGTGGCGGGCCAGCAGCAGGATGTCCTGGCCGCGCTCGCGCAGCGGCGGCACTTCGACGTTGAGCACGTTGAGACGGTAGAACAGGTCTTCGCGGAACAGGCCTTCGCTGACCATTTTCTCCAGGTCGCGGTGGGTGGCGCTGAGGATCCGCACATCGACCTTCACCTCGCGGTCGCCGCCGACCCGGCGGAAACTGCCATCGTTGAGAAAGCGCAGCAGCTTGGCCTGCAGGTACGGCGACATCTCGCCGATCTCGTCGAGGAACACCGTGCCCTGGTTGGCCAGTTCCATCAGCCCCGGCTTGCCGCCGCGCTGGGCACCGGTGAAGGCGCCGGGGGCGTAGCCGAACAGTTCGCTCTCGGCGAGGTTCTCCGGCAGCGCCGCGCAGTTGAGGGCCAGGAACGGCGCGCTGTGCCGGGCGCTGATGGCGTGGCAGGCGCGGGCCACCAGTTCCTTGCCGGTGCCGGTCTCGCCCTGGATCAGCAGCGGCGCATCGAGGGCCGCCACCCGCTGCGCCCGGGCCTTGAGGGTGCGGATGGCGGGGGAATCGCCCAGCAGCGCGTCGAAGCCTTCGGCGTGGTCGTGGTGCAGGGCCGAGAGCTGTTCGCCGATGCGGTTGGGTTGGTACAGGGTCAGCAGGGCGCCGGCGTCGGTGATCGGCGTGGCGTCCAGCAGCAGGGTCTGGCCGTTGACGGTGATTTCCCGCAGCGGCAGGCGGAAACCGTGTTCGAGCAGGGCGTCCAGCAGGCCCGGGTCGTTGAACAGTTCGGCGACGCTCTCGCCCGCCGGCTCCCGGCCGTACAGCGCGATCAGCGCCGGGTTGGCCAGCAGCACCTTGCCGGCGCTGTCCAGGGCCAGCACCGGGTCGGTCATCGCGGCGAGCAAGGCGTCGAGCTGCAGGTGCCGGCGCTGGCCGGGCAGGATGTCGACCACCGTCACCGCCTCCACGCCGCGCACGCGGAACAGCGCGTCCTTGAGCTCTTCGAGCACTTGCGGGCTGAGGGTCGGCGCGTCGATGTAGACGTTGGGCGGCACCATCTCCACCGCATCCAGGTTGAGGTTGCGCCCGCCGAGCAGGGCCAGGACTTCCTGGGTGATGCCGACGCGGTCGATGAAGCTGACGTGGATACGCATGGGGCGGTTCAGTGTTCTGCGGTGCGGAGGGTGGCAAGTATGCCTTGGGGCGGGGGGATGGTGAAACCTGTCGCAGCGGTCGGGACGACGCCGGTCCCTGTAGGAGCGAGCCTGCTCGCGATTGCGGTTCGACAGTCGACACGGATGTCGCCTGACATTGCGCCATCGCGAGCAGGCTCGCTCCTACAGGGATTTGGGGTGTCCTGAGGATCGGGGCTATTCGAAATGCTCGGGGTTCACCGCGTCGCCGGACTTCATGTTCAGTTGCTTGCGCACGTCCTCGAACATGTCGTCGTACATCTTGTGCATCGAGCCAATGCTGCTGTGGGTCTTGGGAATGCCGTACTTCTCGGCGATCTGCGTCACGTTGCGGGCGAAGTTGTAGGCTTCTTCCTTGGGCAGGAAGAACGGCTCGTCCACCGTCTTGCCCTGGATCGTCCCGTGCATCCTGAACTGCATTCCCTTGCCTTTGTGCGGATCCTGGAAGACCTCGTAGGTCAGGCTGATTTCGTAGCTGACGTCGTTCTTGTCCAGCGCGTGCCGCTCGATGTGCAGACGGCCGGGTTCGAATTGGGCCATGGTTCTCTCCTTTCAAGGCATGGGAGAAGGGCAGACCTTCGATCTGCCCCGCCGTTTCTTTTTATCGGTAGGTGATGCCCGGCGCTGCCGTGCTGACCCGCGTACCGGCGGTGCCCTGGACGATGGCTTCGATGTCCGCGAGCGAACCGATCACCGCGACCTTGCCAGTATGGCGCGCGAATTCGCAGGCTGCCTGCACCTTCGGCCCCATGGAGCCTGCGGCGAAGCCCAGGCGTTCCAGTTCGTCCGGGTGGGCCTGGGCGATGGCCTTCTGGGTCGGCTTGTTGAAGTCGATGTAGGCCGCGTTGACGTCGGTGGCGATCACCAACAGGTCGGCGTCCAGCTGTTCGGCCAGCAGCGACGAGCACAGATCCTTGTCGATCACCGCCTCGATGCCCTTGAGGTTGCGGTTTTCGTCGTACATGGTCGGGATGCCGCCGCCGCCGGCGCAGATCACGATGCTGCCCTTGTCCAGCAGCCACTTGATCGGGCGGATCTCGAAGATGCGCTTGGGCCGCGGGCTGGCCACCACGCGGCGGAACTTGTCGCCGTCCGGGGCGATCGCCCAGCCTTTTTCGGCGGCCAGCTTCTCGGCCTCCGCCTTGCCGTAGACCGGGCCGATGGGTTTGGTGGGATTCTGGAAGGCCGGATCCTTGGCGTCCACCTCGACCTGGGTGAGCAGGGTGGCGAACGGCACTTCGAAGTCCAGCAGGTTGCCCAGTTCCTGTTCGATGATGTAGCCGATCATGCCTTCGGTCTCGGCGCCGAGCACATCCAGCGGGTAAGGGGTGACCGAGGTGTAGGCCGCCGCCTGCAGCGACAGCAGGCCCACTTGCGGGCCATTGCCGTGGGCGATGACCAGTTGGTTGCCGGGATGGATCTTGGCGATCTGCTCGGTGGCGATCCGGATGTTGGCGCGCTGGTTGTCCGCGGTCATGGGTTCACCCCGGCGGAGCAGGGCGTTACCGCCCAGAGCAACGACGATACGCATGGTGCGAGTCCTTCTGAATAGCAATAAGGTCAGACGGAACAAGTGCGGTCACTGTAGGAGCCGGGCTTGCCCGCGATGGCGACGGGGCAGTCAGCATTGTCTTTGGCTGACACACCGCTATCGCTGGCAAGCCAGCTCCCACAGTGACCGTGTCGCGTCAGTGGGAGCTTCGCCGGTTTACAGGTCGGCCAGGGTCGAGACCAGGATCGCCTTGATGGTGTGCATGCGGTTTTCCGCTTGCTCGAAGGCGATGCAGGCCGGCGATTCGAACACGTCGTCGGTCACCTCGATGCCGTTGGCCAGGTGCGGGTACTGCTCGGCGATCTGTTTGCCGACCTTGGTGTCGCTGTTGTGGAACGCCGGCAGGCAGTGCATGAACTTGGTGCGCGGGTTGCCCGAGGCCTTCATCAGTTCGGCGTTGACCTGGTACGGCAGCAGTTGCTGGATGCGTTCGCCCCAGGCTTCGACCGGCTCGCCCATCGACACCCAGACGTCGGTGTGGATGAAGTCCACGCCCTTGACCGCCGCTTTCGGGTCTTCGGTCAGGGTGATGCGCGCACCGCTTTCTTCCGCGTATTTCTTGCAGCGGGCCACGAGGTCGTCATGGGGCCACAGGGCTTTGGGCGCGCTGATTCGCACGTCCATGCCCAGCTTGGCGCCGATCAGCAGCAGCGAGTTGCCCATGTTGTTGCGGGCGTCGCCCAGGTAGGCGTAGCTGATTTCGTGGATCGGC
Source organism: Pseudomonas sp. R25(2017) (assembly GCF_002112565.1). Taxonomy (NCBI): domain Bacteria; kingdom Pseudomonadati; phylum Pseudomonadota; class Gammaproteobacteria; order Pseudomonadales; family Pseudomonadaceae; genus Pseudomonas; species Pseudomonas sp. R25(2017). Next base: position 242,395 of record NZ_NEHZ01000006.1, read on the forward strand.
TTGTCGGCGTGCTCACGCATGGTCAGCACGTCGGCGATCATCTGGGTCGGGTGGTATTCGTCGGTCAGGCCGTTGAACACCGGCACCCCGGCGAACTTGGCCAGTTCTTCGACGATCTCCTGCTTGAAGCCGCGGTACTCGATGGCGTCGTACATGCGGCCCAGCACGCGGGCCGTGTCCTTCATGCTTTCCTTGTGGCCGATCTGCGAGGAGTTGGGGTCGATGTAGGTGACGTTGGCGCCTTGGTCATAGGCGGCGACTTCGAAGGCGCAGCGGGTGCGGGTCGAGGTCTTTTCGAAGATCAGGGCGATGTTGTTGCCCTTGAGGTGCTGCTGTTCGGTGCCGGTGTACTTGGCGCGCTTGAGGTCGCGGGAGAGGTCGAGCAGGTAGCGCAGCTCGCGGGCGGTGTGGTGTTCCAGGCTGAGCAGGTTACGGTTGTGGATGTTGAACGCCATGATGATTCTCCTTGGATTCGGTGATCGGCCCGGCCGCGCCGGGTGGGGGCGGCCGGGAAAATGGTCGTTTAGTAGTCGATGGGGTCGCGCACGATCGGGCAGGTCATGCAGTGGCCGCCGCCGCGTCCGCGGCCCAGTTCGCCGGCGCTGATGGTGATGACCTCGATGCCGGCCTTGCGCAGCAGGGTGTTGGTGTAGGTATTGCGGTCGTAGCCGATGACCACGCCCGGTTCCAGCGCCACCACGTTGTTGCCGTCGTCCCACTGTTCGCGCTCGGCGGCGAAGCTGTTGCCGCCGGTCTCGACCACGCGCAGCTGCTTGAGGTTGAGGGCGTCGGCCACCACTTCGATGAACGATTTGTTCTCGCGGCGCACGTCCATGCCGTAAGGCTTGCTGCTGTCGGGGCGGATGATGAACGGCACGATTTCCTTGACCACTTCCGGGAAGACCGTCACCAGGTCGCGGTCGCAGAAGCTGAACACGGTGTCCAGGTGCATCGCCGCGCGGGATTTGGGCAGGCCGGCCACCACGACCTTCTCCACCGCGCCCTTGGCGAACAGCGATTGCGCCAGTTGGCCGATGGCCTGGCGCGAGGTGCGCTCGCCCATGCCGATCAGCACCACGCCGTTGCCGATCGGCATCACGTCGCCGCCCTCAAGGGTGGCCTGGCCGTGGTCTTTGTCCGGGTCGCCGTACCAGACTTCGAAGTCGGCGTTGGCGAACTCGGGGTGGAACTTGTAGATGGCGGTGGCCAGCAAGGTTTCCTGGCGGCGGGCCGGCCAGTACATCGGGTTGAGGGTCACGCCGCCGTAGATCCAGCAGGTGGTGTCGCGGGTGAACTGGGTGTTGGGCAGCGGCGGCAGCAGGAAGCTGGAGTGGCCCAGGTAGTCGCGGTACATCTTGATCACGCTGGCGCCTTCGCTGTCCGGCAGGTCCTCGCCGGCCACGCCGCCGATCAGGAACTCGGCCAGCTTGCGCGGCTCCAGGCCTTCGAGCCAGCTGCGCACTTCGTTGGTCAGGCCGACGCCGACGGTGTCAGGGGTGATCTTGCGGTCCAGGATCCATTTCAGCGCTTCGGGGTTCTGGACGGTCTCGGTCAGCAGGTTGTGCATTTCCAGGACTTCGATGCCGCGCTCGCGCATCTTGGTGACGAAGTCGAAGTGGTCGCGCTTGGCCTGGTTGACCCAGATCACATCGTCGAACAGCAGTTCGTCGCAGTTGTTCGGGGTCAGCCGCTGGTGGGCCAGGCCGGGGGAGCAAACCATGACTTTGCGCAGTTTGCCGGCTTCGGAATGGACGCCGTACTTAACTTTTTCCGTGGTCATTACTGTGATCCTCCAGAGATGGTTATCTCGCGGTTACAGGGTCAGGAAGCCGTCGTAGAGACCGTAGGCAGCCACCAGGGCGCCCGCGACCACTGCGGCGAAAATCAGCTTCTCGACAGGGGTGAAAACCGGTTTCTTGACTTCAAGCTTGGCCTTGGCGAACAGGATCGCGCCGGGGGCGTAGAGCAGGGCCGACAGCAGCAGGTACTTCACGCCGCCGGCATAGAGCAGCCACACCGCGTAGAGCAGGGCGATGGCGCCGATGATCAGGTCTTTCTGCCGCTCGCCCGCCGCGCCCTCGTAGCTTTCGCCGCGCACCGCCAGCAGCACGGCGTAGGCCGCCGACCACAGGTAGGGCACCAGGATCATCGAGGTGGCGAGGTAGATCAGCGACAGGTAGGTGCTGGCCGAGAACAGGGTGATCACCAGGAACAGCTGCACCATGGCGTTGGTCAGCCACAGGGCGTTGGCCGGCACATGGTTGGCGTTCTCGCGGCGCAGGAACTCCGGCATGGTGTGGTCCTTGGCGGCTGCGAACATGATCTCCGCGCACAGCAGCACCCACGACAGCAGCGCCCCCAGCAGCGAGATGATCAGGCCGACGCTGATCAGCACCGCGCCCCAGTGGCCGACCACGTGCTCGAGCACGGCGGCCATCGACGGGTTCTGCAGCTTGGCCAGTTCCGGCTGGGTCATGATCCCCAGCGACAGTACGTTCACCAGCACCAGGAACAGCAGCACGGTGATGAAGCCGATCACGGTGGCCTTACCGACGTCGGTGCGCTTTTCCGCCCGGGCCGAGAAGATGCTCGCGCCCTCGATGCCGATGAACACCCACACGGTGACCAGCATCATGTTGCGCACCTGGTTCATCACGTTGCCGAGGCTCGGGTTCTTCGCGCCCCAGATGTCGGCGGTGAAGATGTCCAGCTTGAAGGCGAACAGCGCGATCAGCACGAACAGCAGCAGCGGCACGACCTTGGCGACGGTGGTCACCAGGTTGATGAACGCCGCTTCCTTGATGCCGCGCAGCACCAGAAAGTGCACCGCCCACAGCAGCACGGAGGCGCCGATGATCGCGGCGACAGTGTTGCCTTCGCCGAAGATCGGGAAGAAGTAGCCCAGGGTGCTGAACAGCAGCACGAAGTAGCCGACGTTGCCCAGCCAGGCGCTGATCCAGTAGCCCCAGGCCGAGGAGAAGCCCATGTAGTCGCCGAAGCCGGCCTTGGCGTAGGCGTACACCCCGCCGTCCAGGTCGGGTTTGCGGTTGGCCAGGGTCTGAAACACGAACGCGAGGGTCAGCATGCCGACGGCGGTGATGGCCCAACCGATCAGCACGGCGCCGACATCGGCGCTGACGGCCATGTTCTGCGGCAATGAAAAGATCCCGCCACCGATCATGGAACCGACGACCAGTGCAGTCAGCGCACCGAGTTTAAGTTTTGCGGAGGACTCAGACATTGCATGACTCCATTGCAGGAGAAGAGAGACGTCAGGTTAAGTCTGTTGGTCGGTCAAACAGCTGACTTAGATCAGTTCATGGGCACATTCCATTGCTAAATGAATGACTTATGAATTCGCCTAGGGCATAAGGTCGCTCGCCTGGAAGGCCCGTGGCAGAAGGGTCTGCAAGAGAAAACGGGAATAACTCGTATTCCCTTGGGATGTTGAAGCTAGTCCGTTTTGCCGGTTTGGCAAATTTTCCGCATCTGTTTTCAGTACAGAAATGATTTATTACGAATGGCGCACAAAATTGATTTTCGGCACTCGCCGTTAGAGTCAATGGCTATATATAAAAGGGGTTTATTGGCGATATCCAATAAACGTTATTACGCTTGAATCCGTTTGATTAACGACGGTTACATGACGCTGTTTACGGCCTTCGACCCACGGGAACCTGGAGACGCTGGAATGTCGCAACCGACGCAAAAACTGCGCCTTGGCGCACTGATCGCCCTGGTGGTGGGCTCGATGATCGGCGGGGGCATCTTCTCCCTGCCGCAGAACATGGCGGCCCGGGCCGACGCCGGCGCGATCCTGATCGGCTGGGCGATCACGGCGGTCGGCATGCTGACCCTGGCGTTCGTGTTCCAGACCCTGGCCAACCGCAAGCCGGAACTCGATTCCGGGGTGTACGCCTACGCCAAGGCCGGCTTCGGCGACTACATGGGGTTCTCGTCGGCCTGGGGCTACTGGATCAGCGCGTGGCTGGGCAACGTCGGTTACTTCGTGCTGCTGTTCAGCACCCTGGGCTATTTCTTTCCGGTGTTCGGCCAGGGCAACACGCCGGTGGCCATCGGCTGCGCGTCGCTGCTGCTGTGGGCGGTGCACTTTCTGGTGATGCGCGGGATCAAGGAGGCGGCGTTCATCAACCAACTGACCACCGTGGCCAAGATCGTCCCGCTGGTGATGTTCATCGTCATCGCGGCGGTGGCGTTCAAGGCCGACGTCTTCACCCGCGACATCTGGGGCCGCAGCAACCCCAGCTTCGGCGGGGTGATGGATCAGGTGCGCAACATGATGCTGGTGACGGTGTTCGTGTTCATCGGCATCGAAGGGGCCAGCGTGTACTCGGCCCGGGCGGAGAAACGCAGCGACGTCGGCCGGGCCACGGTGATCGGCTTCATCGGCGTGCTGGCGCTGCTGGTGCTGGTGAACGTGCTGTCGCTGGGGATCATGAGCCAACCGGAACTGGCGACCCTGCAGAACCCGTCGCTGGCGGCGGTGCTGGAGCACATCGTCGGGCCGTGGGGCGCGCTGCTGATCAGCATCGGCCTGGCGGTGTCGCTGCTCGGCGCGTTGCTCTCGTGGGCGCTGCTGTGCGCCGAGATCCTCTTCGCCACGGCCCGGGACAAGACCATGCCGGCGTTCCTCAAGAAGGAGAACGCCAACCACGTGCCGGTCAACGCGCTGTGGCTGACCAACGTGATGATCCAGATCTTCCTGCTGATCACCTTGTTTTCCGCCGGCACCTACACCAGCCTGATCTATCTCGCCTCGTCGATGATTCTGGTGCCGTACCTGTGGTCGGCGGCCTATGCGGTGCTGCTCAGCGGCCGGGGCGAAACCTACGAGCACGCCTCGGCCGAGCGCACCAAGGACCTGCTCATCGGCGGCATCGCCCTGTGTTACGCGGTGTGGCTGCTGTATGCCGGCGGGGTGAAGTACCTGCTGCTGTCGGCGCTGCTGTACGCGCCCGGCGTCATCCTGTTCGCCAAGGCCAAGCATGAGCAGGGTGAGCCGCTGTTCACCACGCTGGAGAAGGGGATTTTCACCTGCGTGATCGGCGGGGCCGGGCTGGCGGCGTATGGGTTGTACAGCGGCCTGCTGTCGCTGTGAGGCTGCGGCTGGACGTTCAGGCGCCCTACGACTGGCCGGCGATGCTCGGATTCCTTGGGGCACGGGCGGTGGCCGGCATGGAGACGGTCGAGGCCGGCGTGTATTCGCGGATCATCGGCTTGAACGGGGTCGGCGGCAGCGTGTCGGTCCGGCCCGGTGACGGGGATGGCCTGGACGTGGAACTGGATTTTCCCGAGCCGGCGGCGGTGCCGGAGATCGTCGCGCGTTTGCGTCGATTGTTCGGCCTGGATGCGGATGTGGTGCGGATGCAGCGGCACCTGGCGGCGGACCCGCTGTTGGCGCGGTTGATCGCCGAACGGCCGGGACTGCGGGTGCCGGGGGCGTGGGACGGGCTGGAGCTGGCGTTCCGTGCGGTGCTGGGGCAGCAGATCACGGTGACGGCGGCGATCCGTCTGGCGGGGAAACTGGTGGCGCGTTACGGCGAACCGATCCATTCGCCGGTGCCGGGGTTGACCCATGCCTTTCCCGAGGCTGGCGTGTTGGCGGTCGCCGATCTGGCGGCGTTGGGCATGCCCAAAAGCCGGGGGCGGACGTTGTCCGGCGTGGCGCAGGCGCTGCTGGACGATCCGTCGCTGTTCGAATCCGGGGTGACGCGGCTGCTGGCCTTGCACGGCATCGGCGACTGGACGGCGCAGTACATCGCCTTGCGCCAATTGCGCGACATGGACGGGTTTCCGACCGGGGATGTGGGGTTGCTGCGGGCGCTGGAGGTGCTGGAGGGCCGGCGGCCGACGGCGCGGGAACTGACGGCGCGGGCCGAGGCCTGGCGACCGTACCGGGGGTATGCGGCGCAGGTGCTGTGGACGTCGTTGGGGCGGGGGGATTGATCGCGGGTTTTGTGTCGGCTGCACCGGCCTCATCGCCAGCAGACTGGCTCCCACAGTTTTTGCGGTGAGCACAAAATCTGTAGGCACCGTCAGTCCCTGTGGGAGCCAGCCTGCTGGCGATGGCGCCGGTGAAGGCCCTCGGGCAGCGAGCCGGCGAGGTCACAGCCAATGCGGGGAATGCGAACCCAGTTCGGTGGCCGGCAACGCCCAGCGCAACGGCGTCCCGCTGATGTTCAGCGACGCCTTCAGCCGATGGGCCGGCCCCCACGGCGTCTGCTCCACCCGCGCGTCCTGATCCTGGCCGTCCTCGGCCCGCAACGGTTCATCCGTCCCCGGCCCCTGCTCGATCAACAGCTTCGCCGTGCGCGCCAAAGACAACCGTGCCGAGCCGGCCTTGCCGCTGTGCAGGCGCTCGGTCAGCAGGCGGATCACGCTGGCCGCCATCAGATACCCGGTGGCGTGATCCAGCGCCTGCACCGGCAGCGGCGTCGGCGTGTCGCTGCGCCGCCAGCGCTGCCCGGCCTCGGCGATGCCGCTGCTCATCTGCACCAGGCTGTCGAAGCCCCGACGGTTGCGCCACGGGCCGCTCCAGCCGTAGGCGTTGAGGCTGACGTCGATCAGCCCCGGCGCCCACTTGCGCCGGGATTCGGCGCCGAAACCGAGGTTTTCCAGGGCATCGGCCCGGTAGCCGTGCACCAGGATGTCGGCGCCCTTGAGCAGCGTCTCAAACACCGCGCGATCCGCCGGAGCGTGAAGATCCAGTCGCGCGCAGCGTTTGCCGAGGGTGAGTTCCGGCACCACACCGGGCTCGTTCCAGGTCGGCGGATCGATGCGCAGCACCTGGGCGCCCAGGCCGGCGAGAAAACGGGTGGCGGTCGGCCCCGCCAGCACCCGGGTCAGATCCAGCACCTTGAGCCCGGCCAGCGGTTGCGCCGCCGAACCTGTCCAGGCGCAGGGGCTTTGCGCTTGACCGTCGAAGACATGCACCAGCGGCTCGGCATTCACCGCCAGGCCCTGCGGGTGCTGCTGCCACTGGGCCCAACTGCGCATCTGCGCCGCGCAGCCGTTGGCCTCGACCACCGCGTGCTCCAGCTCCGCGGCGGTCCACTGCGCGACCTTCGCAGTCATGGCGGCGCGGTCGGCGCAGGCTCCGAGCACGCGTTCGGCGGCGGCGCGGTGGTGCGGGGCGTTGGTGTGCAGGCGGATCCAGCCGTCCTGTGTCGCGTAGTCGCCGGCCACCGGATCCCACAACGGCGGCACGTTCCAGCCGTCCGGGCGCAGCGAGGCGGCGAACCAGAACGAGGCGAGGCGGCGGTCGACTTCGACGGCGGGCCGGTGGCCGGTCTGCCGGAGCAACAGTTCGCTGACCGCTTGGCCTGCGGCGGCGATGCTGGCGCAGGCCAGGTCGGTGACGGCGAAGGCCGAGGGCAGGGCGCCGACGGCGGTGAAGGGGATCGGCGTGCGGGGCAGGCCGAGCGCGGCTTGGATGGATGCGAGCAGATCGGTCATCGAAGGCCCTCCGGAAGGAGAGCGCAGCATAGTGCAAAAGGCGCACCCGGGAACCCTGTGGGAGCCAGCCTGCTGGCGATGACGCCAGCAGGGGCACCGCATGGCAGGGGTCAGACGCGGAACTGATCCATCAGCTTCATCTGCTGGCTGGCCAGGGCGTTGAGCTGGCTGCTGATGGCCGCCGATTCGCTGGCCTGTTCGGTCAGGGTTTCGGTGACGGTGCGGATCGCCGAGACGTTGCGGTTGACCTCTTCGGCCACGGCGCTCTGCTGTTCGGCGGCGCTGGCGATCTGCAGGTTCATGTCGCTGATCACGGTGACCGCTTCGCTGATCTTGCCCAGCGCGTCCACGGCCTGGCGGATCTGCCCGGCGTTGCTCTGGGCCTGGCTCTGGCTGGAGTGCATGGTCGCGACCACGCCGCGGGTGCCGGACTGGATGCGTTCGATGACCACGCGGATCTCCTCCACCGAGTCCTGGGTGCGCTTGGCCAGGTTGCGCACTTCGTCGGCCACCACCGCGAAGCCGCGGCCGCTCTCGCCGGCGCGGGCGGCCTCGATGGCGGCGTTGAGCGCCAGCAGGTTGGTCTGTTCGGCGATGCTGCGGATCACTTCCAGCACCGAGCCGATCTGTTCGCTGTTGAGCGCCAGTTCCTCGACTTCGGCCACCGCCTTGCTGACTTCATCGGCCAGTTGGCTGATGTCGCGGGTGCTGCGCTCGATGATCGACATGCCGTCCCGGGCCGACTGGTCCGCGCCCTTGGCGGCGTTGGCCGCGTTCGAGGCGCTGTTGGCGACGTCGTGGGCGGTGGCGCTCATTTCGTTGGAGGCGGTCGCCACCTGGTCGATCTCGCGGAACTGCACCTGCATGCCTTCGCTGGTCTGGCGGGCGATGGCCGACGACTGGTCGGCGGTGCCGCGGGCGTCGGTGATGCTCTGCTTGATCTGGGCGATGGTCGGCTGCAGCTTGTCGAGGAAGCGGTTGAACCAGTTCACCAGTTCGCCCAGTTCGTCTTTTTTCCCGTAGTTCAGGCGTTGGGTCAGGTCGCCTTCGCCGCTGGCGATGTTCTTGAGCATGTCGGCGACGCTGTTGATCGGCCGGGTCACGCCCGAGGCGGTGAGCCAGATCAGCAGCAGCCCGAGCAGGCCGGCCACCACGGCGACCGACAAGGCGGTGATCGTGCCGGCCTCCTGGGCGTCGTCGAGCACCGCCTGCAGTTTGACCGAGTCGGCCAGCAGCACTTGCTTGGGCAGGTCGATGACCACGCCCCAGGCGCGGGCGTCGCCGATCGGGTTGACCGGGTACACGGCGCGGATCAGGTCGCCCTGTTCGAGGATCTTCGGGCTGCCGCCGCCGAGCAGTTGCAGGATGTCCTTGCCTTCGGCGCCCAGGGTGTCGGCGATGCCTTTGCCGACTTTGCTGGCGTCGGCGCTGTAGGCGGCCAGCACGCCGCTGCCGGAGACGATCAGCATGTGCCCGGCGCTGTTGAACAGTTCGCGCTGGGAATCCACCGCCGCCGCTTGCAGGGCGTCGAGGGCGATGTCGACGCCGACCACGCCGATGGCCTTGCCGTCCACCAGCAGCGGCACGGAGATGGTGGTCATGAGCATTTCCTTGCCGCCCACGGTGTCGGCGTACGGGTCGAGCAGGCAGGTGCGCTTGTTGTCGCGGGGGCAGGTGTACCAGCTGTTGTACGGCGTGCCGCTGAGGCTGAGGGTGGTCTTGGTCATGTCCTCTTCGACCATGATCGTGTTCAGCGCGGTGCCGGCGGCGCGGCTCCAGTAGCTGGCGAAGCGGCCGGCCTCGTTGGATTGGCGGGCGGCGTCGTTCTTGAATTCGCTGTCCTTGCCGTCCAGGCCGTCGGGTTCGAACGCCAGCCAGATGCCGAGCACCTTGGCGTTGCGCTCGAAGGCGGTCTTGAGGCTCTGGTTCAACTCTTCGCGCAGGGCGCCGGCATCCATCGAGCGTTTGGCGGCCATCACCCGCATGTCCTTGATCTGGTCGGCCAGGGCGGTGACCGCCAGCAGGCTTTCGCCGAAGGTCTTCTGCACCCGCACCGCCTGTTCGGCGGCCTTGGCCTGCAGCAGGTCCTGCACGCTGGCGATGAGCATCTTGCTGCTGGAGTCGCTGACCAGTTCGTCGTTGCGGTTGGTCTGGTGAATGTTGATGCCGACGATCAGCGCCACCACGCCGAGCAGGCACAGGCCGGAGAGCAGGACGATTTTCAGGCGAATGGAAAGAGAGTCGAACATGGGGCGATCTCGCGAATGAATGAAAGGTTGGCCACGGGGCGGACTCACCCGTTTCGCCAAATCCATTCAGCGCCATGCCTTGCTCATCGGCTTGGGGCACAGCCGCATGAGGCGTCGACCGACGAACGGTCATGGCTAAACGTTTGCGCAGGAAAATGCCCTGAAAAGGGCAGAAAATTCAGGAGATCTTCGGCAACGGTTCCGGTCGTGACCAGATCCACAGGTTGCCCAGGGTCATGCCAGCGATGGCGAGGTAGACCGGCCAGCCGTGATCGAGCATCACCAGCATCAGCGTGGCGCACAGCAGCATGCTGGCCGTGGCGCTGAGCTTGGCCCGGCGGGCGATGAGCTTGCCGTTGCGCCAGTTGCGCAGGATCGGGCCGAACAGCCGATGGTTCTCCAGCCAGGCGCTCAGGCGCGGGGAACTGCGGGTGGCGGCCCAGGCCGCGAGCAGGATGAACTCGGTGGTCGGCAGGCCGGGCACCACGATGGCGATCAGGCCGATGCCGAGGCTGACGTAGGCCAGCAGGCCGAACAGCAGGCGGGCGAGTTTCGAGGAGGCGGGTCGGGGCATGGAGTCGGTGGGGCACGTGAGGCGGAAGGGGATCTTACAGGCTTGTGCGGTCTGGGGTTGAGGCAACTGCCTTGCGGCGCCTGCACGGACGCCATCGCCAGCAGGCTGGCTCCCACAGTTTTGTGTGCTGCACATCACTTGTGGGAGCCAGCCTGCTGGCGATAACGCCCTTGAAGGCACAGTTGCCGTTCACAGGGAGACGGCGGCCGGTCAGGCCGGTTCGGCTTCGGTCGAGTAGGCCTGTTCCAGCAGCACGGTGAAGCGGTTGAAGGCGTCGAGGGCGCCTTGCTCGGCTTCGGCTTCCTCTTCGGCAGTGAACGGCAGCGAATCGAGGGTCTTGACGAAGCGCTTCCAGCCTTCGGCGCGGCCGCCTTCCGGTTCGCCCAGGTGACGGGCACCGAAGGTTTCGCTCAGGTCCAGTGCGACGGCGCGCTTGATCAGGAAGGCCGCACCGAGCTTCGAACCTTCGGAGACGAAGATCCAGCCCAGGGCACGGGCCTTGCTCGGGTTGTGCACCGCACCGGCCACCGGGGCCGGGACGTCGGTGCCGAGGTCGGCGAGGTCGGCCTTGGCCGCTTCGGCGCGGCAACGGGCCGGCAGGTCAGGGACGATGGCGGTCAGTTCGGCATCGTTGTACAGCGCCACCAGTTCCGACTGGAACAGGTATTGGGCGACCACGAAGCGGGCGAAGCTTTCGCGGGTCTCGAAGGGGGCGTGAGCCTTGACCAGCGCATCGAGCTTGCTGTGCGGCTCGTGGGTGATCTGGTTCAGGCGTTGCGAACGCAGGGATTTTTCCGGGGCGATCATGGGATGTCCTTGAAAAGCAGTGGCACTTGATAACGAGACGTACAAGAAGACGCATGAGCGTAAAAAAACCTCACTGCGCGGCGATGCACGCGCGCAGTGAGGCGGGCCGGGTCAGATGTCCCAGACCAGGTTGACCGCGAAGTTGCGGCCCGGCTGGGTCAGGCGGTCGAGGTTGGCCGGGCTCAGCACCGCGGCTTCGCCGACGCTGTCATAGCCGCGCACGTCGTCCCACAGCCAGTACTTTTTGTCGGTCAGGTTGTAGATGCCGCCGCTGACGGTGACGTCGTCGGTGACCTTGTAGAACCCGGTCAGGTCGAGAATGCCGAAGCCCGGCGACTTGAACTGGCTGCTGACGCCGTCCGGCGACTTGAACTGGCTGTCGTCGACGCGATCCTTTTTCTTCACCACGGTCCAGCTCAGCAGGCCGCCGTAGTTGTCCTGGTCGTAGCCCAGGCCGAACACGCCGGTCAGCGGGTTGACGCTGTTGAGCGGCTCGCCGGTGTCGTTGTTGCGACCGTAGGCGTAGGCGACCGAACCCTGGGTGTACAGGCCCTGCGGCGCGCCGAACGCGTCCAGGTTCAGGCGGCCCTTGACCTCGGCGCCCTTGATGGTGGCGTGCTTGATGTTGTTGGTCTGGAAGGTCAGCTCGCTGTAGCCGGGCGTGACTGCGTCTTCGTTGATGAAGTCGCGGTACTTGTTGTAGAAGACCGCCACATCGAACGAGCCGGATTCGAAGTTGCCGCGCAGGCCGGTCTCGTAGCTCTTGCTTTTCTCCGGCTCCAGATCCGGGTTCGGCGCCACGTTGTAGCCGGTGGTGCTGTTCTCGAAGCGGCCGTACAGCGCCTTGGCGGTCGGGGTGCGGAAGCCTTCGGCGTACTGGCTGTACCAGGTGTAGTTCTCGGTCAGGGCGTAGGTCAGGCCGAACTTGGGCGAGACTTTGTGCCAGGTCTTGTTCGAATCGCTGACCGTGCCTTTGCCGTCGGCGGCCACGGTGTTGAGGAACTCCTGGGTGATGTGCGGCTTGAGCTGGGTGTAGTCGTAGCGCAGGCCCGGCAGGAAGGTCCAGTCGTTCCAGCTGATCTGGTCCTGGGCGAACAGGCTGTAGGTATTGATGGTCGGGTCCGGGAAGTCGCTGGACTTCTTCAGCACGTCGGCCGCGCTGGTGGCGCCGATGGCGGTGCAGCCGCGGCCGACCGCCAGGCACTTGCCGTCGCCGCTGCGCGAGCCGGTGACTTCCTGCCGCTTGATCGTGGTGCCGTAGGTCAGGACATGGTCGGTGGCGCCGAGGCTGAAAGCCTTGTCCAACTGCGCGTCGAACACCCACTGCTTTTCTTCGTAGACCGTGTCGCGGGTGCGCAGCACCTTGCGGGTCATCGGGTAGTAGAACTCCTCGGTGCTCTGGTCGGTCTTGGCGGTCTGGTGGTTGAGGCTCCACTTCACGTTGTCCGCCAGCAGGCTGTTGAGCTCGAAGCTGTGCTCCAGGCCGAAGCGCTCGCGGGTGATGGTGTCGTTGCCGGTGCGCCACTGGTACATGCCGCCGGGCAGCACGCTGTTGGGGAGGGTCGGCGCGCCGTTGAAGTAGGGGCCGCCGTAGGCGCTTTTCTGGTCGGTGTCGCGGTCGTCCTTGTATTTCTCGTAGGTCAGGCCCAGGCGCGAGCCCTCGGCGTAGTTCCAGCCGAGCTTGGCCAGCACGTTGCTCGCCTTGACGTCTTCCGGGTTGGCGGCGGTGCGGTCGAGGCCGGTGCCGTTGTTGCTGCCGTAGGAGTCGGTTTCATGGCCGTCGCGCTGGCTGTAGTGCAGCAGGCCGTCGAACCGGTCGGCGCGGCCGGCGACGGTGGCGGACTTCAGCCAGCTTTCGTCGGCGGAGCTGTAGCCGGTCTTGAGGCGGGCGCCGACGTCCTTGCCGGGCTTGATGATGTCGTCCGCGTCGAGGGTGTAGTAGCTCACGGCGCCGCCGATGGCGTTGCTGCCGTACAGCACCGAGGCCGGGCCGCGGAGGATCTCCACGCGCTTGACGATTTCCGGGTCGACGTAGTTGCGTTGGGTCTTGGCGTAGGGGCCGTTGAAGAAGCCGTCCGGCACTTCGACGCCGTCGACCTGGGTCAGGATGCGGTCGCCGTCGATGCCGCGGATGTTGTAGCCGCTGATCCCGCCGCGCTGGCCGGCGCCGCCCACGGAGACGCCGGGCTCGTAGCGCACCAGGTCCTTGATGGTGTTGACGTTGCTGCGGTCGAGCTCTTCACGGGTGTGCACGGTGACGGTGGCGGGCACGCTGTTCACCGACTGTTCCTGGCGGGTGGCGCTGATGGTCACCTGATCCAGGTTGAGCGCGCCGGCGGTGCTGCGTTTCTCCAGCACGACGTTGTTGTTGCCGATCTTGCGAAAGCTCAGGCCGGTTCCCGCCAACAGGCGCTCCAGGGCTTTTTCCGGCGGCAGCGAACCGCGCACGCCCGGCGACGACACGCCTTCCCCCAGTTGCGCCGGCAGGCCCACCTGCCAACCGGTGACGGCGGTGAACGCATTGAGCGCCGACACCAGCGGCTGCTGGGCGATGGCGAACGAGTAGTCGCCCATGTTGCGCGCTGGCTGTTCGGTGGCCGCCATCAGCGGTGCGGTGCCGGCCATCAGGATGGCGGCCGTCAGCAGCGACAGTACGCGGGAAGGGGAAGCGGTCTGGCGGGTAAGGCGTGATGACATCGATAGCGCTCCGTGTCGCACGAATCTTTATAGGTGCTGATCCGCGTCCGGAGATGCGAATCAATTGCATTGGCTATAACGAGACGTACGAGCTTCGGCTATCGAGTAAAAATAATTCTCATTTAGTTCAGGATCACCAGCGCCGGGAATTCCTTCAGGCGCGCGGAGGTGATGTGGGCCAGGGAACGCACCACGTCCAGCGGCTGGTCGAGGCGGTAGTTGCCGGTGACGGCGACGTCGGCCAACTGCTCGTTGGTGTTGATGATCCAGCCTGGATAGTAGCGGCGCAGCTCCGCCAGGACCTGGCTGAGCGGGCAGTTCTCGAAGATCAGCCGGCCCTGCACCCACGCAAGGTCGGTGGCGGCGTCCTGTTTGGCCGGGCGGTCGAAGCCGTTGGGGCCGATGCGGATGCTTTCCCCGGCCGACAGGCGCACCCGGGCGTCGTCCCCGGTGGCGCGCAGGTCGACGTCGCCGCGCTGCACGCGCACCTGGGCCACGCCGTCCAGGTAGCGCACGGCGAACGCGGTGTCGTGCACGCTGGCCTTCACGGGGCCGGCGTCGATCTCCAGCGGCTGGCTGCGGTTGGCGGCGATCTCGAAGAACGCTTCGCCCTGGTACAGCCGCGCCACCCGCTGGCGGTCGTTGATGGTGCTGGAAAATGCCGAGTTGGTGTTGAGCAGGACTTTGGAACCGTCCTCCAGTTGCAGGCGCTGGCGCTCGCCGACCACGGTCAGGTGGTCGGCCTGCAGGCGCATCGGCAGGTTGCTGAAGCTGAACAGGCCCAGCACCAGCACGGCGGCGGTGGCCAGCGGTTTCCAGTGCGGGCGCAGGCGGGTGAGGACGGTGACTTTCTGCGGTTTGGCGGCCAGCGCCTGGGCGCACTGCGCCACTTGCGGGCCGTCCCAAATGGCCTGGGCCTTTGCGAAGGCTTCGGCGTTGCGCGGATCGGCCGCCAGCCAGGCGTGGAACTGCCGGGTCTGCTCTTCGTCCGGACTGCCGAGCGCGATGAGCCAGTCCAGGGCCTGGTCCATTGCGTTGGCGGCGTCCTGCGCCGTATCGGGCGAAGGCGGGCGGTGGGTGTCCGTCACGGTGTTTCCTCGGCAGTGTCGTTGCACGGCTGTTTTTTTAGTGAAGCGTAAAAGTCGGGCAAGGGTAACAAAGCCCGATGATCCGTGCAGTCGCTGCTCGGACTTACAGACCTTTCCTACGGCTTCAGTCGCCGTTCAAGCGTTCGGCGACGCCGATGCAGATGGTCATGATCAGCTTGAGTTCTTTCTGCACGGTGCTGAGGGACACGTCCAGCTCGTCGGCGATCTGCTGGTAGCTGTGGCCGTGCAGGCGGCTGAGGATGAAGATCTGCTGCTGGCGGGGGCTGAGTTCACTGAGGCTCACGTTCAGGCGTTCCAGCAGTTGTTCGGCATGGGCGGCGTCTTCGGCGCTGCTGGCGGGGGCGGCGACGCTGTGCACCACCTCCTGCGGGACGTCGTCGACCATGGTGCGCGCGTGGATCTTGCGGGCGCGCAGATGATCCAGCGCCAGGTTGCGGGCGGTCTGGAAGACGAAGGGTTCGAGGTGATCGATGGCCCGCTCGCCCAAGGCCCGGGTCACGCGCAGGTAGGTCTCCTGCAGCAGGTCTTCGGCGGTGCTGGGGTTGTTGACCATCCGTTGCAGCGTGCGCAGCAGCGAACTGCGCTGGGCAAGGAAGACGTGGTTGAACTGTGCCTGACTCACGGGAGGACCTGATCCGTTTCGATCAAATGATAATGCTTATCATCCAGTAGAATGGTCAAGCTCTGATTTCAGATTGAAATCAGGCACTTCATGCGGGAGCGGTGGCATCCCCCTGTCCCTGTGAGAGCCAGCCTGCCGAAAGCAGTCGCTCCCACAGAACGATCCGGGGTCACTCGGCGTTGCACAGCGCCAGGCAGTTGTCCAGCATGCGGTTGGAGAAGCCCCACTCGTTGTCGTACCAGGCCAGCACCTTGAGCAGCTTGCCGCTGACCTTGGTGTGGTTGGCGTCGAAGATCGACGACAGCGGATTGTGGTTGAAGTCGCTGGAAACCAGCGGCAGGGCGTTGTAGCCGAGGATCTTCGAGTGCTGGCTGGCGGCCTTGAGCAGCGCGTTGACCTCGTCGGCGGACGCCTCGCGCTTGAGCTGCACCGTCAGGTCCACCAGCGACACGTTGATCACCGGCACGCGCACGGCCATGCCGGTCAGCTTGCCGGCCAGTTCCGGCAGCACCAGGCCCACCGCTTCGGCGGCGCCGGTCTTGCTCGGGATCATGTTCTGGGTGGCCGAACGGGCGCGGTACGGGTCGCTGTGATAGACGTCGGTCAGGTTCTGGTCGTTGGTGTAGGCATGGATGGTGGTCATCAGGCCGCTTTCGATCCCCAGTTCGCGGTGCAGCACCTGAGCCACCGGGGCCAGGCAGTTGGTGGTGCACGAGGCGTTGGAGATGATCTGGTGCGAGGCGCGCAGGATGTCGTGGTTCACGCCGTAGACGACGGTGGCGTCGGCGCCTTTGGCCGGCGCCGAGATGATCACTTTGCGGGCGCCGGCGCTGATGTGCGCGGCGGCCTTGGCGCGGTCGGTGAACAGGCCGGTGCATTCGAACACCACGTCGATCTTTTCCGCGGCCCAGGGCAGGTCGGCCGGATTGCGGATGGCGCTGACGGAAATGCGGTCGCCGTTGACGGTCAGGCTCTCGTTGTCATGGGCGACTTCGGCATCGAACGTGCCGTGAACGGTGTCGTACTTGAGCAGATGGGCGTTGATCGCGCTGTCACCCAGGTCGTTGATGGCGACGATCTGCAAGTCCTGCCGATAGCCTTGGGTATACAGTGCGCGCAGGACGTTACGGCCGATGCGGCCAAAACCATTGATTGCGATTCGAAGAGTCATTGAACAGCGCCGCCGTCGTTTTGTTGTTGGAATTACAAGATTATTCGCAAAAAAATAGAAAACAAGCCCTTTTGGTGGCAGTATTTTGTTTTATCTACAACGAGTGACCTGAATCAACTGGTCCGAATGATCAAGAAAACCGTCCGTCATCCCGAGCGCGCGGGCCTTTGATCAGCATAGACAATCAGGTCGCCACATCCGTTAGCCTGGAGTTCTACACATGCATCCCCGCGTTCTTGAGGTCACCGAACGGCTTATCGCCCGCAGCCGCGCCACGCGCCAGGCTTACCTTGCATTGATTCGCGGCGCAGCCTCCGACGGGCCGATGCGCGGCAAGCTGCAATGCGCCAACTTCGCCCACGGCGTGGCCGGCTGCGGCAGCCAGGACAAGCACAGCCTGCGGATGATGAACTCGGCGAACATCGCCATTGTTTCGTCTTACAACGACATGCTCTCGGCGCACCAGCCGTACGAGGTCTACCCGGAATTGATCAAGAGCGCCCTGCGCGAGATCGGCTCGGTGGGCCAGTTCGCCGGCGGCACCCCGGCCATGTGCGACGGCGTCACCCAGGGCGAGCCGGGCATGGAGCTGAGCCTGCCGAGCCGCGAAGTGATCGCGATGTCCACGGCGGTGGCGCTGTCGCACAACATGTTCGACGGCGCGCTGATGCTCGGCATCTGCGACAAGATCGTGCCGGGCCTGATGATGGGCTCCCTGCGCTTCGGCCATCTGCCGACGATCTTCGTGCCGGGCGGGCCGATGGTCTCGGGCATCTCCAACAAGGAGAAAGCCGACGTGCGGCAGAAGTACGCCGAAGGCAAGGCCACCCGCGAAGAGCTGCTGGAATCGGAGATGAAGTCCTACCACAGCCCCGGCACCTGCACCTTCTACGGCACCGCCAACACCAACCAGTTGCTGATGGAAGTCATGGGCCTGCACCTGCCGGGGGCGTCGTTCGTCAACCCGAACACGCCGCTGCGCGACGCGCTGACCCGCGAAGCCGCGCACCAGGTCACCCGCCTGACCAAGCAGAACGGCCACTTCCTGCCGATCGGCGAGATCGTCGACGAGAAGGCGCTGGTCAACTCCATCGTCGCGTTGCACGCCACCGGCGGCTCCACCAACCACACCCTGCACATGCCGGCCATTGCCATGGCGGCGGGCATCCAGCTGACCTGGCAGGACATGGCCGATCTCTCCGAAGTCGTGCCGACCCTGAGCCACGTCTATCCGAACGGCAAGGCCGACATCAACCACTTCCAGGCCGCCGGCGGCATGGCGTTCCTGATCCGTGAACTGCTCGACGCCGGCCTGCTGCATGAAGACGTCAACACCGTGCTCGGCCACGGCCTGCGCCGCTACACCCAGGAGCCGTTCCTCGACAACGGCGAGCTGGTGTGGCGCGACGGCCCGACCGAGAGCCTCGACGAAAACATCCTGCGCCCGGTGGCCCGCGCGTTCTCGCCGGAGGGCGGTCTGCGGGTGATGGAAGGCAACCTCGGTCGCGGCGTGATGAAGGTCTCCGCCGTGGCGCTGGAGAATCAGATCGTCGAAGCGCCGGCCATGGTGTTCCAGGATCAGCAGGACCTGGCCGACGCATTCAAGGCCGGCCTGCTGGAAAAGGATTTCGTCGCCGTGATGCGCTTCCAGGGCCCGCGCTCCAACGGCATGCCGGAGCTGCACAAGATGACGCCGTTCCTCGGCGTGCTGCAGGACCGCGGCTTCAAGGTGGCGCTGGTGACCGACGGGCGCATGTCCGGCGCCTCGGGGAAAATCCCGGCGGCGATCCACGTCAGCCCCGAAGCTTATGTGGGCGGCGCTTTGGCGCGGGTGCAAGAGGGCGATATCATCCGCGTCGACGGCGTCAAAGGCACCCTGGAACTCAAGGTGGACGCCGCCGAATTCGCAGCGCGCGAACCCGCCAAAGGCCTGTTGGGCAACAACATCGGCAGCGGCCGCGAGCTGTTCGGCTTCATGCGCATGGCCTTCAGCTCGGCGGAGCAGGGCGCCAGCGCCTTCACTTCTGCCCTGGAGACGCTTAATTGAAACTGGCTTTGGTCGGTGACATCGGAGGCACCAACGCACGGTTTGCGTTGTGGAAAGATCAGCAGCTCGAATCGGTGCAGGTGCTGGCCACGGCCGACCATGCCAGCCCGGAAGAGGCCATCGGCCTCTACCTGAGCCGGCTGGGCCTGGCGCCGGGCGCCATCGGGTCGGTGTGCCTGTCGGTGGCCGGTCCGGTCAGCGGCGACGAATTCAAGTTCACCAACAACCACTGGCGCCTGAGCCGCCAGGCGTTCTGCCAGGCCTTGCAGGTCGAGCGGCTGTTGCTGGTCAACGACTTCTCGGCCATGGCCCTGGGCATGACCCGCCTGCAGCCCGGCGAATTCCGCGTGGTCTGCGAAGGCACGCCGGAGCCGCTGCGCCCGGCGGTGGTGATCGGTCCGGGCACGGGGCTTGGGGTCGGCACGTTGCTGGACCTGGGCGAGGGCCGGTTCGCCGCGTTGCCGGGGGAGGGCGGGCACGTCGACTTGCCGCTGAGCAGCCCGCGCGAGACCCAACTGTGGCAGCACATCCACAGCGAGATCGGCCATGTCAGCGCCGAGACCGCCCTGAGCGGCGGCGGTCTGCCGCGGGTCTACCGGGCGATCTGCGCGGTGGACGGGCATGAGCCCACGCTCGACACGCCGGAGGCGATCACCGCAGCCGGCCTGGCGGGGGATCCGGTGGCGCTGGAGGTGCTGGAGCAGTTCTGCCGCTGGCTCGGCCGCGTGGCCGGCAACAACGTGCTCACCACCGGCGCCCGGGGCGGGGTCTTCATCGTCGGCGGCGTGGTGCCGCGCTTCGCCGATTTCTTCCTGGCCAGCGGTTTCGCCAAGAGCTTCGCCGACAAGGGCTGCATGAGCGACTACTTCAAGGGCATCCCGGTGTGGCTGGTGACGGCGCCGTATTCGGGCCTGACGGGCGCCGGTGTGGCGCTCGAACAGGCTTAGGGCCGAGTCGGCTTCATCGCTGGCGAGCCAGCTTCCACGGTGTTGTGATCAACGCAGACCCCTGTGGGCGCTGGCTGGACAGCGATGGGATCAGAGTCGGTGACAAATTTCCAAGGTTCATCAGGCATAATCCGTCCCAATTCCAATAATCAGGATGCCTTCGAAGTGAGCTCAGTCAACAAGTCGATTTTGTTGGTCGATGACGACCAGGAGATACGCGAGTTGCTGCAGACCTACCTGACCCGCGCAGGGTTTCAGGTACGGGCCACGGCTGACGGCGCCGGTTTCCGCCAGGCGCTCAACGAGGCGCCGAGCGATCTGGTGATCCTGGATGTGATGCTGCCCGACGAGGACGGCTTCAGCCTGTGCCGCTGGGTGCGCCAGCATCCGCGCCAGGCCCAGGTGCCGATCATCATGCTCACCGCCAGTTCCGACGAGGCCGACCGGGTGATCGGCCTGGAGCTGGGCGCCGACGACTACCTCGGCAAACCGTTCAGCCCCCGTGAGCTGCAGGCGCGGATCAAGGCGTTGCTGCGTCGGGCCCAGTTTGCCCAGGAGCGCAGCGCCAGCGAGGTGCTGAGCTTCGACGAGTGGCGGCTGGACATGGTCAGCCACCGGCTGTTCCACACCGACGGCGAAGAAGTGATCCTGTCCGGCGCCGACTTCGCGCTGCTCAAGCTGTTCCTCGACCACCCCCAGGAAATCCTCGACCGCGACACCATCGGCAACGCCACCCGCGGCCGCGAGCTGATGCCCCTCGACCGCATCGTCGACATGGCCGTCAGCCGTCTGCGCCAGCGCCTGCGCGACACGGAAAAGCCGCCGAGGCTGATCCGCACCGTGCGCGGCAGCGGTTATCAACTGGCGGCCAATGTGGTTGCCGGCAATGGCCACTGAGTTTTTGCGCAACCTGGCCGGCAAGGTGCCGATGCCGCGTTCGTTGCTCGGGCGGATGCTGCTGCTGACGCTGTTGGCGGTGCTGTTCGCCCAGACCCTGTCCAGCGTGATCTGGGTCTCGCAGCTGCGGGCGACCCAGCTCGAAGGCCTGGTCACCAGCGCCCGCAGCCTCGCCCATTCGATGACCGCCAGCGTCAGTTACTTCCGCTCGTTGCCGGTGGCGTACCGGCCGCTGGTGCTCGATCAGTTGCGCAGCATGGGCGGCACCCGCTTCGTGGTGACCCTCAACGACAAGCCGCTGGACATGGACGTGCTGCCGGTCACGCCGCGCAAGGCTGCCGTGATCACGGCGGTGGACGAAGTGCTGCACCAATCGTTGGGGCACGACACCGACATCCTCGTGACCTTCGTCAGCCCCGAAGACCTGCGGATCTTCAACGCCGGGCTCAAGCTCGACGAGTTGCCGCGGTCCTGGGCCCACTACGCGCTGACCCTGGAGCCGGTGAACCCGCCGGTGCTGGTCACCCAGATCCAATTGGCGCCGGGCGAATGGCTGTACATCGCCTCGCTGTTGCCCGAGCCGTACACCAGCCTCGAAGAGCAGGGCCTGCCGACGCAGCAGGTGTGGTTCATCGTCTTCACCAGCGGCTTTTTGCTGCTGTTCATCGGCTTGCTGGTGCATTGGCAGAGCCGCCCGCTCAAGCGCCTGGCACGGGCGGCGCGGGAACTGTCGCTGGGGGCCGACGTGGAACCGGTGGCCGAAGGCGGCGGCAGCGAAGTGGTCGAGGTGGGCCGGGCGTTCAACACCATGCGCGAGCGCATCAGCCGTTACCTGACCGAGCGCAGCCAGTTGTTCAGCGCGATCTCCCATGACCTGCGCACGCCCATCACCCGACTGCGCCTGCGGGTCGAACTGCTGGAGGACGAAGCGCTGCAGGCCAAGTTCGGCCGCGACCTGGATGAGCTGGAGATGCTGGTCAAGGGCGCGCTGCAATGCGTCAAGGACACCGACATCCACGAAAACATCGAGCCGGTGGATCTCAACCATGTGCTGGAATGCCTGGTGGAGCCGTACCTGGCGCCCAACGGCAATGGCCGCGTGACCCAGCACGGGCGGGCGCTGGCGACATACCCGGGCAAGCCGCTGGCGCTCAAGCGCTGCATCGGCAACCTGATCGACAACGCCCTCAAGTACGGGCAGAACGCGCACCTGCACATCGACGACGATGAGAGCGCCTTCGTGCTGCACGTCGACGACGAAGGGCCGGGGGTGCCGCAGCAGCGGCTGGAGCAGGTGTTCGAGCCGCATTTCCGCCTGGCCGGGCAGCAGCAAGGTTATGGGCTCGGGTTGGGCATTGCGCGCAACATCGCCCACAGCCACGGCGGCGAGGTGACGCTGCAGAACCTGCGCGAGGGCGGCCTGCGGGTGACGTTGCAGTTGCCGCGCAGCGCCGATTAGCCGGGCCGCGTCAGCTTTTTTCGCGGGCTTGCCCGCGAAGGCGTCCTGCGAAACGACACAAATGTCACCGGTCGGTGACAAACCCCGTCCCCTTCGTTACAAGCCCGCCCCGGCCCGTTGTTTAGACTCCCCGCAGTCATAACAACAAAAAAGGCCACCCATGGATCACTTCAATCCAGGCTTCAGCAGTTGGCTGAACGCCCCTGCCCACCAGCGCTGGCTCGCCGACGAAGGCTTGCGCCTGCTGGACTTCGCCAAGGCCTCGTGGCTGCCGGAGGGCTTCGGCAACCTCGACGGGCGCGGTCGCCTGCCGGCCGGTGCGCACGCCGAAACCATGAACACCGCCCGCATGACCCACAGTTTCGCCATGGCCCACATCCAGGGTCTGCCAGGCTTCGCCGAGCTGGTCGATCACGGTGTCCGCTCGCTGCGCGGCCCGCTGCGCGACGCCGTGCACGGCGGCTGGTTCGCCACCGCCGAGCACCGCGACGGCAACACCGGCAAGAACGCCTACCTGCACGCGTTCGTCGCCCTGGCCGCCAGTTCGGCGGTGGTCGCCCGACGCCCCGGCGCCGAAGCGCTGCTCGACGACGCCATCGACATCATCGACACCTGCTTCTGGAGCGACGAAGAGGGCGCGATGCGCGAATCCTTCAGCCGCGACTGGCGCGAAGAGGAAGCCTATCGCGGCGCCAACAGCAACATGCACGCCACCGAGGCCTTTCTCGCCCTGGCCGACGTCACCGAAGACCCGCGCTGGCTGGTGCGCGCCCAGCGCATTGTCGAACGGGTGATCCACGGCCACGCCGCCGCCAACGGCTACCTGGTGATCGAGCACTTCGACCGCGACTGGCAGCCGCTGCGCGAATACAACCGCGACAATCCTGCCGACGGTTTCCGCCCCTACGGCACCACGCCGGGCCACGGCTTCGAATGGGCACGGCTGATGCTGCACCTGGAGGCGGCGCGGGTACGGGCCGGCATGCTCACCCCCGGCTGGCTGGCCACCGATGCGCAGAAACTGTTCGAGGAAAACTGCCGTCACGGTTGGGCGGCGGACGGTGCGCCGGGCATCGTCTACACCCTCGATTGGGACAACAAGGCCGTCGTGCGCCATCGCCTGCACTGGACGCACGCCGAAGCCAGCGCCGCCGCCAGCGCCTTGCTCAAACGCACCGGCGAAGAGCGCTACGAAGCTTGGTACCGGCTGTTCTGGGAATTCTGCGAATTGAAGTTCATCGACCGCTGCGACGGCAGCTGGCACCACGAACTCGATCCGCTGAACCGCCCCAGCGCCGACATCTGGCCGGGCAAGCCGGATCTCTACCACGCGTGGCAGGCCGTGCTGATTCCCCGCCTGCCCCTGGCGCCGAGCATGGCCACGGCCCTGGCGCAGTGGTCCCAGAGCGTTCCTGTGTAACCATGTCGTGACATTCGCGCGTCCCTTCGTTACCTGCGCAGGGATGCGCGCTGTTTAAACTCGTGTGCAGCGCAAGCTCCAGACTTGCATGCATAACAACAAGAAAGGTACCTCTCAGATGAATGCGATTTCTCGCCTCGCCACTGTCATTTCTGTTGCCTCCCTGTTCCCGCTCGCTGCGCTCCCTCTGAGTGTTTCCGCCGCCGAATCCAAAGGATCGGTGGAAGTCGTGCATTGGTGGACGTCCGGCGGCGAGAAGGCAGCGGTCGATGTGCTCAAGGCCCAGGTCGAAAAAGACGGCTTTACCTGGAAGGACGGCGCCGTGGCCGGCGGTGGCGGCGCGACCGCCATGACCGTGCTGAAAAGCCGCGCAGTGGCCGGCAACCCGCCGGGCGTGGCCCAGATCAAGGGCCCGGACATCCAGGACTGGGCCTCCACCGGCCTGCTCGACACCGACGTGCTCAAGGACGTCGCCAAGGCCGAGAAGTGGGACAGCCTGCTCGACAAGAAAGTCTCCGACACCGTGAAGTTCGAAGGCGACTACGTGGCCGTGCCGGTGAACATCCACCGCGTCAACTGGCTGTGGATCAACCCGGAAGTCTTCAAGAAGGCCGGCATCGAAAAGGCCCCGACCACCCTAGAAGAATTCTACGCCGCCGGCGACAAGCTCAAGGCCGCCGGCTTCATCCCGCTGGCCCACGGCGGCCAGCCATGGCAGGACAGCACCGTGTTCGAAGCGGTGGTGCTCTCGGTCATGGGCGTGGACGGCTACAAGAAAGCCCTGGTGGACCTCGACGACGCGGCCCTGACCGGCCCGCAGATGGTCAAGGCCCTGACCGAGCTGAAGAAAGTCGCGACCTACATGGACGCCGACGGCAAAGGCCAGGACTGGAACCTGGAAGCCGCCAAGGTCATCAACGGCAAGGCCGGCATGCAGATCATGGGCGACTGGGCCAAGTCCGAATGGACCGCGGCCAAGAAAGTCGCCGGCAAGGACTACGAGTGCGTGGCCTTCCCGGGCACCGACAAGGCCTTCACCTACAACATCGACTCCCTGGCCGTGTTCAAGCAGAAGGACGCGGGCACCGCGGCCGGTCAGCAGGACATCGCCAAGGTCGTGCTGGGCGAGAACTTCCAGAAGGTCTTCAGCATCAACAAGGGCTCGATCCCGGTGCGCAACGACATGCTGGCCGACATGGGCAAGTTCGGTTTCGACTCCTGCGCCCAGACCGCCGCCAAGGACTTCCTGGCGGACGCCAAGACCGGCGGCCTGCAGCCGAGCATGGCGCACAACATGGCCACCACGCTGGCGGTGCAGGGCGCGTTCTTCGATGTGGTGACCAACTACATCAACGACCCGAAAGCCGACCCGGCCGACGCGGCCAAGAAGCTGGGCACCGCCGTCAAGTCGGCCAAGTAACGCTCGCCCCTGCAGGGGCGAGCCCTGCTCGCGAAAGCGGTGGAGCAGCCGGCCGATGTGTCGGCTGACGAACCGCGACCGCCGGCAGGCTGGCTCCCGCAGCTTGCGATCCTCAATCCCTGTACTGGATTTCCCCATGAGTTCTGTCGCTGTGTTCAGCAAGGCCTCGCCGTTCGATGCGTTGCAGCGCTGGCTCCCCAAGCTGGTGCTGGCGCCGAGCATGTTCATCGTGCTGGTGGGCTTCTATGGCTACATCCTGTGGACGTTCGTCCTGTCGTTCACCACCTCGACGTTCCTGCCGACCTACAAGTGGGCGGGGCTGGCGCAGTACGCGCGCCTGTTCGACAACGACCGCTGGTGGGTGGCGAGCAAGAACCTTGCGGTGTTCGGCGGCCTGTTCATCGGCATCACCCTGGTGATCGGCGTGCTGCTGGCGGTGTTCCTGGATCAGCGCATCCGCCGCGAAGGGTTCATCCGCACCATTTATCTGTACCCGATGGCGCTCTCGATGATCGTCACCGGCACGGCGTGGAAATGGCTGCTCAACCCCGGCATGGGCCTGGACAAGCTGCTGCGCGACTGGGGCTGGGAAGGCTTCCGTCTGGACTGGCTGATCGACCCTGACCGGGTGGTGTATTGCCTGGTGATCGCGGCGGTGTGGCAAGCCTCGGGCTTTATCATGGCGATGTTCCTGGCGGGCCTGCGCGGCGTCGACCAGTCGATCATCCGCGCCGCCCAGATCGACGGCGCGAGCATGCCGACCATCTATTGGAAAGTCGTGCTGCCGAGCCTGCGTCCGGTGTTCTTCAGTGCGGTGATGATCCTGGCCCACATCGCGATCAAGAGTTTCGACCTGGTGGCGGCGATGACCGCCGGCGGCCCGGGCTACTCCTCGGACCTTCCGGCGATGTTCATGTATTCGTTCACCTTCAGCCGCGGCCAGATGGGCATGGGCTCGGCCAGCGCCATCCTGATGCTCGGCGCGATCCTCGCGATCATCGTGCCGTACCTGTATTCCGAGCTGAGGACCAAGCGCCATGACTAACCTCGCCGACAAACCTTCCGTCAGCCTGAGCCGCATCGCCATCCACGCCGTGCTTCTGCTCGCCGTGGTGCTGTACCTGGTGCCGCTGGTGGTCATGCTGCTGACCAGCTTCAAGACCCCGGAAGACATCAGCACCGGCAACCTCCTGAGCTGGCCGGCCGTGGTCAGCGGCATCGGCTGGGTCAAGGCCTGGGGCACGGTGGACGGCTACTTCTGGAACTCGATCAAGATCACCGTTCCGGCGGTGCTGATCTCCACCGCCATCGGTGCGCTCAACGGCTATGTGCTGTCGATGTGGCGCTTTCGCGGCTCGCAACTGTTCTTCGGCCTGCTGCTGTTCGGCTGCTTCCTGCCGTTCCAGACCGTCCTGCTGCCGGCCTCGTTCACCCTCGGCAAGATGGGCCTGGCCAGCACCACCACGGGCCTGGTGTTCATCCACGTGGTCTACGGCCTGGCGTTCACCACGCTGTTCTTCCGCAACTACTACGTGACCATCCCCGATGCGCTGGTGAAGGCGGCGCGGCTGGATGGCGCCGGGTTCTTCACGATCTTCCGGCGGATCATCCTGCCGATGTCCACCCCGATCATCATGGTCTGCCTGATCTGGCAGTTCACCCAGATCTGGAACGACTTCCTGTTCGGCGTGGTGTTCTCCAGCGGCGACTCGCAGCCCATCACGGTGGCGCTGAACAACCTGGTCAACACCAGCACCGGGGTCAAGGAATACAACGTTGACATGGCAGCGGCGATGATCGCCGGGCTGCCGACCCTGCTGGTCTATGTGGTGGCAGGCAAGTATTTCGTGCGCGGGCTGACGGCCGGCGCGGTCAAGGGGTAATCATGGCTACGCTCGAACTTCGCAATGTAAACAAGACCTATGGCGCCGGCCTGCCGGACACCCTGAAGAACATCGAACTGTCGATCAAGGACGGCGAGTTCCTGATCCTCGTCGGGCCTTCGGGCTGCGGCAAGTCGACTTTGATGAACTGCATCGCCGGCCTTGAGACCATCACCGGCGGCGCGATCATGATCGGCGACCAGGACGTCAGCGGCATGAGCCCCAAGGACCGCGACATCGCCATGGTGTTCCAGTCCTATGCGCTGTACCCGACCATGAACGTGCGCGAGAACATCGAGTTCGGCCTGAAGATCCGCAAGATGAGCCAGCCGGCCATCGACGAGGAAGTCGCCCGGGTCGCCAAGCTGCTGCAGATCGAGCACCTGCTCAACCGCAAGCCGGGCCAGCTCTCCGGCGGCCAGCAGCAGCGCGTGGCGATGGGCCGGGCGCTGGCGCGGCGGCCGAAGATCTACCTGTTCGACGAGCCGCTGTCCAACCTCGACGCCAAGCTGCGGGTCGAGATGCGCACCGAAATGAAACTGATGCACCAGCGCCTCAAGACCACCACGGTCTACGTGACCCACGACCAGATCGAGGCCATGACCCTGGGCGACAAGGTGGCGGTGATGAAGGACGGGATCATCCAGCAGTTCGGTACGCCGAAGGAAATCTACAACGACCCGGCCAACCAGTTCGTGGCCAGCTTCATCGGTTCGCCGCCGATGAACTTCATCCCCCTGCGCCTGCAACGCAAGGACGGCCGGCTGGTGGCGCTGCTCGACAGCGGCCAGGCCCGCTGCGAACTGCCGCTGGGCGTGCAGGACGCGGGGCTTGAGGATCGCGAAGTGATCCTCGGCCTGCGCCCGGAGCAGATCGCCCTGGCCAACGGCGACGCCAACGGTGCGCCGACCATCCGTGCCGAAGTGCAGGTCACCGAGCCCACCGGTCCGGACACCCTGGTGTTCGTCAACCTCAACGACACCAAGGTCTGCTGCCGCCTGGCGCCGGACGTGGCGCCGCAGGTGGGCGAGACCCTGACCCTGCAGTTCGATCCGGCCAAGGTGCTGCTGTTCGATGCCCAGACCGGGGAGCGCTTGGGCACTGCGGGTGTTGCGAAGGCCGAAGCGCATTCGGCCAATGTCGCCCAGTTCAAGGGGCGCTGAAGAACAAATGTGGGCGCGGGCAAGCCCGCTCCCACAGGGGTGTAAACCGCGTTGGAAAAAAACAGTTAATAACAATAAAGACGAGGATGTAGGGATGAAAATGAAACACGTCAATGCCCGTTTGATCTGCCGGATGTCGGCCGCCGCCGCACTGGTGCTGGCCGGCAACGCGATGGCCGCCGATGCGTTCAGCTCCGATTCCAAGTGGATGACCGGCGACTGGGGCGGCGAGCGCACCAAGCTCATCGAGCAAGGCATCGACATCAAGATGGACTACGTCGGCGAGATGGGCGCCAACCTGCACGGCGGCTACAACGACGACAAGACCGGCCGCTACAGCGACCAGTTCGGTCTGGGCGTGGCCCTGGACCTGCAGAAACTGTGGGGCTGGGACAACACCCAGGCCAAGATCCAGCTGACCAACCGCAACGGCGAAAACATCTCCAACGACCGCATCGGCGACCCGCGCGCCGGCACCCTGAGCTCCTCGCAGGAAGTCTACGGCCGCGGCCACATGGTGCGTCTGACCCAGTTGTGGATCCAGCATCAGTTCTTCGACAACAAGCTCGACGTCAAGGCCGGTTACTTCGGCGAAGGCGAAGACTTCAACACCTTCCCGTGCGACTTCCAGAACCTGGCGTTCTGCGGCTCCCAGGTGGGCAACTGGGCGACCAACATCTGGTACAACTGGCCGGTCAGCCAGGCGGCGATCCGCGTGAAGTACAACATCAACGACGAGCTGTATGCGCAGATCGGCGCGTACAACCAGAACCCGTCGCAGCTGGAGCACGGCAACGGCTTCAAGCTCAGCGGCAGCGGCACCGCCGGCACCGTGCTGCCGGTCGAGCTGGTGTGGTCGCCGAAGGTCAACGGCCTGCCGGGCGAATACCGCGTGGGTTACTACAAGTCCACCGCCGACGCCAACGACGTGCGTGAGGACGGCAACGGCCTGGACGCCGCGACCACCGGCGACGCCTACCGCGTGCACAGCAGCAAGCACGGCTACTGGTTCGTGGCCCAGCAGCAGCTCACCAGCCACAACGGCGACGCGTCCCGTGGCCTGAACATCGCGGCCAACGCCACCTTCCACGACAAGGACACCAACTTCATCGACAACTACCAGTCGCTGATGTTTGTCTACAAGGGCCCGTTCGACGCGCGTCCCAAGGATGACGTGGGCATCGGCTTCGCGCGCATCCACGTCAACGACGACGTGAAGAAGAACGCCGAGCTGCTCAACGTCGCCAACGGCGTTTCGGACTACGACAACCCAGTGTTCTCGCCGCTGCGCGAAACCGAATACAACTACGAGATCAACTACGGCTTCCACGTCACCAACTGGCTGACCGTGCGCCCTAACCTGCAATACATCACCCATCCGGGCGGTGTGGATGAAGTCGACAACGCTTTGGTCGCCGGCCTGAAAATTCAGTCGGTGTTCTGACGCGTCTGCGATAAGCTCCTCTCCATGTGCGCATATTTGCGGACGGCCCTGGCTGTCCGCTTTTTTTTGGGGCCGGCGCCGCCCTGTGACACGTGATTTTCAGGACCGTGGCCCATGCATGAGCATCCGCTGCAACGCTTCTTCAGATCCCTGCGCGAACGGCCGGTGTTCGCCTGGGAGCGCTATCAGATGCGCGACGTGCTGGTGATCGACCATCCGCTGTGCCAGGCGGTGTTCAGTCGTCAGGGCGCGCAGTTGCTGCACTTTCAGCCGCGCGGGCAGAAACCGTGGCTGTGGTGCGCGGCGAAGTGGCCGCACGTCGGTGCGATCCGCGGCGGGGTGCCGGTGTGCTGGCCGTGGTACGGCCGCCATCCGAGCGAGAACGCCTGGCCGTCCCACGGTTGGGCGCGGCTGCTGGACTGGAAGCTGCTCGACAGCGCCAGCGCCGAGGACGGCGTGCGCCTGCATTGGCGACTGCAGCTGTGCGACTGGCAGGTGGACCTGCATGCGCACCTGGGCGAGCGCATGGACCTGCGCCTGAGCACCGAGCATCAGGACGACATGCCGTGCCAGTTGAGCCAGGCGTTGCACGCTTACTGGCGCATTGGCGACGTCAGTGAGATAGCGCTGTCTGGGCTGGAAGGGGCGCAGGGCTACGACCAGTTGAGCCGTGAGGCTTGCCAGCAGGAAGGCGAGCTGCGGGTCGATGGTGGCTGCCAGCGGGTGTTCCAGCACGACGGCGAACTGCAGCTCAAGGATCACGCCTGGCAGCGCGAGCTGTGCATTGACACCGGCGAGAGCGCCGACACCGTGGTGTGGCACCCCGGTTCACGGCCGTTGCTGGGGGTGAGCTGGGACGAGGTGACGGAATTCGTCTGCGTGGAAGCGGCGGCGGGGGGCACCGACAGCCTGCACCTGGCGCCGGGGGAGAAGGCGCACCTGAGCCTGCAGGCCTGGGCGGCGGCCTGAGCCGGGTTTTGCGCTGCCTTTGCTGGCGCCATCGCCAGCAGGCTGGCTCCCACAGGGGATCGTGGGTGCCTGCGGTATCTCACCGAATCCTGTAGGAGCTTGCCTGCAAGCGATGACGCCGCAGCTGCCGACATCTAGGGTGCTGACACTCCGCCATCGCCAGCAGGCTGGTTCCCACAGTTTGATTGGCGCCACGGCTCCTTGTGGGAGCGGGACGGTCAGGGAAGTTGCGGATCAGTCGAACTCGTCGCCCACCGGATAGCGGCTCGCGTTCAGGCTCTCCTTGATCTTGCGCAGGTGCGGCTGGAAATCCACTCCGCGGCGCAGCGTCATGCCGGTCGCCAGCACATCCAGCACGGTGAGCTGAATGATCCGCGAGGTCATCGGCATGTAGATGTCGGTGTCTTCCGGCAGCGGAATGTTCAGGCTCAGGGTGCTGGCCTTGGCCAGCGGCGAGTTCTCGGCGGTCAAGCCGAGCACCGAGGCGCCGTTCTCCCGGGCGATGCGCGCCACTTCCACCAGTTCGCGGGTGCGCCCGGTGTAGGAAATGATCACGAACAGCTCGCCGGTGTGCGCCACCGACGCGATCATGCGCTGCATCAGCACGTCGGCATGGGCGGAGACCGCAAGGTTGAAGCGGAAGAACTTGTGCTGCGCATCCAGGGCCACGGGGGCCGAGGCGCCGAGGCCGAAGAAGTGGATCTGCCGGGCCTGGATCAGCATGTCGACGGCGCGGCTGATGAGGTTCGGGTCCAGGGCCTGGCAGGCGCTGTCCAGCGAGGCGATGGCGCTGCCGAAAATCTTTTGCGTGTAGGCCTCGGGGTTGTCGTCGGCCTCCACTGCACGGCTGACGTAAGCGGCGCCGCTGGCCAGGCTCTGGGCCAGTTGCAGCTTGAGTTCGGGGTAGCCGCTGACGCCGAACGAACGGCAGAAGCGGTTGACGGTCGGCTCACTGACCGAGGCCGCCTGGGCGAGGGCGGCGATGCTGAAGCGGGTGGCCTGCTGTGGGTTGAGCAGGATCACTTCGGCGACTTTGCGTTCGGCCTTGTTCAGCTCTTCAAGGCGACTCTGGATCTGTTCCAGTAAATTTCGCACGCGGTCCATATGGGGTTCCTAATTCACCGGCGCGGGTAGGCGCGCGGCTATGCAAATTGGGCCTTTGATGCGGCCCGTGACGGTGGCCTATCCTACTGTCGGCTCCGATCGACCACCACTCGGAATCTGCATTTTGCGAAAATGTTGTGGTTATTACTACATTTTCCCTTGAGTGATGCCTTGAAAAAAGGTATTTGTAGCTTAACTTGATAAAAGAACAAACATCATGCCTTCGATTACGGTAGAACCGTGCACCTTTGCCTTGTTCGGCGCCCTCGGCGACCTGGCCCTGCGCAAGCTGTTTCCTGCCCTTTATCACCTGGACGGCGCCGGCCTGCTGCACGAGGACACGCGCATCATCGCGCTGGCCCGTGAAGCCGGCGCCGTGGAGCAGCACTTGGCGTTCATCGCCGCCGAGCTGCGCCGCTACGTGGGCAAGGAGCTGGACGAGGCGGTAGCCGAGCGCTTCCTGGCGCGCCTGAGCTACCTGCATGTCGACTTCCTCAAGGCCGAAGACTATGAGGCGCTGGCCGAGGCGGCCGGCACCGCCCAGCGCATGATCGCCTACTTCGCCACCCCGGCGGCGGTGTACGGCGCGATCTGCGAGAACCTGGCCAAGGTCGGCCTGGCCCAGAACACCCGCGTGGTGCTGGAGAAGCCGATCGGCTCGGACCTGGAATCCTCGCGCAAGGTCAACGACGCCGTGGCCCAGTTCTTCCCGGAGAACCGCACCTACCGAATCGACCACTACCTGGGCAAAGAGACCGTCCAGAACCTGATCGCCCTGCGTTTCGCCAACAGCCTGTTCGAGACCCAGTGGAACCAGAACTACATCTCCCACGTGGAAATCACCGTGGCCGAGAAGGTCGGCATCGAGGGCCGCTGGGGCTACTTCGACAAGGCCGGCCAACTGCGGGACATGATCCAGAACCACCTGCTGCAGCTGCTCTGCCTGATCGCCATGGACCCGCCGGCCGACCTGTCCGCCGACAGCATCCGCGACGAGAAGGTCAAGGTGCTCAAGGCCCTGGCGCCGATCAGTCCGGAAGGCCTGACCACCCAGGTGGTGCGCGGCCAGTACATCGCCGGCCACAGCGAAGGCAAGTCCGTGCCGGGCTACCTCGAAGAACCCAATTCCAACACCCAGAGCGACACCGAAACCTTCGTCGCCCTGCGTGCCGACATCCGCAATTGGCGCTGGGCCGGCGTGCCGTTCTACCTGCGCACCGGCAAGCGCATGCCGCAGAAGCTGTCGCAGATCGTCATCCACTTCAAGGAACCGTCGCACTACATCTTCGCGCCGGAGCAGCGCCTGCAGATCAGCAACAAACTGATCATCCGCCTGCAGCCGGACGAAGGCATTTCCCTGCGTGTGATGACCAAGGACCAAGGCCTGGACAAAGGCATGCAACTGCGCAGCGGGCCGCTGCAGCTGAATTTCTCCGACACCTGGCGCAGCGCGCGGATCCCCGACGCCTACGAGCGGTTGTTGCTGGAAGTGATGAACGGCAACCAGAACCTGTTTGTCCGTAAAGATGAAATCGAAGCCGCGTGGAAGTGGTGCGACCAACTGATCGCCGGGTGGAAGAAGTCCGGCGATGCGCCCAAGCCGTATGCGGCCGGGTCGTGGGGGCCGATGAGCTCCATCGCACTGATCACGCGGGACGGGAGGTCGTGGTATGGCGATATCTGATGTGAAACTGCCGGCGGGCGTCAGCGCCCATGCCTTCAAGAGCCCGGTGCTGCTGGCCGAAGGCCTGGCGCTGAGCGTGGCCAAGCAACTGGGCGATGCCATCGCCGCCCGTGGCCACGCGGTGCTGGTGGTGTCCGGCGGGCGCAGCCCGGTGGCGTTTTTCCAGCACCTGGCCAAGCAGGACCTGGACTGGGCGAACGTCACCGTGACCCTGGCCGACGAGCGCTGGGTGCCGGTGGAACACGCCGACAGCAACGCCGGCCTGCTCAAGCAGTACCTGCTCAAGGGCCCGGCGGCCAAGGCGCAGTTCCTGAGCCTGTACAGCGCTGCCGCCAGCGTCGAGCAGGCCGCCGAACAGGCCGACCGCCTGCTCGGCGAGCTGCCGGCCATCGATGTGCTGGTGCTGGGCATGGGCGACGACGGGCACACCGCCTCGCTGTTCCCCGACAGCCCGAACCTCGCCCAAGCCTTGCAGGCCGACGGCGCGCGCCGATGCTGGCCGATGCTGGCGCCGAGCGTGCCGCGTCAGCGCCTGACCATGAGCCGTGCGCTGCTGGCCTCGGCCCGGCACAAGATTCTGTCGATTTCCGGCCAGTCCAAACTGGCCACCCTGAACGCCGCAGTGGCCGGCGACGATGTCGCCGCCATGCCGGTCCGCGCGTTTCTGCAACCCACGTTAGAGATCTACTGGTGCCCATGAGCCAAGGAACAGCCGCTATGACAAACCCATCCCCGACCGTTTCCATGGCGGACAAAGTTGCCCTGATCGACAGCCTCTGCGCCAAGGCGCGGATCCTGCCGGTGATCACCATCGCCCGCGAACAGGACGTGCTGCCGCTGGCCGACGCCCTGGCCGCCGGTGGCCTGACGGCGCTGGAAGTGACCCTGCGTTCGCAGTTCGGCCTCAAGGCGATCCAGATCCTGCGCGAACAGCGTCCGGAACTGGTGACCGGCGCCGGCACCGTGCTCGACCGGCACATGCTGGCCGCCGCCGAAGCCGCCGGCTCGCAGTTCATCGTCACGCCGGGCATCACCCGCGACCTGCTCGAAGCCAGCGTCGCCAGCCCGGTGCCGCTGCTGCCGGGCATCAGCAACGCCTCCGGCATCATGGAAGGCTATGGCCTGGGCTACCGCCGCTTCAAGCTGTTCCCGGCCGAAGTCAGCGGCGGCGTGGCAGCGATCAAGGCCCTCGGCGGCCCGTTCGGCGAAGTGAAATTCTGCCCGACCGGCGGCGTGGGCCCGGCCAACATCAAGAGCTACATGGCGCTGAAGAACGTCATGTGCGTGGGCGGCAGCTGGATGCTTGATCCGGAGTGGGTCAAGAACGGCGACTGGGCCCGCATTCAGGAATGCACCGCCGAGGCCCTGGCGCTGCTGGACTGATTCCGCTTCACCCGACACTTCGTTGTGTGTTCTACGGCTTTACGGTGCGCTTGGTCGGTGCACCGTTTTTTTTTGCCCGGCGAAAAGCGGCGGGGGACATCCCGCAGCACATCCCGCGATACATCCCGCGATACATGCCGCGATACATGCCGCGATACATAGTTACCGCACGACCGATCACCAGCGGCGCTAACCTGCGTGCTTCTTACGCAAAGGAGAACGCGTCATGGATGATCAGTCTTCAGCGCCGTCGTCTTGCACGGTTTACCAGTTGGCCCCCGAGCAAGTCGCCGGGCCGTACTTCCGCAATCCGAAACTGCTGCGGCGCAACATCAGCGAAGGCGCCGAGGGCCTGCCGTTGCTGCTGCGCCTGACCATCGTGGACGCCATGACCGGCGAGCCGGTCAACGGTGCGCTGGTGGACATCTGGCACTGCAATGCCCGCGGTGCCTATTCCGGCTGGAGCCGGGTCGATCCGGATGTGGAGGTCGACGCGGAGGCCGTCGGTTCGGTGCCGCGCACCGACGACGACACTTACTTGCGTGGCAGCCAGTTCAGCGACCCCAAGGGGCGGGTACGCTTCACCACCATCTATCCCGGCTACTACGCCGGGCGCACGCTGCACATCCATGTGGCGGTGCGCATCCCCAGCGGCCACGCGTACCTGGAGGAACGTCATGTCGCCTGGGTCGGCCAGCTGTACTTTCCCGAGGTCGTCTCCCGGGCGGTGCTCAACGCCAAGGCCTATCGCGGACGCGCCTCGTCACCCCTGGGCAACGATCAGGACGCCTACTTCAGCGGCATGGGCGGCGAGGCCTCGACGCTGACCGTCTGGCCGGTGGGGCGCGACAGCCACGAAGACGGGTTCTTCGGCCATTTGACGATCGGCATCGACACCTTTGCGGTGTCGACGCAGATCAAGCCCGAGGACTTCGACAAGTACACGGTGCAGGAGGTCAGCGCAGTTCGTTGAGGGCGACGACCAAGCGCTGCATGTCGGCTGCGGTGGTGGTCAGCCCCGGCGTGATGCGGATGCAGGGGCCGCACGCCGAGCCGTTGCGCGCCACGGTGAACAGGTTGAACTCGTTGAGCAAGCGATCAACCAGCACCTGCTGGTCGGGGTGACGGGTGAAGCGCATCGAGGTGATGCCGCAGTACAGGCGCGGGTCGTCCGGGGTCATCACTTCGATGCCCGGCAGGTTGCGCACGGCCTTCACCCACAGGTCGCGCAGGTGGTTGAGCCGCGCGCCCTTGGCGGGTGCGCCGCCCAGTGCCCGGTGTTCCTCGAACACCAGGGGCAGGGTCATCAGCGCCGGAAAGTTCGGGGTGCTGTAGGGGGTGCGCGAGCGGATGTCGGTGACCGGGAAGTGCGCTTCCGCCATGTCCGGATCGATGTCGGCCAGACGCTGCGGCGCGATGTAGAGGAACCCGAGGGTCAGCGGCGAACCGATCCATTTGTGCAGGTTGAAGCCGGCGAAGGCGATGCCCAGCGCCTCAAGGTCGAAATCGATCTGGCCGAGGGCATGGGCGCCGTCGAGGATGATGTCCACCCCGTGCTCCTTCGCCTGCGCGGCGATGGCCTGCACCGGCATCACCAGGCCGGTGCGGTGGGTGACGTGGGTCAGCGCCATCAGCTTGAGGTTCGGGTAGCGGACGAACGCTTCGCGGTACGTCGCCAGCAAGCCGTCGAAGCTGGCCGGGTGCGCATGCTCGATCTCGATCACCTCGACCCCGCGGCTGCCGGCGAGCCAGCGCATGGCGCTCTTGACCGTGTCGTACTCCAGGTCGCTGATCAGCACCTGGTCGCCCGGCCGCAGCCGGTTGTAGTTGCGGATCAGCGACTGCAGGGCGGCGGTGGCGTTGCAGGTGAAGGCGACGCTCTGTGCCCGCACGCCGATCAGCTCGGCCAGATGCGCGCGGATCTCAAGGCTGTCGTGCTGCTCGAAACGCTGGCGCACGTAGACCGAGTTGCTGTTGTTGATCAGCTCGATGTTGCGCTGGTATTCCTCGACCACGGTGCGCGACATGCGTCCGAAGTAGCCGTTTTCCAGGTTGATCGGGCCGGGCTGGACATCGTAGCGGTCGGCGAAGGTTTGCCAGAAGGCTTCGTCTCGGGCGCGGCGGGTGTTATCGGGCATGGTCGGCTCGCAACAGGGGGGGCGCCTCAGTGGCGCGGGGCGGGTTTGCCGTGTTTGGCGCGCAGCGGTTCAAGCAGGTCCGACAGACCGTTGTGATCGATTTCGTGCATCAGCGCCAGCAGGCCACCGAGCTCGCCGTTCGGGAAGCCCTCACGGGCGAACCAGTTCAGGTACGGGCCGGGCAGGTCGGCGATGATGCGTCCCTTGTACTTGCCGAAAGGCATTTCGCGGGTGATCAGCAGTTCGAGTTTCTCAGGGTTCATCGGGGGTAGATCCGGATTCGTTACGCTTCGGAAAATACAGGCATTCTGCATGCAGGCCAAATGACAGATCATGCAAATAAAGGGGATACAGATTTTGCCTTTCTTTATAACTCATTGATTTTTAATGGGTTAATTCAGAATCTGGCGCTGGCACGGCCGCTGCAACACCTCCTTGCATCTTCCATCGAATGTGAGGAATCAAAAAATGACCGACATGAACAAAGAGGCCATCTCCGTACTCAACGACCTGATCGAAACCAGCAAGGACGGTCAGGAAGGGTTCAAGACCTGTGCCGAAGACATCAAGCATCCGGAACTCAAGGCGCTGTTCGTCAAACGCTCCGGCGACTGCGCCGCGGCGGCCGCCGAACTGCAGGCGACCGTGCGTTCGATGGGCGGTGATCCGGAAACCTCCACCAGCGTCAGCGGCGATCTGCACCGCCGCTGGGTCGACGTCAAGGCGATGTTCACCGGCAAGGATGAAGAAGCGGTGCTCAATGAGGCCGAGCGCGGCGAGGACCACGCCCTGAAGGCGTACCGCGACGCCATCGACAAGATCAACAAGCACAATCTGGTGGGCATCCGTGACCTGGTCGAACGCCAGTACCACGGTGTGCAGCGCAATCACGATCAGGTGAAGGCCCTGCGCAATCAGGCCCGCGCGCGCTCATGATCCAACACCGCTAAAGCCGGAACTGTGGGAGCGAGCCTGCCCGCGATGGCGTCAGAACAGTCAGCATCGGTATCGACTGTCAGACGGCTTTCGCGGGCAGGCTCGCTCCCGCATTGTTTTGGGCCATGCCGGTTCGCGTCAGCCGATGCTGATCGCCGGCAAGGTCGGCAGCGTCACGGTCTGCTGCTTGCGCGGCGCCAGGATCTCGGCTTCGCCGTCCACCACCAGCTCGTCGCGCTGGTTGAAGACGCGGGTGGCGATGCGCACGCGGAATTTCGGCAGTTTCTCAAGGATCTCCAGGCGTACGGTCAGGGTGTCGCCGATCTTCACCGGCTTCTGGAAGCTCATCTGCTGGCCGATGTAGATGGTGCCGGGCCCAGGCAGCTCGCAGGCGACGGCGGCGCTGATCAGCGCACCGCTGAACATGCCGTGGGCGATGCGCTCCTTGAACATGCTGGCGGCGGCGAACTCGGCGTCCAGGTGCACCGGGTTGTGGTCGCCGGACATCGCGGCGAAC
The DNA here is from genome assembly GCF_002112565.1 of Pseudomonas sp. R25(2017). Classification (NCBI taxonomy): domain Bacteria; kingdom Pseudomonadati; phylum Pseudomonadota; class Gammaproteobacteria; order Pseudomonadales; family Pseudomonadaceae; genus Pseudomonas; species Pseudomonas sp. R25(2017). Next base: position 280,511 of record NZ_NEHZ01000006.1, read on the forward strand.
AGCTGGATGTCGCGCTCTTCGACGGTCTTGCTGTAGCTGGCGGTCTGGCCGACTTCAAGGGCTTCGTAAGGGATGTTGGTAACCTGGGTCATCGGTTTCGGTTCCTGTGACGGATGGGGTGAATCCAGAAAGATTACTCGGACCGGTGCGGCCGGCGGTGGCTCAGGGCCTGGTCGATCCAGGCCAGCACATCGGCGGTCACTTCGTCGCGGTTGGTCTCGTTGAACAATTCGTGCCGCGCCTGCGGATAGATCTTCAGTTGCAGGTTCTGGCTGCCGGCCGCGCGCAAGGCATCGGCCAGATCAGTCAGACGCTTGCCTTCGCTCACCGGATCACATTCGCCGCCGATCACCAGCAGCGGCAGGCCCGGATCGATCTGGGCGAGATTGGACGCTTTGCTGATCTGCTGCAACCCGCCGAGCAGGTCGATCCACAACTGGTTGGTGCAGCGGAAACCGCACAGCGGATCGGTGGCGTACTTGTCGACTTCGGCCGGATCGCGGCTCAACCAGTCGAAAGCGGTGCGCGCCGGCTTGAAGCGCTTGTTGAACGAGCCGAACGACAGCCATTCGATCAGCGCGCTGCGGCCCTTGGCGCCCTGGCGCAGTTTCTCGAAGCAGGCGATCTGCCGTGCCGCGCGGTACAGCGCCACGGGCTGGAAATTCGAGCCGCTGAGGATAGCCCCGTGCAGGCTGGCGCTGTGGTGCAGCAGATAGGCCTGGGTCAGGTAGCTGCCCATGCTGTGGCCGAGCAGCACGATCGGCACGTCGGGGTGGGCCTGGCCGATGTGCTGGTTGAGGCTGGCCAGGTCGCCGACGACCTTGCACCAGCCGTCGTCGTCGGCGAAATGCCCGAGGGTGCCGGAATCGGCGGTTTTGCCATGTCCGCGCAGGTCCGGCGCGTACACGCCGTAGCCTTCGGCGCACAACCGATCCGCCAGCCGGGCGTAGCGGGCACTGTGTTCGGCCATGCCGTGGGCCAGCAGGATCACCGCCTTCAGCGGCGCGGCGGGCAGCCACTGGTTGACGAAGAGACGGGTGCGGTCATTCGCGTCCAGCCAGAAGGTGTCGTGGATCATGGCGATTCCTTTGCAGAGCTGCCCGGTTCGAGGTCGTTGCATTGTATAGCGCGTCCGATCCGCCCGCGCCACGGCCGCAAGATTCACGGGATCAATGGGGACGCTGCCCGTATTTGCCTGATTGACCATAGCTGCTAGTGTCCGGGGAGCCCCGCTTTTCGCGCTGCGCATTCAAAAGTGACAGAGAGGCGGCCCCGGAACGGCTCAGGTAAAGAGGACAAGAACAATGCAACCTGATTTCTGGAATGACAAACGCCCGGCGGGCGTGCCCCTGGACATCGACGCGGGTGAGTTCAAGTCGGTGATCGAGGTGTTCGAGCGTTCCTGCAAGAAATTCGCGGACCGCCCGGCGTTCAGCAACATGGGCGTGACCCTGACCTACGCCGAGCTCGAACGTCACAGCGCGGCGTTCGCCGGCTACCTGCAGGCGCACACCGATCTGGTGCCGGGGGACCGCATCGCGGTGCAGATGCCCAATGTCCTGCATTATCCGATCGCCGTGTTCGGCGCGTTGCGGGCCGGGCTGATCGTGGTCAACACCAACCCGCTGTACACCGCGCGGGAGATGCGTCACCAGTTCAAGGACTCCGGCGCCCGGGCGCTGGTGTACCTGAACATGTTCGGCCAGAAGGTGCAGCAAGTGCTGGCGGACACCGACATCCAGTACCTGATCGAAGCGAAGATGGGCGACCTGTTGCCCACCGCCAAGGGCTGGCTGGTCAACACGGTGGTCAGCAAGGTGAAGAAGATGGTGCCGGCCTATTCGCTGCCCCAGGCGCTGTCGTTCAAGAGCGCGCTGCGCCTGGGCCGGGGCCTGGGCATCAAGCCGCTGAAGGTCGGCCTGGACGACATCGCCGTGCTCCAGTACACCGGCGGCACCACCGGCCTGGCCAAGGGTGCGATGCTCACCCACGGCAACCTGGTGGCCAACATGCAGCAGGTGCGCGCCTGCCTCGCCCAGCTGGGCAGCGACGGCCAGCCGCTGCTGCGCGAAGGGCAGGAGGTGATGATCGCGCCGCTGCCGCTGTACCACATCTATGCGTTCACGGCGAACTGCATGTGCATGATGGTCTCCGGAAACCACAACGTGCTGATCACCAATCCGCGGGACATCGGCGGCTTCATCAAGGAGCTGAAGAACTGGCGCTTCTCGGCGCTGCTGGGGCTCAACACCCTGTTCGTCGCGCTGATGGATCATCCGGACTTCAAGTCCCTGGACTTCTCCAGCCTCAAGCTCACCAACTCCGGCGGCACCGCGCTGGTCAAGGCCACCGCCGAGCGCTGGGAACAGCTCACCGGCTGCCGCATCACCGAGGGCTACGGCCTGACCGAAACCTCGCCGGTGGCCTGCACCAACCCCTATGGCGACCAGTCGCGGCTGGGCACGGTGGGCCTGCCGGTGCCGGGCACCACCTTGAAGGTCATCGACGACGCAGGGGTCGAGCAGGCGACAGGGGAGCGCGGCGAGCTGTGCATCAAGGGGCCGCAGATCATGAAGGGCTACTGGCAGAAGCCCGAAGCCACCGCCGAGGTGCTCGACGCCGACGGTTGGTTCAAGTCCGGCGACATCGCCGTGATCGATCCCGACGGCTTCGTGCGCATCGTCGACCGCAAGAAGGACATGATCATCGTCTCGGGCTTCAACGTGTACCCCAACGAAATCGAAGACGTGGTGATGGCCCACCCGAAGGTGGCCAACTGCGCGGTGATCGGCGTGCCGGACGAGCGCTCCGGCGAGGCGGTGAAGCTGTTTGTGGTGGCCCGGGAAACCGGCGTGAGCCTGGAAGAGCTCAAGGCCTACTGCAAAGAGAATTTCACCGCCTACAAGGTGCCCAAGCACATCGTGCTGCGCGAGTCGTTGCCGATGACGCCGGTCGGCAAGATCCTGCGGCGGGAGCTGCGGGACATCGCCTGACGAACTGCGTCTGACGCCATCGCGAGCAGGCTCGCGCCTACAGAGGCATGGACACTTCTGTAGTCGCGGGCCTGCTCGCGATTTTTTAGGGGGATGTCCCCGAAAACCGGGGCTTTCAAGGGTGTATAGGTTTTTTGCTCTAAAATGACTTTTAAAGGGTCTTGAGTCATTTAAATGACTGTGGCGACCACTTTTGGCTCTAGTCGCCCCTTGGCAAAGCTGCTACTCTCGGCGCGCTTTGTGACTTCTCGGCCTTGAAGAAAAGCCAGACTCACCACAATAAACACACACCAATAACAATCGCATCGAATGCGGTGTTGAATTCGCGTTGCTGAGGAGTGGGCTTCCATGATCGAAGACTTTTGGAAGGATAAGTACCCCGCTGGAATTGCTGCCGACATCAATCCAGACGAGTACCCGAATATTCAAGCAGTGCTGAAGCAGTCCTGCCAGCGCTTCGCCGACAAACCGGCTTTCAGCAACCTGGGCAAGACGATCACCTACGGTGAACTTTACGAATTGTCCGGTGCCTTTGCCGCGTACCTGCAACAGCATACCGATTTGCAGCCCGGTGATCGAATCGCCGTGCAGCTGCCCAACGTCCTGCAGTACCCGGTGGCCGTCTTCGGTGCCATCCGCGCCGGGCTGATCGTAGTCAACACCAACCCGCTGTACACCGCGCGGGAGATGGAACACCAGTTCAACGACTCCGGCGCCAAGGCCCTGGTGTGCCTGGCGAACATGGCCCACCTGGCCGAGGCCGTGGTGCCCAAGACCGGCGTCAAGCACGTCATCGTCACCGAGGTCGCCGACCTGCTGTCGCCGTTCAAGCGCCTGCTGATCAACAGCGTCATCAAGTACGTGAAGAAGATGGTGCCGGCCTATCACCTGCCCAAGGCCGTCAAGTTCAACGACGTGCTGAGCAAGGGCCAGGGCCAGCCGGTGGCCGAGGCCAGCCCGGCCAGCGGCGACGTGGCCGTGCTGCAGTACACCGGCGGCACCACCGGCGTGGCCAAGGGCGCGATGCTGACCCACCGCAACCTGGTGGCGAACATGCTGCAGTGCAAGGCGCTGATGGGCTCCAACCTCAACGAGGGCTGCGAGATCCTGATCACGCCGCTGCCGCTGTACCACATCTACGCGTTCACCTTCCATTGCATGGCGATGATGCTGATCGGCAACCACAACATCCTGATCAGCAACCCGCGCGACCTGCCGGCGATGGTCAAGGAACTGTCGAAGTGGAAGTTCAGCGGCTTCGTCGGCCTCAACACCCTGTTCGTGGCGCTGTGCAACAACGAAGGCTTCCGCAAGCTGGACTTCTCGGCGCTGAAGGTCACCCTGTCCGGCGGCATGGCCCTGCAACTGGCGGCGGCCGAGCGCTGGAAAGCGGTCACCGGCTGCCCGATCTGCGAAGGCTACGGCATGACCGAAACCAGCCCGGTGGCCACGGTCAACCCGATCCAGAACATCCAGATCGGCACCATCGGCATTCCGGTGCCGTCGACCCTGTGCAAGGTCGTCGACGATGCCGGCGTCGAGCAGCCGATGGGCGAGATCGGCGAGCTGTGCGTCAAGGGCCCGCAAGTGATGAAGGGCTACTGGCAGCGCCAGGAGGCCACCGACGAGATCCTCGACAGCGAAGGCTGGCTCAAGACCGGCGACATCGCGCTGATCCAGCCGGACGGCTACATGCGCATCGTCGACCGCAAGAAAGACATGATCCTGGTCTCGGGCTTCAACGTGTACCCGAACGAGCTGGAAGACGTGCTGGTGACCCTGCCGGGCGTGCTGCAGTGCGCGGCCATCGGCATCCCTGACGAGAAGTCGGGCGAGGCGATCAAGATCTTCATCGTCGCGCGGCCGGGCGTCACCCTGACCAAGGAACAGGTGATGGAGCACATGCGCGCCAACGTCACCGGCTACAAGGTGCCGCGTTCGGTGGAGTTTCGCGATTCGCTGCCGACCACCAACGTCGGCAAGATCCTGCGCCGCGAACTGCGCGACGAAGAGCTCAAGAAGATCAAGGCCAAGAACGCCAGCGCCGCGTAAACAAGAAGCCCCGCAGATGCGGGGCTTTTTTTTGCCGGTGGCCGTGGCGAGGGCGGGTTCTGCCTTACTGGCGGAACCTGGCGAAGTTCACGTTCGTGCCCGCCGGGCGCATGTCCTGCAGGAACGAATCCTTGTCGGCGCTCAGTTCCAGGCTCAGGGCGGCCTTGCGCTTGCCCTGGTTGCGCACCACCAGGCCGTCGAGCTGTTCGCGCAGGAACGCGGTCGGCACCTTAACGTGCAGCAACTCGTCGGTGGCCGGGGTGTGCATCAGCAGGTGGATCCACGGGTATTGGCCGATCGCCAGGCGCGACATCGGGATGTCGAACCACCAGATGTTGCGGTTGCGGTTCAGTTCGGTGAAGTGGCAGTTGTTGACGCCGAGCACGGCTCCGCCCAGTTGCTGGTTGATTCGGGCGATGGCCTGCGGTTTGTCGAGTTTCATGGGAATCCTGCGGGTCGGTCTTGGGCGCGTGGCGCCCGTCAGGTGGCCATTCTCGGGGCAAACCCGGCAAACATAAAGCCCGGCATGCCCGGCGCGACGAATGAAGGCCGCCGAAAATAAATGAAACCTTGGGCGAACGCGGTCAGTCCACCGTTGCGTAATGACATTTCCCCGTCAATGTTCCAAGGAGAATCACCATGGGCAGCACGAGCGATAAAGTGAAAGGCATGGCCAACGAAGCGGTCGGCAACGTCAAGCAAGGCGTCGGCAAGGCCACCGACAACCAGCGTCTGCAGGCTGAAGGCAAGCTGCAGGAAAAGAAAGGCGAAGCCCAGCAAGCGGTCGGCAAAGCCAAGGACGCGATCAAGAAAGGTGTCGACAAGGCGTGACCCGGCCTTGAACGATTCACCCCGGCGGCCATCCAAGGATGGCCGTTTTTTGTGCCGTTCACCTGCGGTCACGGAACACGGTGTTTCAACGGCGCCAAGTAAGCTACCTTGATGAAAGAGCACGGCCCCTGAGTCGCCACGACTTGAACCTGTTTGCGGCGAAAGGAGACGCGAATGATTTTTCCGGACATGAAAGGTCTGCCCCTGCACCGGGTGATGGTGCGCACGGTCACTGAATTCATCGCCGACGAGATGTCGACCTATGCCTCGGCGCTGGCCTACCAGATGCTGTTCTCGCTGTTCCCGTTCATCCTGTTCCTGATCGCCCTGATCGGTTTCCTGCACCTGCCGGACTTCTTTTCCTGGCTGCGCCTGCAATCGGAGCTGGTGCTGCCGCCCCAGGCGTTGGAGCAGGTCAACCCGGTGATCGACCAGTTGCAGCAGTCCAAGGGCGGCTTGCTGTCGGTGGGTATCGTGGTCGCCCTGTACACCGCGTCCGCCGGCGTGCGGCTGATGATGAGCGCGATGAACGCCGCTTACGACGTCGTCGAGGGCCGGCCGATCTGGAAGCGCTTTCCGCTGTCGGTCATCTACACCGTCGGCATCGCCGGGATGCTGCTGGTGGCCGCCGCGCTGATGGTGCTCGGGCCCCAGGTGATGGGCTGGATCGCGTCGCAGGTGGGGCTGGAGGAAGCGGTCGTCACGGTGTGGACGATCGCCCGCTGGCCGGTGATCGTGATCCTGATGATGGTCGCGGTGGCGGTGATCTACTACGTGATGCCCGACGTCAAGCAGGAGTTCCGCTTCATCACCCCCGGCTCGGTGCTGGCGGTGGTGGTCTGGATCGTCGCCTCCCTGGGCTTCGCGTTCTACGTCAAGACGTTCGCCAACTACAACGCGATGTATGGCAGCATCGGCGCGATCATCGTGCTGTTGCTGTACTTCTACATTTCCGCGGCGGTGCTGCTGCTCGGCGCGGAGATGAACGCGGTGATCGAACACATGTCCAGCGAGGGCAAGGATCCGGGCGAGAAAGTCCCCGGCGAGCTCGCCGAACATCCCAAACAACACGTTTCCGGCCTGGGGCGCGACCATTCGCTCAAGCCGAACGCAGACGAAGCCTGACCATGATCCGTGAAATCCTGAAGATGGGCGACGAGCGCCTGCTGCGCATCGCGCCGCCGGTGCCGGCCGAGATGTTCGACACCCCTGAACTGTGGCAATTGATCGACGACATGTTCCAGACCATGGAAAGCGTCGGCGGCGTCGGGCTGGCGGCGCCGCAGATCGGCGTCGACCTGCAGCTGGTGATCTTCGGCTTCGAGCGCAGCGAGCGTTATCCGGACGCCGAAGCGGTGCCGCAGACGATCCTGATCAACCCGCTGATCACGCCGTTGAGCCCGCTGACGGAAGAGGGCTTCGAGGGCTGCCTGTCGGTGCCCGGCCTGCGTGGCGCGGTGGACCGCTATCAACAGATCCGCTACGAAGGCGTCGACCCCAAGGGCCAGCCGATCGTGCGCACGGCGTCGGGCTTCCATGCACGGGTGGTGCAGCATGAGTGCGACCACCTGATCGGCCGGCTGTACCCGTCGCGCATCACCGATTTCAGCAAGTTCGGTTTCACCGAGGTGATGTTCCCCGACCTCGATCCCAACGCCGACGACTGATTCTGGACCTGCAGGCGCCCGCCTGCCGGCGATGGCGGCGCGTCCGTCGAGGAAGAGGTGGCTGACATTGCGCTATCGCCAGCAGGCTGGCTCCCACAGGAGAATCCTGGCCAATCAGCCAATCAGCCCGCCGGTCAGCTCCGACGCGGCTCAAGCCCCATCGCAATCATCGGCTTGCTTCGCGCATAGCGGCTCAGGCGTTCGGCCAGGGCGTAGGGCAGGGCGGTGTCGACGCTGAACCCGTGCCGCTCGTAGAAACCCCGCAAGTCCGGATGGCAGAACAGCCACACCGGTTCATCCACACCGCTCACCGCTTGGGCCATCAGCCGGGCCGCCAGGCCCTGTGCGCGGCAGTCGGGAGCGACGAACAAGCCGGTCAGCCAGTGCCCGCCGGCCACCGGCCGCAGGCACAGCGCGGCGACGATCTCTTCGCGCCGGGCCACCCACAGCTGCGCTTCGCGCACGGCTTTCATCGACGAGCCGTGGGTACGGTAGAACTTGTTCATCAGCGGCCAGGACAGGGCGTCGAGCCGGGCGTACAGGGTGTCGGGCATGGCGGGGCACCGGGCTGGCGAAAGGGGCGGATTATACGGCGCGCATCCCTGAAAAAATAATCTGCAAGATTGGCGAGGGCCGTTGCACAGAAGGAGGTGAATCCTGTGCCGAGCCTTGCCATGACCCACTATTTCGACGATGACCATCGCCAGCAGATCGAAGCCCTGCGCCGACGCTTCACCGCCCGCACCGAATGGCCGACCTGGCTGCTGCTGATCGGCGTTTACGGTGCCTGGTTCGCGGTGGTGCTGGGCAGCGGTCGGCTCGGTCTGTGGTGGAGCACCGCGCTGCTGATCCCGTTGCTGGTGCTGTGGCTGTCGGTGCAGCACGAACTGCTTCACGGCCACCCGACCCGTTGGGTGGCGCTGAACAAGCTGCTGGGCTATGCGCCGTTCGCGGTCTGGTATCCGTACACCCTCTACCGCGACAGTCACCTGCAGCACCATCGCGACGAACACCTGACGACCCCCGGCATCGACCCCGAGAGCCGCTACCTGAGCGCCGAACATTGGCGCGGCAGTTCGCTGCTCGGGCGCAGCCTGCACTGGCTGAACAAGACCGTGCTCGGCCGCTTCATCCTCGGCGCGCCGCTGGCGTTGCTGGCGCTGGCCGGCGAAGAGCTGCAACGCCTCAAGCGCGGCGAGCGGCAGGCCTGGCGCATGTGGCTGACCCACGGCGCCCTGACCGTGCTGATGCTGGTGTTCATCGCCCGTTGCAGCGTACTGCCGGTATGGCATTACCTCTTGCTGATCAGCGTGCCGGCGCTGTCGGTGGCGATGATCCGCTCCTACTACGAACACCGCCCGCACGTGCGACCGGAGCAGCGCACCGTGCTCAACGAGGCGGGATGGCCATGGCGCTGGCTGTTCCTGAACCTCAACTTTCACTTGGTGCACCATGACCTGCCGAAACTGGCGTGGTACGACCTGCCCCAGGCTTACCGGATGCGCCGGGCGCAGTGGGTGGCGCGCAGCGGCGGGTTCGTGGTGCAGGGGTACGGGCAGTTGTGGCGCAGGCATGGGCTCAAGCCGATCGACAGCCCTGAGCATCCCTTTCACTGATCCACCGCCATCGCGAGCCGGCTCGCGCCTACACAGGAAACTCGCTGAATGGATGACCGTTCATGACCCGACGCCACGCCGAACTCTTGATGTACACGGCCCCGGAACCGATCCGCGCCGCCAACGAACGCTGGTTGGCGCAGATCCTCGACCACCTGGGCCATAGCCGGCTCAGCGCCGAAGGCCTGTCGCTGCCTGAGCTCTGGCTGTCCCCCGATTTGCTGTTGGCCCAGACCTGCGGCTATCCGTTGATGACGGCGTTGAACGGCCGGGTGCGCCTCGTCGGACGGCCCCGCTACGAACTGCCCGACAGCGGCGCCGGCCACCATTGCAGCCTGATCCTCGCCCGGGCCGCCGATCCGCGCAGCACACTGGCGGACTTTCGCGGCAGTCGCGGGGTGATCAACAGCGACGATTCCAACAGCGGCATGAACCTGCTGCGCCAACGCCTGGCGCCGCTGCAACGTGAGGGAAGGTTCTTCGGATCGGTGGGGCACAGCGGCGGCCACCGCGAGAGCCTGCGCTGGCTGCGCGAGGAGCGCGCGGATCTGGCGGCCATCGACAGCGTGACCTACGCCTACCTGGCGCGACATGCCGCCGTCGAGGTCGAGGGGCTGCGGGTGGTGGAGCGCAGCGAACCGAGCCCGACCTTGCCTTTCATCACCCGGATCGGCGCCACGGACGAACAGGCCGAGAACCTGCGTCAGGCAATGAACCGGGCGCTGAGGGCGTTGCCGGACGTGGCGCAGACCCTCGGCCTGCCGGAAGTGCTGCCGGCCAACGAAAGCGATTACCGGATCCTGCTCGGCTATCGGGACGAGGCGCAGGCGTTGGGTTATGGCCATGTGCAGTAGCGGGTTCATCAATTCAAATCTGGAATATAAAAATTCTTTTTGAGTATTTTTAACGCATAAGGCGCCTTGCTAGGATCGCGCCACCGGACAACCGGACATACCGCGACCCTAACCCAAGGAGCCCACATGTCCGGCGCCGTCCTGTCCCGTCGTCACCCCGTCGAAGGCCTGTTCCGGGCCCATTACCGCTGGCTGTGCGCTCGCCTGCGGCAGCACCTGAGCGACGATGCCGGCGTCGAGGACATCGCTGCCGAAACCTTCGCCCAAATGCTCGAGTCCTCCGGCCCCGACGCGATCCGCGAACCCCGGGCCATGCTCACCACCATCGCCCGGCGCCTGCTGTACCAGCGTTGGCGGCGGGCCGACCTAGAGCGGCGTCACCTCAATGCCCTGCACCTGTGCGAGCCGCAGGCCTGCGCGTCTCCCGAAGAGCTGGCGCAGCTGTCGCAGGCTCTCGGCTGTCTGGACCGCAGCCTCAAGCGCTTGCCGGGCAAGGTGCGCTCGGCCTTCCTGCTGGCCCGCGTCGATGGCCTCACCTACCCGCAGATCGCCGCCGAACTGGGCATTTCCCAGCGCTCGGTCAGCGACTACATGACCCGTTCCCAAGCCCTGTGCGACCGCCACAGCGCCAACCAACCCCTGATCCGCCCCCTACAGAACAAGAGGTTCGCATGAGATCGATCAAAACACTGCTCGGTGGTTCGCTGCTCGCCCTGAGCCTGACCGTCGGCCACGCCGTGGCCACCGAGAAAACCGCGCCGATCCATTTCGGCGACATCACCTGGGAAAGCGGCAGCTTCATCACCGAAGTGCTGCGCCTGATCGTCGAGAAGGGCTACGGCTACCCGACCGACACGTTGCCGGGCAGCACCGTCAGCCTGGAAGCGGCGCTGGCGAAGAACGATATCCAGGTGATCGGCGAAGAGTGGGCCGGGCGCAGTCCGGCGTGGGTCAAGGCGGCCGCCGAAGGCAAGGTGTTCGGTCTGGGCGACACGGTCAAGGGCGCCACCGAAGGTTGGTGGGTGCCGGAATACGTGATCAAGGGCGACCCGGAGCGCGGCATCAAGCCATTGGCGCCGGAGCTGAAGTCGGTGGCGGACCTGCCGCTCTACAAGGACGTGTTCCGCGATCCAGAGGATCCGAACCGCGGGCGTTTCCTCAACAGCCCGACCGGTTGGACGTCGGAGATCGTCAACAGCCAGAAGCTCAAGGCGTACGCGCTGACCGACAGTTTCGTCAACTTCCGCACCGGTTCCGGCGCGGCGCTGGATGCGGAAGTGGCGTCGTCGATCAAGCGCGGCAAGCCGGTGCTGTTCTACTACTGGTCGCCCACGCCTTTGCTGGGCCGCTACAAACTGGTCAAGCTCGACGAGCCGCCGTTCGACGCCGAAGCCTGGAAGACCCTGGCCGACGCGAGCAACCCCAACCCCAAGGGCACCCGTTCGATGCCGGCCAGCCTGGCCATCGGCGTGTCGGCGCCGTTCAAGGCGCAGTACCCGGATCTGGTGGCGTTTTTCGAGAAGGTCGATTTTCCCATCGATCAGTTGAACCGCACCTTGGCGGGCATGAGCGAGAAACGCCAGCCGCCGCGCCAGGTCGCCGAAACGTTCCTGCGCGATCAGCCGCAGGTATGGACACCGTGGGTGCCGGCGCAGGTGGCCAGCAACGTGACGGCGGGCCTTTGAAGTTCACTGACGGGCAAATAGGGTGGGCGCCGGCCTGCTGGCGATGGCTTCCGTCAAAACGCCCCTTGGCCTGATCCATGTTGTCGCTCCGGCAGGTCTGGAGCAGGGGCGACACACTTCACCCGGTTTCCTTCTCCGCGTCCCTTGCGCTGAACCGTTTCTTGTTCATTTCGCCCTCGGTACTGGCCGACTAATGGCCTTGCGCCGGGTATTGCCCTGTCTATGCTCACGTGTAACTAACTATGTCGATCGCAACTCAATGCGATTCGACCGCAAACAGTTAGTGGCTGAACAATAGCTGCCAGAGTGCGCAATTAAAGGCACCGACACTGTACCGACAAGGAGCATCTGTTAAATGGAAGTTCTCGTGCATGTTAGGGTTGGCCCGCGTGCGGGCTATCAAGAGAAGGATGTCTTGATAAGAACGTCGCCACAGGGACGCTCGGATTAAACATCATTTATCACCTGACAACTTCCTCCCGTGGAGGAAGGCGTGTGCCTGTTCTGTGGAACGTAGTGGTGGATCTTGAAAGACCTGAACTTTCATCAAATCAAAAGACCGCGCGGAAGGTGACAGAAACATGTTCAACCTACATCACAAGGCTGACCTGCAGGAAATCGAACGTTTCAGTTGTGCCCTGACCGAAGCCAACGCCAAGTTGGCGGCCATCAGCGGGTCGATGGCCATGATCGAATTCACCCCCGAAGGCATCGTGCTGGATGCCAACGAAAACTTCTGCCGGACCATGGGCTACGGTGCCGACGAGGTGCGCGGCAAGCATCACCGGATCTTTTGCGAGGAAGCGTTCTACCGCAGCGAAGAGTACGCGAAGCTGTGGCGCGACCTGGCCCGTGGGGAGCCGATCAGCGGTACGTTCCTGCGCTTGCACAAGAGCGGTCGGGAAATCTGGCTCGAAGCCAGTTACATGCCGGTGTACGGCCCGGACAAACAAGTGCGCAGCGTGATCAAAGTGGCGTCGGACATTACCGACCGCGTCAACAAGGAGCACGAAGAGGAAAACATGCTCGCGGCGATCGGCCGATCCATGGCGGTGATCGAGTTCACGCCCGAAGGCAATGTCATCACCGCCAACGAAAACTTCCTCAAGACCATGCAGTATTCGCTCAATGAGATCATCGGCCACCACCACAGCCTGTTCTGTCACCGGGCCGAGGCCGAGTCGGCGCAGTACAAGGCGTTCTGGGCGTCGCTCAACCGCGGCGAATATCACTCGCACCGTTTCGAGCGCAAGAACAAGTCCGGGCAGACGGTGTACCTCGAAGCCTCCTACAACCCGCTGTTCGACGCCAAGGGACGGTTGTACAAAGTGGTGAAGTTCGCCAGCGACATCACCCACCAGATGAACACGTTGCAGACCGCTGCGGAATCGGCCCACAGCACTTCGGTGCAAAACGACGCCTGCGCGCAAAAGGGTTCGCAGGTCGTGCAGCAGACCGTGCAGATCATTCAGGACATTTCCCGCGACCTCAACGAGGCGGCGCTGAGCATCGATGCGGTGAGCAAGCAGTCGGACATCATCGGCACCATCGTCCAGACCATCCGCGGCATCGCCGACCAGACCAACCTCTTGGCGCTCAACGCGGCCATCGAGGCGGCGCGGGCGGGGGAGCACGGGCGCGGGTTCGCGGTGGTGGCGGACGAGGTGCGCAGCCTGGCGGCGCGGACCAGTCAGGCGACCCTGGAAATCGTCGAAGTGGTGCGCAAGAACCATGACCTGTCGTTGAGCGCGGTGTCGAGCATGCAGTCGAGCCTGAGCCGCACCGGGCTGGGGGTGGAGCTGGCGAACGAGGCGGGGGATGCGATCCGCGAGATCCAGCAGGGGTCGCGGCATGTGGTGGATGCGATCAGTCAGTTCAATGAGACCCTGCAACTGAACTGACCCGTCAGTTGCCAGGTTCGACATTCGTTGAACCAAAAACCAAGGGCAGCGGAGGCTGCCCTTGTTGAAGTGACGCAGAGCGATGGTGGCTCATCCTCTATATTCGGCTTTGAAGCTACCTTCGAACACCGTTAACCCAAAGTCCCCCAGATAAGTCCCCTTGAATGTCCCTTCTTGAGATACAGGATTGGTACCAATGGTGACGGTTCCTGTGCCACTGATCTGAAACGTTCGGCCTCCAACTCGGTATTGGAGGGCGGGCCCGGTCCCGCTTTCGGGTTTGAAACTCAATTCATGCGTGCCGGGTGAAAGATCCCCAGCGTAAGCAATCTGTACAAAGGACTCATCGTTATCGGCAAACGCAGAAAAGAGATTCGATCCGAAGTTGACCTGTTCTGAAAGAAAGTCTGTTCCAATGGGGTCACCATTGTAGGTGGACTTGGCGCTGCATTTACCTTCGAAAGCTAGGGTAGCCATAATGAACTCCTGTTCAGTTGGTCTGCGATCACGGATGTGATCACAGGCCGAGTGAACAGGTTTTTCTTTGGCAGCAGTACTGTCAGATCTGACAGGGCAGGCTGTTTTTCGGATTAACGGTCGTCGGCAGAGTGGCTGGGTTCACTCTTTGATCAGAGTGCCGCGAGGAACTTGTCCGCCATCTTGTCGCTGTCCTTGATGTCGTTGACGTTCTCCTTGTCCGATTGCGCCAGTTTCATCTTGTCCTGCAGGCGCTGGGCGATTTCCTTGGCCACGGCCAGTTGCTTCTCCGGCGGCATGGCTTTGATGTCCTCCTCGGTCAGGCCCATTTCCTGCAGGATGCTGTCGCGCAGGCGCTGCTCCGGCGACTTGCTCATGTAGTCCTTGAACTCTTCGGTGGCGGTCTTGGCGCCGATCTTGGCGTTGGAGGCGTCGGTGGTCTGCAGGCCGACGCGGGTCTTGGCGAAGGCTTCGTCGACGTTGTCGCTGATGCGCGCGGCCTCGCTGACTTGCTGGGTGGCGACCTGGGTCGCCGAGTCCTGCACCTTGGCGGTGGTTTCGGCATTCTGCGCCTGAGCCTGGGCTTGCAGGGTCTGCAGCATCGGGGCGAGGCCGCCTTGCAGACCGGCGGCCGCAGTGGTGGTGGCATCGTCATTCAAATGCTTGGGCAGATGGATGATTTGCTGTTGTTTGGCACTGACCAACATGATGGATTGACCTGTAGGTAATGACTGTCGGGTTAACTTCAGCAATTACCGTGCCTTCTTTTAAATTCAATATTTTCAATGGGTTGAGTGCGGCTGCAGCCTTCTGGGCGGTCAGCCTTTGCCGGTCGGCGGCAGTGGCTGACCGTTGCCCCTCACGCCACCGGATCCGGCAACGCCGAGGCCGGCAGGCCGAACACCCGGTCGAACAGCCAGTTGAAGGCAAACGTGTAGCAGGGGATGAACACGATCAGCGCCAGATCCAGCAGGAAAGCCTGCACCAGGCTGATGTCCATCCACCAGGCGATCAGCGGAATCAGGAACACGATCAGCGTCAGCTGGAAACCCACGGCATGGGCGATGCGCCGTTTGACCGTGCGCGTGCGGGACGTCTGCAGGCTTTCCCAGCGCTCGAAGAGCGAGGTGTAGATGAAGTTCCAGGTCACGGCGATGGTGGTGATGATTACCGCCAACGGCCCGGTGCTGCCGGGGGAGGTGCCGGACAATAGCGCCAGGCCGAGGGCGGAGAAGGTCATGCCGATCACTTCGTAGAGCGACACGTAGACCAGTTTGCGTTTGACGCCTTGCATGGGGATTGCCTCTTTCTTGCGACTGACGGCCAGCGGGGCTGGCCAAGTCGGCGAAAGATAGCTTCAATGTTAGTGACAGAAAAAGTCAGAAGCTTTCAGGTTTATTGATAGGTGATGGGTTTGAATTTCAGCAGCGACAGCATCGAACTGTTCCTGGCGGTAATCGAGCGCGGCTCGTTTTCCGCCGCCGCCCGGGCCTTGGGCAAGGTGCCCTCGGCGGTGAGCATGGGCATCGGCAACCTGGAGGCTGAACTTGGCTATCCGCTGTTCGACCGCCATCACCGCGAGCCGCAGCCCACGGCGATGGCCCTGTCGCTGGTGCCCCACGCACGTCTGATCGCCGAACAGCTCAAGCAGTTGCAGGTGCACGCGGTGCAGTTGTCGTTGGGGCTGGAGAGCAGGCTGTCGATCGGCGTGGCGGCGGACATCGACCGGCGCCGGCTGATGGCGGCGATCAAGGTGCTCGCCGGACGCCATCCGCTGCTTGACGTCGAAGTGCTGACCGCCCCGCAGGATGACGTGCTGGCGATGCTGCACAGCGGACGGGTCAGTGTGTGCCTGGCGTTCGCCGGGCTGAGCATGAACGTGCTCGAGCGGTTTCAGTTCGTCGGCAGCGAACGGATGATCGCCACCCTGGCGGCGGACAGTCCGCTGTGGCAAGGGCAGGATCTGTTTCTGGAGGATCTGGTGCACGTGCGGCAGATCGTCGTCGCCAGCCGCGACCTGCCGGTCAGCGACACCCGCCCGCTGGTGGCCGAGTCCCACTGGCGCACCGACAGCCTGGCCACGGCCCTGGAGATGGTCGAGGCGGGGTTGGGCTGGGGCAACTTCCCGTTGTCGGTGGTGCAGCCGTGGCTCGATGCGGGGCGGCTCAAGCGGCTGAACTTTCGCAACATCGAAAACGGCCTGGTGCTGCCGGTGCATGCGGTGTGGCTCAAGCGCCAGCCCTTGCAGAAGGGGGCGCTGGCGCTGGTCGAGTTGTTGGGCTCCTGAGCCCGGCGGATTGCCCCTGTAGGAGCGAGTCTGCCCGCGATGGCGATCGGTCAGTGACCGATGCCGCGCTGACGCGCCGCTATCGCGAGCAGGCTTTTCGCGGTCAGGTGCTTTCGCGGACCTTCAGTTCGAAGCCCATGTCTTCCACCGGCCGGGCGACGCTGTTGCCGGCCATCAGGGTCAGCATCTGTTCTGCCGCGCGCCGGCCGATCGCCTCGCGCGGGGTGCTGATGCTGCTCAGGCGCGGCACCATGTGTTCCGAGGCGGGCAGGTCGTTGAAGCCCAGGATCGCCACCTGTTCGGGCACCTTGATCCCGTGCCGCAGGGCTTCGAGCAGGGCGCCCTGAGCCAGGTCGTCGTTGCCGAAGAAGATCGCGTCGACGTCCGGGTGCGTCGCCAGCAGCTGCAGGAACAGCTCTCCCCCCAGGCCCACGGACGAGGCGCGCGGGGTCAGTACCTCCAGGTCCGGGTCGTACAGGCCGGCCTTCTGCACGGCGCGGCGGAAGCCTTCGCCGCGCAGCAGCGTGCGCTGGTCGAGCTGCGCGCCGATGTAGGCCAGGCGCTTGCGCCCGCGGGACAACAGGTGCTCGGCGGCGGTCTCGCCGGCGCTGAGCTGGGAGAAACCGACGCAGTTCACCCCGGCGGCGCTGTCCAGTTCCATCATGTAGACGCAGGGGATGTTGCTGGCCTCGATCATCCGCCGCGAGCTTTCGGTGCGGTCGAAGCCGGTCAGCAGCAGGCCGCGCGGCTGGTAGGCCATGTAGTTGCGCAGCAGTTTCTCTTCTTCGTCGCGGGAGTAGTGGAAGTTGCCGATCAGCACTTCGAAGCCCTTGGGCGTCAGCACCCGATGAATGGCTTCCAGGGTGTCGATGAACAGCAGGTTGGACAAGGAAGGCACCAGCACCACCACCGAATGGCTCTGGGCCGAGGCCAGGGCGCGGGCGGCGGGGTTGACCACGTAGTTGAGGTCGAGGGCGGCTTTCTGCACCTTTTCCACCAGTTCGGTGGCGACGGTGCTGACCCCGCGCAGCGCGCGCGATGCGGTGATCGGGCTGACCCCGGCCAGGCGGGCGACTTCATTGAGGGTGGGACGGCCGGTGGTGCGGGTGTTTTTATCGTTCTTGGGGGTGGTCATCGGGCGGCTTGCCAAACAAAAATCAAGGCACTAAGGTAGCGCTGTCCTTTTGCAGCTGCAAATGCGTGAGCGAGGCTTGCCTGATCCTCGCTCTTTGGCGTGGGGCATCAACCTGCTGCAACCCAAAAAAACGACAAGAAGGCGTCGGCAATGTCTGCCTGTGCACTAGAGTCATAGCTAGCAAAGGTAGCGCTGTCTGCGCGCTGAGGTGTTACATGAATCATCCCATCACCGCCCTGGTCATCATGGGCGTTGCCGGTTGCGGCAAGACGTGCGTCAGTCAGGCCCTGTGCCAGTTGAGCGGCGCCACTGCCATTGAAGGCGATACTTTCCATCCGGCCGCGAACATCGACAAGATGAGCGCGGGGATCCCCCTGAACGATGAAGACCGCGCCGGCTGGCTCGACAGCCTGTGCGAAGAGCTGCGCCGCGTCGACGCATTGGGCGAGCGCCCGGTGCTGACCTGCTCGGCCCTCAAGCATGCCTACCGCGAACGCTTGCGCAGCGCCTTGCCGGGCCTGGGCTTCGTGTTCCTCGAACTGACCCCCGAAGTGGCCGCCGACCGCGTGTCCCACCGGCCGGGCCACTTCATGCCGGCCACGCTGATCGAAAGCCAGTTCGCCACGCTCGAATCGCCCAAGGGCGAACCGCTGACCCTGGCGCTCGACGCCTCGGTGCACAGCGTCGACGAGCTGGCCGCCCAGGCCCACCAATGGTGGCTGGCCAACGGTCTGAAACAGGCGGTATGACTGTGTTCGAAGAGATAGCGCTGTCCTCCCGACTTCTGATCAACCCGCTTTAATAACAACAACAAACCAGGAGACACCCCCTATGTTTGGCATGTCCCACGACGCCTACCTGCTGCTCGATGCAGTGGTCACGGTGATCGGGCTTATCGTCCTGATCACCAAGTTCAAGATCCACCCCTTCATCGCCCTGACCATCGCCGCCGCGTTCCTCGGCCTGACTTCCGGCATGCCCATCGGCACCATCATCAAGGCGTTCCAGGACGGCTTCGGCGGCGTGCTCGGTTTCGTCGGCATCATCCTGGCGCTGGGCACCATGCTCGGCAAGATGATGGCCGAATCCGGCGGCGCGGACCAGATCGCCCAGACCCTGATCCGCGCCTTCGGCAAGGAGCGGGTGCAGTGGGCGATGATGTTCGCCGCGTTCCTGGTGGGCATTCCGCTGTTCTTCGAGATCGGCTTCGTGCTGCTGATCCCGCTGGTGTTCATCGTCGCCCGGCGCACCGGCGTGTCGATCATCAAGATCGGCATCCCGCTGCTGGCCGGCCTGTCCGCCGTGCACGGCCTGGTGCCGCCGCACCCGGGCCCGCTGCTGGCCATCGGCGTGTTCGGCGCCGACATCGGCAAGACCATCCTTTACGGCCTGATCGTCGCGCTGCCGACCGCCATCATCGCCGGCCCGATCTTCGGTACGTTCATCGCCAAGCACATTCCGGGTCACCCGAACCAGGAACTGGTGGACCAACTGGCCCGCGAGACCGATTCGACCGACCTGCCGAGCTTCGGCATCACCTTGCTCACCGTGCTGCTGCCGGTGTTCCTGATGCTGCTCAAGACCTTCGCCGACGTGGCGCTGCCGGACGGCCATTTCTTCCGCACCTGGATGGACATGATCGGCCACCCGATCTCGGCCTTGCTGCTGGCGCTGCTGCTGTCGCTGTACACCTTCGGCTACAAGCAGGGCATCGGCTCGAACCAGATGCTCAAGTGGCTCGACGCGAGCCTGGCGCCGACTGCCGCGATCATCCTGATCATCGGCGCCGGCGGCGGCTTCAAGCAGATGCTGGTGACCAGCGGCGTGGGCGACGTGATCGGCCACATGGCGGTCAGCGCGCAGATCTCGCCGATCCTGCTGGCTTGGCTGGTGGCGGCGGTGATCCGCATCGCGACAGGTTCGGCCACCGTGGCGACCATCACCGGCGCCGGCATCGTGGTGCCGGTGGTGGGGATGATCCCGGGCGTGAACCGTGAGCTGCTGGTGCTGGCCACCGGCGCCGGTTCCCTGATCCTGTCCCACGTCAACGACGCCGGTTTCTGGCTGGTCAAGCAGTACTTCAACATGACCGTGGCGGAAACCTTCAAGACCTGGACGGCGATGGAAACCATCCTGTCGGTGGTCGGCCTGGGCTTCATCCTGCTGCTGTCGCTGTTCGTGTAAACGATCCGGCAGGCACAAAAAAACCGCAGCGATGCGGTTTTTTTGTGCCTGAAGCCATGGGACAGGGATCTTTCGCGGCGAGGGAGCAAGCGCCCTCGCCACATTGAGTGCCGCCAGATCAGGCGCCGGTCTTCGGGGCCAGCCCGTCCGCCCGGAACATCCCGCGGATCCCGCGCACGGCCTGGCGGATCCGGTCCTGGTTCTCGATCAGGGCGAAGCGTACGTGGTCGTCGCCGTACTCACCGAAACCGACGCCCGGCGACACGCAGACCTTGGCCTCGGCCAGCAGTTTCTTGGCGAACTCCAGCGAACCCAGGTGCGCGTAGGCCTCGGGGATCTTCGCCCAGACGTACATCGAAGCCTTCGGGTTCTCGACCATCCAGCCCAGTTCGTGCAGGCCCTTGACCAGCACGTTGCGCCGCTGGCGGTACTGCTCGGCGATGTCGCGCACGCATTGCTGGTCGCCTTCCAGCGCCGCGATGGCCGCCACCTGCAGCGGGGTGAAGGTGCCGTAGTCGTGGTAGCTCTTGATCCGCGCCAGGGCGCTGACCAGTTCCGGGTTGCCGACCATGAAGCCGATGCGCCAGCCGGCCATGTTGTAGCTCTTGGACAGGGTGAAGAACTCCACCGCGATGTCCTTGGCGCCGGGCACCTGCATGATCGACGGGGCCTTCCAGCCGTCGTAGACGATGTCGGCGTAGGCCAGGTCGTGCACCACCAGCACGTCGTACTGCTTGGCGAGGGCGATCACCCGTTCGAAGAAGTCCAGTTCCACGCACTGGGCGGTGGGGTTGGACGGGAAGCCGAGGATCATCATCTTCGGTTTCGGGATCGAGCCGCGGATGGCCCGCTCAAGCTCGGCGAAGAAGTCCACGCCGGGCACCAGCGGCACCGAGCGCACCTGGGCGCCGGCGATCACGGCACCGTAGATGTGGATCGGGTAGCTCGGGTTGGGCACCAGCACCGTGTCGCCCTGGTCCAGGGTCGCCAGCATCAGGTGCGCCAGGCCTTCCTTGGAGCCGATGGTGACGATGGCTTCGCTTTCCGGATCGATGTCGACCTCGTAGCGTTCCTTGTACCAGTTGGAGATCGCCCGGCGCAGGCGCGGAATGCCCTTGGACGTCGAGTAGCCGTGGGTGTCTTCGCGCTGGGCGACGGTGACGAGTTTCTCGACGATGTGCGGCGGCGTGGCGCCGTCGGGGTTGCCCATGCTCAGGTCGATGATGTCTTCGCCACGGCGGCGGGCGGCCATCTTCAGCTCGGCGGTGATGTTGAAGACGTAAGGGGGGAGTCGATCGATGCGCGCAAAGCGGCGCGGCGAACCTTGTTCAGCCATTGTTGCCTCGGATAACGTAAGCGCCCGGAACCGTCCGAGCGACGCTGGTCACTGCGGTGACCTGTGGCGGAAGATAAGGGCAGCGGTGGCAGACTGTCCAGCGTGCACGACAACAATTTTTTCCCAAGGAAAACGGTCAATGGAATTCACCAGCGGCTTCTTGCTGAGCCTTTCGCTGTGCCTGGATATCGGCGTGGCCAACATCGCGATGATCACCCTGGCGATGCAGCGCGGCTATTTTCAAGGCTTCGCGCTGGGCCTCGGCACTTGCGTCGGCGATTTGGTCTACGCGGTGCTGGCGCTGGCGGGGATGACCGTGCTGCTGCAGTACGAAACCGTGCGCTGGACGCTGTGGATCGGTGGCTCCGCGCTGTTGGTCTACTTCGCGGCGAAGATGATTTATTCGGCGATCCATCACGAAGCGCTGCTGGCCGAGACGGCGCAGGTGAGCCAGAACTCCCACCGCAAGGAATTCTTTCGCGGGATCTTTCTCGCCATGTCGTCGCCCAGCGCCATCCTCTGGTTCGCGGCGGTGGGCGGCACGTTGATCGCCCGCTCCGGTGGCGGCGGCCCTTTGAGCTCGGCGCTGTTCCTCGGCGGTTTCCTGTGCGCCGGGCTGTTGTGGTCGGCGGGGCTGTGCTTCGCCGCGAGCCATGGCGGCAAGCTGCTGGGTGACAAGCTGTTGCGCTACTCCTACCTGGCATCTGCAGCGATCTTCTGCTATTTCGCGGTCTACGTGATCGTATCCGGCTATAACGAATTCGTCGGTTCCGGCGCCGCCGAGGCCCTGCATTCGCTCTGAATGTGCGAATCGGGTTTGGCTTCTATACTCCCAGCCGAACCCACTTTTTTCGTTCAAGGAGTCGAGTCATGGATGAGCAGAAACGCGTCGAAGTGGCTGAACCTCGCTTCGAACATGGACACTTCCTGCTGATTGCAGGTTTTCGCGATCGCTTCACCAAAGAGACTGTTCAAGACATCCCCGCGCTATGGGAAAAACTGATTCCGCACATCGGAAACATTCCGGGGCAGAAGGGCGAAGTCACCTACGGCGTCTGCAGCAATTTCGACGGCAACGGCGGTTTCGATTACATGGCCGGGGTCGAAATCCGCAAGCTGGATGACTTCCCGCAGGAAAAGTATCCGTGGATCGAAATCCTTCCGCGCCAGTACGCGGTGTTCGAACACAAGGGTTCGCTGGATCTGTTGCCGCAGACCATTGACTACATCTACAACACCTGGCTGCCGGCGTCCGAGTACAAAGGGCTCAACGCCCCGGAGCTGGAACGCTACAGCGCCGATTTCAATCCGAAGCTCAAGACCGGCAAGCTGGAAATCTGCGTCCCGGTCGAAAAGAAGACCTGATCGGCCATCGGCAGCGCGAATCCGATTCGCGCTGCCGGTCGAGCCTTACTTGCCCTTGATCCGTCGTGCCCGCCACAGGTCGATGCCCAGGGTGACGAAGCCGAAGAAGCTGATGCCCAACACCATCAACAAACCGATTTCCACGCTGCTCATAAACGGTTCCCCCCCTCGGGTGATCAGAGACAGGCGTCAGGAATAGACCGTCCCGAATCCGAAGAAAAGCGCTTTTACGCAGGCTTTACGGCGCCCATGCGGATCGATATGAACACCTTATTCCTTTATTCTTGGCGGCCCTGTCTTCACTGATTCCGAGCCGCCATGAACCCCGTCATCCGCCACGTCACCGCTGCCGACCTGGATCGCTGCTACGCCATCGAAACCCTCGCCTACGAAGGCGATGAGGCCGCCACCCGCGAGAAGATCGCCACGCGCATCGCCACCTGGCCGGACGGTTTCATCGTCGCCGAGGTGGACGGCGTCGTGGCCGGGTTCGTCAACTCCGGTGCGGCGTTCGAGGTGCAGATGTCGGACGAGGCCTTCAAGGAACTGATCGGCCACGACCCGGCCGGCCCCAATGTGGTGATCATGTCGGTGGTGGTGCACCCGGACTATCAGGGGCAAGGCCTGGCCAAGCTGCTGATGACCGCCTTCATCGAGCGCATGCGCGGCCTGGGCAAGGCGACGATCCATCTGATGTGCAAAGAGCGGCACATCCCGCTGTACGCCGGGTTCGGTTTTGCCTACATCAAACCGTCCGAGTCCGACCACGGCGGGATGGCGTGGCATGAGATGATCCTGACGCTCTGAGAGCGGTGTTGGCTGACAGGCCGCTATCGCGGGCAAGCCCGCTCCCACAGGATTTCTTTGTGGGAGTGACGATGCGTTGATGCCATCGCCAGCAGGCTGGCTCCCACATTGGATCGGGGTGATCGCAGACTCTGCATCCGGCCGAGTCCCCTGTGGGAGCGGGCTTGCCCGCGATGGCGTCATTGAAGACACCGCATGACTTCGCTCAGTACAGCGTGCTCTGCACCCGCGCCGGCGCTTCCCGGTCGTAGGCTTCGGCGTCGAACTGGCCATCGTTCAGGCGCTTGTGGAAAGCCCCCGCACTGGGCAGCGCCGAGCGCGGCAGGTGGGTGTCCGGGTTCCACGCATCCGAGCGCACGAACGCTTTGGCGCAATGGAAAAACGCCGCCTCCACCGTCACCAGCAGGACCGTGCGCGCCGGCTTGCCGTTGACCGCGAAGCTGGCCAGCAGGTCGGGATCGGCGCTGATGGCGGCCGTGCCGTTGACCCGCAACGTCTCGCCGATGCCGGGAATGATGAACAGCAGCGACACCCGCGGGTCGTGCAGCACGTTGCGCAGCGTATCGATGCGGTTGTTGCCCGGCCGGTCCGGCAGGGCCAGGGTGCGCTCGTCGAGGATCCGCACAAAGCCTGCGGTGTCGCCGCGCGGTGAACTGTCGAGGCCGTCGGCGCCCACGGAGCTGACGATCACCAGCGGCGAGAGCCGCACCATCGCCTGGTAGTCCTCGTTGAGAAAGCCAATCTGCTTGCGCACCGCACGTTCGTGAGGCAGGCCGTAAAGGGCTTCCAGGGCTTCAATCGAATCGATCATCGTGCATCCCTCCACGGTTTCAGAACACCAGGCCCATGCGCCGTTCGTAGCCGACCCGGCCCAGGATCGCCTGACCGCTGTCGACGAAACCGTGCCGGGCATACAGCGCGATGGCCGCATCGTTGTCGGCGTCCACCGCCAGTTGCAGGCCCTTGATCTGCGGCCAGGCCTGGCGCGCGGCCTCGGGCAGCGCTCGCAGGCAGGCCTTGCCGTAGCCACGGCCCTGGGCGCGGTGGTCGACCTGAAGCGCATGCAGGGTGGCGCTGTGCTCGTCGGCCCATTCCGGCATCGCCGGCGGGCGCTTGAGCAGCAGGAAGGCGACGGGCACGTCGTCGTCCAGCAGGGCAAAGCCCTTCACGCCGGCATTCGTGCGCAGGGTCTGCAGGGCGGTGTGGATGTCGCCGGAAAACTTGATCTGCCCGGGGTGGATTTCGATCGTCTCGATCTGCTGACGCTGGGCGGCATTCAGGCTGTCGTACGGCACGAGTTTGGCTGACACGGGAATTTCCTTTTTCCTACGAAGTTGAGCAACGGATTCTACCGAGCACGGTGAGGGCGAAACATTTAATTTTCGTGCCTTGTCGATCCGGCGGATCGCCGTACGACTAAGGGTGTCTTCCAACAACAATCACGGAGAACACCCATGAACGCACAAGCGCAGATCCAGACCCTGATCGACACCTACCGCCAAGCCGTCATGTCCAAGGACGTGGACAAGGTCATGGCCCTCTACGCCGACGACATCGTCTCCTTCGACGCGATCAAGGCCCTGCAATTCAAGGGCAAGGCCGCCTACCGGGCGCATTGGATCGCCTGCATGGAAATGTGCCCCGGCCCGCACATCTTCGAGTTCCACGAAGTCGCCATCGAGACGGCGGACACAATCGCCTTCGCCCATTGGGTGGCCAATTGCGGCGGCACCAACGACAAGGGCGAAACCCAGAGCTGCTGGATGCGGGTCACCGCGTGCTACCGGCAGGAGGGCGGCGCATGGAAGATCGTCCACGAGCACTGGTCGGCCCCGTTCGATCCGATGAGCGGCGCGACCTTGTTCGACGTGCAGCCGTAAGCGGCGCACGGTTCGCCAAAGCGCCGATCTGCGGCCATAGTTGATCCGTCCGGTTCAGGAGTGAGCGATGAAATACCTATGCCTGGTGTACAGCGACGAGCGCTTGCTGCACTCGTCGCCCGACAGCCCCGAAGACGCCGAATGCTGGGCGTATGCCGAGTCGATCCAGGGCAGCGGCCGGATGGTCGCCGCCGAGGCGCTGGAGTCGGTGCAGACCGCCACCACGGTGCGCATGCGCAACGGCAAGGTGTCGGTCACCGACGGCCCGTTCGCCGAAACCAAGGAACAGTTGGCCGGCTTCTACCTGATCGACGCCCGGGATCTCAACGAAGCCATTCAGGTCGCCGGCCACATTCCGGCGGCCCGGGTCGGTTGCGTCGAGGTGCGCCCGGTTCGTCAGCTGAACGTCTGACCCATGGCGGACGCAGAGGTCAAGGCGCGGGTCGAGCAGGTCTACCGCGAAGACTCGCGGCGGATCCTGGCGACGCTGATCCGTCTGCTGGGGGATTTCGACCTCGCCGAAGAAGCCTTGCACGAGGCGTTCTTCGTCGCGGTCGAGCGCTGGCAGCGCGACGGCGTGCCGGACAATCCGCGCACCTGGCTGGTGTCCGCCGGGCGCTTCAAGGCCATCGACGTGTTGCGCCGCCGTGCGCGGTTCAAGGCGTCGCGGCCCTGGCTGCTGGCCCAGGTGGAAGAACTGGAACAGGCCCAGTGGAGCGACGATGACGTGGAAGACGACCGCCTGCGGCTGATGTTCACCTGTTGCCACCCGGCCCTGGCGGCGGATGCGCAGGTGCCGCTGACGCTGCGGGAAGTCTGCGACCTCACCACCGAAGAGATCGCCCGGGCGTTCCTCTGCGCGCCGGCGACGATCGCCCAGCGCATCGTACGGGCCAAGGCCAAGATCCGTGACGCGAAGATTCCCTATCAGGTGCCGAGCCTGAGTGAGCTGCCCGAGCGGCTGGACAGCGTGCTGCGGGTGATTTACCTGGTGTTCAACGAAGGCTATTCGGCCTCCGACGGCGCGCAGGTCGTGCGCGAAGACCTGACGCGCGAAGCGATCCGCCTCGGCCGGCTGCTGATGGAGCTGTTGCCGGAGCCGGAGGTCATGGGCCTGTTGGCGCTGATGCTGCTGCATGAGTCGCGGCGGGCGGCGCGGACGTCGCCTGAAGGCGAGCTGATTTTGCTGGAGAACCAGGATCGTACGCGCTGGGATGCGCAATTGATCGCCGAGGGCGGCGCGCTGGTCGAGCGGGCGCTGACCACCCGGCGGTTCGGGCCGTACTGCCTGCAAGCGGCGATTGCGGCGGTGCATGCCGAGGCGCCGACGGCGGACGAGACCGACTGGGCGCAGATCGTCGGCCTGTACGACGTGCTGCTGCGGGTGACGCCGTCGCCGGTGATCGAGCTGAACCGGGCGGTGGCGGTGGCCAAGCGCGACGGGGCGCTGGCCGGGCTGACGCTGATCGAAGGGATCCTGGAGCGCGGCGAGCTGCAGGATTACCACCTGGCGCATTCGGCGCGGGCGGAATTCTGCCGGCAGTTGGGGCGGACCGACGAGGCGCGGACGGCGTATGCCCGGGCACTGGAACTGACCCGGCAGGCGCCGGAGCGGCGGTTCATCGAGGGGCGGTTGCGCGAGTTGGGTTGAGCCTTGTGTACCGGTGCCGGCCTCATCGCTAGCAGGCTGGCTCCCACAAGATGTTGCGGTGTGCATCGCCGTTGTGGGGGGGCAGTGCCGGCCCCATCGCTGGCAAGCCAGCTCCCACAATGATCGCCGGTGTCCGCAAGATCCCCGCCCACCACAAAATCCTGTAGGAGCTTGCCTGCAAGCGATGAGGCCGGCACTGACGGCATCCATGCTGCTTGATACGCAGCCATCGCCAGCAGGCTGGCCCTCACAAAGTGATGCGGTGCACATCGTCCTCCTGTGGGAGCCAGCCTGCTGGCGATGGGGCCCTCAAGGCCGGCAGCGCGGCAATCAGGCCTGCTGCCGGGTCGCGGCCATGACGATTTCGCGGATGCACACGCCCTGGGGCTGTTCATAGGCATAGGCGATTGCCGTGGCCACGTCCTCGGCGCTGAGCACGGTGCCGCCCATTTCCTGTTTCCACGCCTGGTAGCCGGTCTTGATCGCTTCGTCCGTGGTGTGGCTCAGCAGCTCGGTCTCCACCGCACCCGGCGCAA
This sequence comes from Pseudomonas sp. R25(2017), assembly GCF_002112565.1. Classification (NCBI taxonomy): domain Bacteria; kingdom Pseudomonadati; phylum Pseudomonadota; class Gammaproteobacteria; order Pseudomonadales; family Pseudomonadaceae; genus Pseudomonas; species Pseudomonas sp. R25(2017). The sequence goes on from NZ_NEHZ01000006.1 coordinate 307,768, forward strand.
TGGTGGTGACGCGCACGTTGTGCGGCGCCAGTTCCTCGCGCAGGTTCTCCGACAGCCCGTGCACGGCGAACTTGGTGCCGACATACGCCACGTGGTTGGGGAACGTCTTGCGCCCGGCCACGGAACTGACGTTGATGATCGTGCCGCGCTTGCGCTCGATCATGCCGGCCACCACGGCATGGATGCCGTTGAGCAGGCCCTTCACGTTCACATCGAGCATGCGCTCCCACTGGGCCGGATCCTGCTGGCTGATCTCGCCCAGCAGCATCACCCCGGCGTTGTTGATCAGCGCATCGGCCGGACCGAACTGCGCTTCGGCCTCGGCGACGGCGGCCAGCAGCGCGGTGCGGTCGGTGATGTCCACCCGACGGCTGAGGGTGTTCGGCAGCGCGAGGGCCTCCAGGCGTTCGATGCGCCGGGCCAGCAACAGCAGCGGGTGGCCGGCGGCGCTCAGGCGGCGGGCGGCGGCTTCGCCGATGCCGGAACTGGCTCCGGTGACGATGATCAACGGTTTGCTCATGACTGCACTCCTGAAGCAAAAAAACGAATGGCTGGATGTGCGGCGCAGTATATTTAGCCCGTTTCAGGCTGAAAAATGCCTTATTTCTCTGTCTGGTATCGGAACGGTCTATGGATATCCGCCATCTCAAAGCCTTTCTCGCCGTGTTCGAGGAACGCAACATCACCGCAGCGGCGCAGCGCCTGTTCATCAGCCAGCCGACGCTGTCGGTGACGGTCAAACAGCTTGAGGAGGAGCTCGGCGCCACCTTGTTCCTGCGCCAGCCGCGCGGGGTGGAGGTCAGCGACGAGGCGCGCCTTTTGTACCCGCAGGCCCGGCGCATGGTGGCCGAGGCCCAGGCCCTGAGCCGGATGTTCCGCAGCGGCGAGCACCGTGTGCCGCTGACCTTGGGCATCGAAGGCGACATCGCCGCCAGCCACATCGAAGCCTTCGTGCGCATGGCCCGCCAAGCCTTGCCTCATCTGCTGCTGACGCTGGAGGAGGGGTGCCTGGGCGACGGTCGGCTGGCGGTCGAAGAGATGTGCTGCGAGGACGAACTATTCCTGCCGCTGTGGGAGGAACCCTACGTGCTGGCACTGTCGGCCGATCACCCGATGGCCGCTGCCGAGACGGCGTGGGCCCCCATCGAAGACTGGATCACCTGCCCGCAGCACCCGTCCCATCAGCGCCTGATGGCGCTGTACGGCCGTTCGCCTCAGGCCGTGGCCGGGCATGCCGGATCATTGCGTCAGGCGCTGCACATGGTGGCGGCAGGCATCGGCGCGGCGATGCTGCCACGCTCCTTGGCGGCGGGGCACGAGCGGGTGGCGGTGCGGGCGCTGCACCTGCCGGCACCGACCCGGCGGGTGGGCCTGTGCTATGCGGCGCAGGCGCTGGAGCTGCCGGCGATGCGTGGCCTGCATGAGTTCTTTCAGGTGAACGGGCCTGCGGTGATCGACGCGGCTTGAGCGGTTGTTTGCGGGGACGCCATCGCGAGCAGGCTCGCTCCCGCAAGGGCGCTCATTCCTCTGTAGGAGCGAGCCTGCTCGCGATCGGCCGCGCCGCTATTCCAGCATCTGGCTGAGCATCCAGCTGCCCGCCGGTCCCGGCGGAAACTGCCGCGACCACAGCGCATCGACGAACACCGGTTTCGGCCAGCCGCGCACGTTCAGCTCCGTCAACGTGCCGTTGCCGAAGCGCCCCACCAGCCAGCGCGGCAGCGGCGCCCAGCCGAACCCGCGCTGGGCCATCTCCAACAGCATCAGGTAGCTGGGCGCCGACCAGACGCGGCCCTTGGCCCGGGAGCCGTAGGGATTGACGATGGTCGCCAGGCGCAGTTCGCGGTGTTGCTCCAGCGTCTGCGGATCGATGGATTCCAGCGCCGCCAGCGGATGCCCGCGTCCGACGAACAACGCGATCTCAGTGCGCTCGTTCACCGTGGCGGTCTCCAGGTCCGGCGGGTAATGGTCGCGCATCTCGACGAACGCCAGATGGGCCCGGCCCCGTTGCACCAAGGCGATCAGGTCGTCGCATTCGGCGATCAGGCATTCGAGCTCCAGATCCGGGTAACGCTGTTCGAACGCGCTGAGCGACGCTTCGAAGCGGTCGGACTGGTAGGTGTCGGAAATCGCCACCGTCAGCTTCGGCTCGACCCCTTGGGCCAGTTGCCGCGCGGTCATTTCCAGGCGGCTGCCGGCCGCCAGGATCGCCTCGGCCCGCTGCAGCATCACATGGCCCGCCGGGGTCAAGGTCGGCTTGCGGCTGCTGCGGTCGAACAGGACAAGATCCAGGTCGATCTCAAGGCTCGCCACTGCGGCGCTGACGGTTGACTGGCTGCGCCCCAGCTTGCGCGCCGCCGCCGAAAACGAGCCTTGGGTCGCGGCCTGGACAAACGCCTGCAGCACTTCTTGAGAGGCCATGAACTATCGCCTTGATCGATGGTTATTGATTATGAAGTATCGATGCGGGGTTGGATGATGGCAACCATCATCACTCAAGGAGTCAGGTCATGACGGCCCCTAAATCCATCACTGAACGCATTTGCCAGGCCATCGGTTTCGAGGTGCTGGCGATCCTCATCTGCACGCCGCTGCTGGCCTGGATCATGGGCAAGCCGCTGCTCGACATGGGCGTGGTCACCGTGGTCGTCGCCGTGCTGGCGCTGGTGTGGAACGTGGTGTTCAACGGTGCGTTCGACCGTGTGCTCAAGCGTTTGCGCATCCGCCACAACGCCTGGGTGCGGGTGGTGCACGCGCTGCTGTTCGAGGGGGGACTGGTGCTGATGGGCGTGCCGCTGATCGCCTGGTGGCTGTCGGTGAGCCTGTGGCAGGCGTTCCTGCTCGACATCGGCGTGCTGCTGTTCTTCCTGCCCTACACCTATGTGTACCACTGGGCGTATGACGTGGTACGCGAGCGGCTGGTGCTGCGCAGTGCCTGCGAGGGCTGAAGGGAACGGCGCCGGCCGGCCCGGGGCCATCGCCAGCAGGCTGGCTCCCACAAGGTTCTGCGGTGAACACAAAGGTTGCGTTCACCCGGATCCCCTGTGGGAGCCAGCCTGCTGGCGATACATCAGCGAGGGCAGCGCAAGGCAACTGCCCCCGCTACGCGATCAAACGTGGAAGTAACCCACGCACGAATCGAACGGCAGGCGCTTGAGTTCGATCTTGTTCAGGTCCAGCACTTCGCGCAGGGCCTTGGTTTCGCCCGGGAAGTTGCGGTAGGCCACTTCGTCCAGCACCACGATGGCGCCTTTGGGCATGTACGGCAGGAAAGTCTCCAGGGCGACCTTGGTCGACTCGTACAGGTCGGTGTCCAGGATCAGCATGGCCACGACCAGGTCAGGACGGGTCTTGACCCATTCCGGCACGGTCTTGACGATGTCGCCCTTGACCAGTTCGCAGCGCGGGATGCGGTTGACCGGGCGCAGCAGGTCGTTGGCGTCGATCATGTCCTGGATCAGCGACTGGTCGGTGTCGGAGAACATGGTTTCGTTGACGTCGGCCGGATCGTCGGTCTTGCTGATGCTCTGGAAGCCTTCGAAGGTGTCGAAGCCGACGATGGAGCGGTTGATCGCGTACGGCTCCAGGATCATCGACAGGTGCATGTAGAGCATCAGCGAGTTGCCCTTGTACACGCCGCACTCGATGATCGCGCCCGGGATCTCGGCGACTTTCTTGAACAGTTCCATGCGCGACAGCGCGGCGGTGACGCCGATGCGGTTGGCGAACACGAACGGGGCGTCGGCCACGTATTCGGCGTCCACGCGCTTGAGGACGCCGGCGCGGGTTTCGTTGTATTGGGCTTCGGCAGGCGTGATGCGACGCTTGGTCATTGCTGGATTCCTTGGAAATTCGAGAAGTCGTGGGCGTGGAAGTAGTCTTTGAAGCCGGCGCCGACGTCCGGGCACGCGCTGTCGACGTTGATCGCGCCGCGGTTGTGCTTGAGGTCATCGAGGTGCATCAGGCGGAAGTCGACGCTGAAACGGGTGTGCTGCGTGTGGTTGGCGACCGTGCCGTGCAGGTGCGAGCCGGAGAAGATCAGCATGTCGCCGGTGTTGCCGGCCACGCGCAGTTCGGCTGCGGTGTCGATCTCTTCCAGCGGCACCGGGTGCACGCGGACTTCTTCCTTGAGGTTGTCCTTGGCCTTGTGGCGCTGGTTGTTGATCCAGTCGTTGAGGCTCCACTGGGCGGACGAGTTCTTCACCGGCACATCGAAGTAGCCGGTGTTGATCATCATGGTCTGGTCCGGGGAAATGGTGTGCACCGGCATCCAGGTGTTGATCTGGCAATCGACGCTGCCGTACCAGGTGTCGCGGTGCGGCTTGTAGGCGTAGCTGACGCCGGCGTGCAGGTAGTCGTAGTTCGGCACCACACGGATGCGCGGCACGTCGAAGATGTATTCGTGCGGGTCGACGCCGATCTCGTCGATGAAGCTCAGGATCAGCTCCTTGGCGCGCAGGCTGTTGGTGAACTGGCCCTTGAGGCGGGTCACCCGCACCACGAACTCTTCCACCGGCATCAGCGTGTGCAGCGCCTGGTGGCGGGTTTCGCCGTCGAACGCTGCGGTGATGCTTTCCTGGGCGAATTCGCACAACTGGCGGGCGGCGCGCAGTTGGGTGTTCAGGAAGATGTCGCCGGCGTAGATGGCTTCTTTGAAGTCAGCCTTTTGCTGCAGCTGATTGATATACAGGTTCACGGTTCTTTTCCCTGAATGCATCGAATGACTTATGAGTCGGCATCATGCCGGCAAACTGAAGCGCAATCTGAGCGGTCGGTGTCCGATGGCAGGGTTATCGGACGGCCGGGCGCCCGGCAGGCGGGCACGAAAGAATCCCGGCCCTGAAGCGGGCCGGGATTTTACGGTGACGGGCGGTTCAGAAAATCAGGGTGAACAGCCAATACAGGCTGCCCGACAGCACGATCGCCGCCGGCAGCGTCAGCACCCAGGCCATCAGCAGGTTGCGGATGGTCTTCATCTGCAGGCCGCCGCCGTTGGCGACCATGGTGCCGGCCACGCCCGAGGACAGCACGTGGGTGGTCGACACCGGCAGGCCGAACATGTCGGCGGCGCCGATGGTCAGCATCGCCACGGACTCGGCCGAGGCGCCTTGTGCGTAGGTCAGGTGGGTCTTGCCGATCTTCTCGCCGACCGTCACCACGATGCGCTTCCAGCCGACCATGGTGCCCAGGCCCAGGGCGATGGCCACGGCGATCTTCACCCACAGCGGAATGAAGCGGGTGGCGTTGTCGATCTGCTGCTTGAACAGTTGCAGCTTGCCGGTGGTGTCGGCGTCGAAGCCGCCGACCTTGTTCTTGTCCATCAGGCGGATGGTTTCGCTGGCCAGGTACATGTCGTTGCGCACGTTGCCCATGGCCTCGGCGGGCACCTTGGACAGCGAGCCGTAGCCTTTCACTTCTTCACCGATGTGGCCGGTCAGCGCAGCGAGGGCCGGGACCAACTGCGGCGTCGTTTCCTTGCTGCGCACGTAGTCCGACAGCACCGGGCGCGGGTCGGCCGGGGCCGGCAGCGGCGCGCTCTTGACCAGCGCCTGTTGGGTGACTTCGGCCACCGCCGCGAACTGCAGGGTCTGGTCGGCGGGCATGGTGCGGTTCAGCGCGTAGGCCATCGGCAGGGTGCCGACCAGGATCAGCATGATCAGGCCCATGCCTTTCTGGCCGTCGTTGGAGCCGTGGGCGAACGACACGCCGGTGCAGGTCAGGATCAGCAGGCCGCGGATCCACCATGGCGGCGGGGTGTTGCCCTTCGGCGCCTTGTACAGCGAGCGGTTCTTGACGAACGCGCGCAGGGCCAGCAGCAACAGCGCCGCGCAGCCGAAGCCCACCAGCGGCGACAGCAGCAGCGCGTAGCCGATCTTGGTCGCCTGGGCCCAGTCCACGCCGCTGGTGCCGTCGCGCCCGTGCATCAGGGCGTTGGCCACGCCGACGCCGATGATCGAGCCGATCAGGGTGTGCGACGAAGAAGCCGGCAGGCCCAGCCACCACGTGCCGAGGTTCCACAGGATCGCGGCGATCAGCAGGGCGAAGATCATCGCGAAACCGGCGGAGGAGCCCACCTGCAGAATCAGCTCCACCGGCAGCAGGGCGATGATGCCGAACGCCACCGCGCCGCTGGAGAGCAGCACCCCGAGGAAGTTGAAGAACTCGGACCAGATCACCGCGAAGTGCGGCGGCAGCGAGTGGGTGTAGATCACCGTGGCCACCGCGTTGGCGGTGTCGTGGAAGCCGTTGACGAACTCGAACCCCAGCGCGATCAGCAGTGCCACGCCCAACAGCAGGAACGGTGTCCAGGTGGTGACCACCGTGCCCAGCTCGTGCATGTCGTGCACCAGGCTGTAGGCGGTGAACAGCAGCCCCAGGGCCAGCACCGCGAAAAACACCACGTAGGTAAAGGGGCCGGTTTTCTTGTCGAGTGTCGGCCGGCCGCTGGAGGCAGTCGGTTGGCCGGCGGTCAGGGAGGGCGTCGCCATGGGAGGACAATCCTGAGCGGGGGAAGGAGTGTCGCCCATGATCGTTGCTGAATATTACAGAGAGACTGCGGCAGATCAGTGTTTGGTGGATTGGCTGCGCCGTTGGTCCGGATCATCGCCAGCCTGCTGGCGATGGCGGCGACTCAGTAATCGCGCCGTTTGCGAAACGCCCAGCGTCCGGCGATCAGGGTGAACGTCGCCACCAGCGCCACCAGGATCCAGAACCCCTCCGGATCCTGCGCCAGGGGCACGCCGCCGACGTTCATGCCGAAGAAACCGGCGATGATGTTGATCGGCAGCGCCAGCACCGTGACCACGGTCAGGGTGAACAGCGTGCGGTTGCTCTGTTCGTTGACGTTGGCGGCGATCTCTTCCTGCAACAGTTTGATCCGCTCGCCCAGGGCCGTGAGGTCGTTGATGATCAAGGCGAACTCTTCGGTGGATTTGCGCAACTCTTTGACGTCCTCCTTCTGCAGCCACGCCGGCGGGCGGTTGAGCAGGCGCAGCAGCGAGCCCGGCTCCAGCGCCAGCAGCCGTTGCAGGCGCACCAGCACCCGGCGGTTGGCGCCAAGCTCGGCGCGGTTGGTCGACAGCCGCGAGGACAGCAGTTCGTCCTCGACCTGATCGACGCTGAGGCTGGTCTTGCGCACGATCTGGGTGAGCACTTCGCCCTGGTCGCGCAGCAGGTGCACCAGCAGCTCCAGCGGCGAGCGGAAGCATTCGCCGGCCTTCACCGAGGAGCGCAGCTTGTCCACCGAGTGCAGCGGTTGCAGGCGCGCGCTGACGATCAGCTTGCCGCGCACGCAGACCCACAAGGTCGAGACGTCCGAGGACACCATGCTGCTGAGGTTGAACACCACGTCGTTGACCACCGCCAGCAAGGCCGAGTCGACGTGTTCGATGCGGGTCGAGCGTGAACCTTCGTGCAGCGCTTCGAAGAACTCCTCCGGCAATTGCAGGTGGCTCTTCATCCAGCGCTCGCACGCGGCGTGGGCCAGGTTCAGGTGCAGCCAGAGGAACTCGTCGCGTTCGCCGTCGTTCTGCAGGCAGCGCAGGGCGGTGGCCGAATCGACTTCGCGGCCGCGTTCGCCGGGGCGGAAGCGAAAACCGTAGAGCAAACCGAACAGGTCGGGGTCGCGATGACCGAGGTCGAGGCTGTGGTTCATGGAGACTCGCAGGGGAGGGCGTCTGTCGCGGGAGAGACAGGCTCACGTGTGCCCCATCATGGCGAGGCTTTGTGACCGTTGCGTGACGGTAAAGTGACGGCGGGTCAAGGGCTTACCGGCGGTCGGATCTTTCTCAAGAAGCGCGCTGGCGCGCCGATCACGCATGGGTTAGGTTGCGCGCCTTCGGCCAAGAGCCAAGGCCCGCCGACACGGATGTCCGGCACCATTCACGTCTTACCGGGCGTGCCTCATCCCTGTCATGAGTACCTTGCGATGCTGCAAAAATCCCTGAGAGCGCAAATTCTCGCCCTGCTGAGCGGCAGCCTGCTGGCGATGCTGTTGATCGCGCTGTCCTGCTTCCATTTCCTGTCCAACGGCGTGCAGAGCTACAGCCAGCTGATCGCCGGCCCGCTGCACACCTCGCAACTGATCGACGAAGCCAACCTGCAGTTCAAGGTGCAGGTGCAGGAGTGGAAGAACGTCTTGCTGCGCGGCAAGCAGCCGGCGGACCTGGCCAAGTACTGGGGCCAGTTCGAGGAGCGTCAGCGTGACGTCCAGACCATCCTGGGCGAACTGGCGAGCCAGTCCGGCATCGAGCCTTCACTCAAGAGCCGCATCGAACGCCTGCGCGAAGAGCACCGTCTGCTGGGCGCCGCCTACCAGAAGGGCCGTGACGCCTACGTGGCCGCCGGGGCCGATCCTGCGGCCGGCGACGCCGCCGTCAAGGGCGTGGACCGCGCCGCCAGCGACCAGATGAGCGAGCTGGTGGTCGAACTGCGCAAGCAAGGCACCGAGCAATCGGCGCTGATCAGCGCCAGCGCCGACCGCACCGTGTGGCTGGGCCTGTTGGTGATGCTCGCCTCCGGACTGCTGATCGGCTTGCTCAGCCTGTGGCTGGTCAACCGCAACCTGGTGGAGCCGATCCGCAAACTGATCGACTACGTCAGCCTGTTGAGCCAGGGCAAGTTCGCCGAGCGGGTGGCCAGCAACCGCCAGGACGAGCTGGGCAACCTGGCCGCGGCGGCCAACACCCTGCGCGACTTCCTCGCCGAGACCTTCAGCCACCTGCAACGCAGCGCCAAGGATCTGGACAGCGCCAGCGGCGAGCTGAACGCCATCGCCACCCTGATGGCCGGCGGCACCAACGAGCAGTTCAGCCGCACCGACCAGGTGGCCACCGCGATGAACGAAATGTCCGCCACCGCCCAGGAAGTCGCCCGTCACGCGGCGGACGCGGCGCGGGCCGCCGACGATGCCGACCAGTCCGCCCAGCAGGGCGAGAAGGTCATGCAGAACACCATTCACGCCATTACCCAGATGCGCGGCGAGATCGCCAACACCGCCACGGTGATCCGTCGCCTGGAGGCCGACAGCGGCCGCATCGGCAAGGTGCTGGAAGTGATCCGCGGCATCGCCGAGCAGACCAACCTGCTGGCGCTCAACGCCGCCATCGAAGCGGCCAGGGCCGGCGAGGCCGGACGCGGTTTCGCGGTGGTGGCCGACGAAGTGCGCAACCTGGCGCAGCGCACGGCGGAGTCGATCATCGAGATCAACCAGATCATCCACAGCGTGCAGACGGGCGCGGTGGACGCCGCCCACGCCATCGACAGCGGCCAGACCCGCAGCGACGAAAGCGTCGAGCAGGTGACCCAGGCCGGCGCCATGCTTGAGCGCATCACCCACGCGGTGGAAGCGATCCGCGACATGAACCGTCAGATCGCCACAGCGGCCGAGGAACAGACGTCGGTGGCCGAAGACATCTCGCGCAACCTGACCGAAATCACCTCGATCGCCAGCACCAACCTCGACAACGTCCAGCGCACCGAAAGCGCCAGCCAGAACCTGCACGGGCTGTCGGGGCAACTGAACGAAGTCACCGCCCGCCTGAGCGCCTGACGCCTGCGAACCTGTGGGGGTCAGACTGTTGGCGGTGGGCAGGCACTGGAGATGTCAACAGTGCCGGCCCTATCGCTGGCAAGCCAGCTCCCACAGGTTCCGGGGCGTTCACAGATGCAGGGTTGAACCCAGACACTGTGGGAGCTGGCTTGTCAGCGATGGGGGTGGGTCAGGCAACAGGGATATCGACTGGGTTGGCCTCATCGCTTGCAGGCAAGCTTGTATGTTTAGACTTGAAGGGGTGGGCGGGACTAAAAGCAAGAATCCGACTCTAGCCAGTACGGACCGTGGGAGACTTCTCGTCCCGCCCTTTCT